>JBMNRF010000001.1:0-212338 GCA_050944495.1 Marvinbryantia sp.
TCGCTTTGTAGCGTCCATACTGCTCTAAATATTTCTCGTCAATCCCTGCTTTTTTCGCGATCTCAGTGATCGGGAGCATTTCCGTCTCCTGTGCAATTTCGATGTCTGTTTTGAATCCCATAGTTTTAGTTCCTCCTTCTTTTTGTGTAAACCCCATGCAGACAAAAATATGTTTTTCTGTCTGTTTGCATTGCAGTATTTACTGCAGCTTTTTAAATGTATTTATACTGATGTCCCCAACAACTGCCAGATCATATGGCTCAAAAGCCACCGGAAAGTTGTCTGAGAACAAAATCTGCGCGGACGGCGGAAATTCATCATCCCCCGCCCATAAAATAAATCTTACAAAATAATTGTTGATAAATTCTATTTCACAGGACACATCGCCGTAAGACAGCTTTTTTGCGCCGAGGCGTTCAAAAATCTCTGTCAGCGCGGCTAATTTAAAACCAAATCCGAAAGCCAGTCTCTTGAGACACCGCCCGTCAAACGGTGTAAAATACAGCTCCGCCCCCGGCACTTCGCGGAATGTCAAAAATTTATCTGTTCCCCGAGATTCTATTCCATTTAACAAGAAACGAATTGCAAAAATCTTGGCATCCGTCTCATCCCGAAGCGGTGCATAATCTTTGTTTTCCGGCTCTGCTACGCGTACTTCAAAATCCGGCCAGGAAATCTGGTACGTACGCTGCATCATCCGCATTGTGAAAAGCTGTTTTTCACTGTCATAAAGAATACCACTGCGCCTTCCGGCCTCTACCGGATCCATTGACCGGTATTTTTCCATATACTGCTCAAACGGCACTTCCTCAATGTTGTTTTTTCCGTAGTTTAACTCCATGTATCTCCTGCTCCATTGCTTTCTGATTTCTGTTTGGAAACCGTCAGCGCCTCCTTTATTCTCCAACATTCGGAAACAGAGCCGCATCTGTATGCGGCAAAAAGCATGCGCCAACAAATTCATCCATATAAGACGGAATCGCACTCAGCTCAATATACGTCATGTTTTGTGCGATTTCGTATACTTTACGTTCCGACTCGGATGAGTAGAGCATCGCATATGCGCCAACCAAAGAAGAATTCCCGATATACTGATATAATTCCAGCGGAACATCCGGAAACATCCCAATACGGATAGCATTCTTCATGTTGATACCGCTGCCGATACCGCCTGCCACATAAACATGCTCAATCATAGAAATATCAAAATCGCAGTAGGACAGCATTGTACGGATTGCAGAGAAAATTGCGCCCTTTGCACGAATAAAATTATCAATATCTACTTCATTGATTTCCACATCCTTAGCTGCACCCGCCTCGTCTTCAAACGCGATCACATAGGAACCCATACCATCCTTGTCATGACGAATCCGCTTACCCTCACGGATAAATTTTCCTTTCGGACTTATGATATTGCAGCGAAACAGCTCTGCAATCACATCAATAATACCGGAACCACAAAGTCCCACCGGTTTCGTATCCGCATCACCTACCACGGTATAGGTCGGCTCCATCGTCTCTTTGTCAATGGTGCAGGCTTCAATCGCTCCATCCGTTGCACGCATACCACAACTAATGTCTCCGCCTTCAAAGGCCGGACCTGCCGAACATGCACAACTAAACATAAAATCTGAATTTCCGAATACGATTTCGCCGTTTGTCCCCAAATCAATAAACAGGGAAAACTCCGGCTGATTCCATAACATACTCACAAATGCACCAGCCGTAATATCACCGCCCACGTAACTGCCAATATTCGGCGCTACGATAATGTGTGCATCCTGATTGATTTTTACACCGATATCATTCGCAAAGATTGAATTCGTCTTAAAGAAGGTCGGAATGTACGGCTCCATACGGATCGGATCGGAATAAATACCCAAAAGCAGATGGTTCATGGTCGTATTGGCAGCTACACTCATACGATAAATCTGCTCATTGTGTATTCCTGCCTGACGGCACATCGTTTCGATCAGTGGATTGATTGTTTCTTCTACCACTGCTTTCTGCAGTCTTTCACCGCCTTCCGGTTTCATGGACTCAATAATACGGTTGATAACATCGGCACCATAACGAATCTGACCGTTTCCGGCAGAACCTTTTGCCAAAATCTCACCGCTTAACATATCGATGATAATACCAGAAACCGTTGTCGTTCCGATATCGATCGCCATACCGGCCACGATCGCTTTTTCCTCTTTTTTCAGGATATCATAGACAAATACGTCTTTAGAAGTTTTACGGATCACCGCCTGAACCTCAAATTCACTTTCGCGGAAGATATAAGCCATCTTCTTTACTACCGTATACGGAAGACGTACCTTCTGAACACCTGTTGCCTCCTCAACCGCACGTGAAAAACGTTCATTATCCGGCATAGTGTCATCAAGAGTCGGTTTCTCCATCCTTACGGTAATAACATCCATATTGTTTTTTAAGGCAATCCCGGCCTGCTGTACCTGCTCCTTCAGATCGTCAAAAATCCGGATTTCATCAGGGGAGCTTAAATCGGCCACTTTCATGCGGCTGCGATAAGCGGAAGCAATATCCGGTACCAGTACCTCCACATCAGCATTAATTTTGCTGACACAAGCCAGTCTCCACCCTTGCGCATACTCTTCATCGCTGATATGGCGTGTTTTTTTGGAATCTAATTCTCCACCAACCAACTTTACTTTACATTTTCCGCATGCAGCATTTCCCGAGCAAGGCGCATCGATAGCTACATTTGTTTTTCTCGCTACCTCAAGAAGGTTTTCACCGAAAGCAGCGAAGACGCTCACATCTTCGCTGTTTTCAAACTTAAAAGTTACCTTATACATTTAGATCTCCAGATAAGAATCTGCATACAGAGTATTATTCTTGAATACATCACAAGATTTGATTGTCTCCATCAGACGCAGATCATTCGGGTTTACAATTGCAGAAGTAAGACCCTGCATCATACACATTGCTACCAGAGCAGAATCCATAATCGGACGAATGTGTTTCGGCATACCGTTACTGTTATTAGACAGACCGCCTGTAGAATTCAATCCCATATCAGAGAACATCTTGATACATTCCAAAATATCCATCTGCTTGTCCTGCATACCTTTTACAACCAGGAATAACGGGTCAAACCACAGATCTTCTGCTTCCATACCATGCTCCAGACCTCTTTCCAGAAGAATCTGGCAGTATCCCATACGTTCGTCGTTGTCTTTTGCGATACCTTCTGCATTACACAAAGCAATAACGATTGCATCATTTGCTGCAGCAAGATCCACGTATTCGATACGGCTACCTGCATCGGCAGAGTTAACAATCGGTTTTCCTTTTGCACGATTGTAAACAGAAATACCTGCTTCAATTGCTTTTTTATTAGCAGTATCCAGTGCCAGAGGAACGTTGTCAAACTCGCTCTGAAGCAACTGAACTACCCATTTCATCAGATCTTCTCCGTAACTTTCTGCCGGTCCAATGTTTACATCAAGATAAACAGCACCAGCATCCAGCTGCTGTTTTGCTCTTTTTAAGATCGGTTCCGGATCTCTTTCAAGAAATGCTTTGTTTACTGCCGGTGCAGTTGTGGAGAGTCTTTCTCCAATTGTTACAAATTTTGCCATTTTGTAACCCTCCTTAATATGTATTCGTTTTTTTAACCCTATATAAAATAATATTACTGCAGATCTTTCATAAATTTCACAAGCTGTACTGCCTCATTCGGAGCAATGATGATTTCCCAGCCCGGAAGTTTTGCTTCGATTTCACCCTTCAGAACAGCTACTTTACCAGGGATTACCAGTTTACGGCTCTTAATCTTGCCTTCAATATCCTGTTCTTTCCAGAATTTTTCAATAGAGGAAGAAGACAGTTTACCAGCAGCCCATGCTGTCAGTACGGAAAGTCCGCCTGCATCACTGATGATCAGGTTTACCGGAACACCAGAACGCTCCAGCTCTCCAGATACCAGGAAGTAGGTCAATGCAAAGTCTACGGTTGTCAGACAAATAGAGTTCTCATCTGCACCATTCAGCGGATAGATACCCGGTTCTACACGCATCGGCTTCTGCGGATCTGTAAAGATATTCTGACGAAGACCGTACAACGGCAGTGCCTCTGCATAAGTCATTTCAGAAAGAACTACAATAGAACCATACTTGATCGTAAATACAGATGCAAGCGCAGCCTGCAGGTGCATATCATCGCCGGCCAGTTTTGCCAGATTCACGATAGACGGATAACCACAGCTTCTGTCGCCATCTTTGATTGCAGCTTTACGCAGCTGAACCGTATTTGCAAATGTTTCTTTTACGGTTGCACCTGTTGTATCTACTACCAGATTCTTGTTTCCAAGTGCCTCTACAGCCTTGATTGTATCGTAGATTTCATTCATATCTGCACCGCACACGCCAAGAACAACACCTGCTTCTACAGCAACTGCGTTCATTTCTGCGTAGTTGGAAGCATTCGCGCCGTTTAATACCGGTTTGCTGTCTTTGCAAACTGCCAAAGCAGCTTTTGCAACTTCTGCGTCTGTACATCCAAGTACCAGTGTTCTTCCCGTAGCCGCAGCTTTTTTCACAAGCTCTACATAATCTGTCTTACCATCTGCACAGTAATTTACATAGACAAGTTCTACAAACATTCTTTCGCCGATACGCTCATAATCAACAGCCGGAATTGCAGCCAATTTTGCATCGATTTCTGCGTCATCCATGCAATTGCAAAGCGCTGCTGCATATCTTGTCTTGCTGACAAATGTTTTTTCATGACGCTCCATAACCGTTTCGCCACCGAGTGTAAATTCAGCATCACCTGTACCAACCTTGATTGTTTTCATTGGCGGTGCTGTAGCCTCAGATAACTGAGCCTTTGCATCTTCTGAGAAGTACGGACATGCGCTGATATCAACCGCACCCTGTGCAACTTTCATACAGAAAGCCATACAAGTCGGGCTGCCGCACTCTTTACAGTTTTTCTTCGGTGATAATTTAAAAATATCAAGACCTTTTAATGCCATTGTTTTTATCCTCCTTAAACAGCAATTAGACTAACTCTTTGATCAGTTTTGCAACAGTTGCAACTGCTACAGGATGTTTCAGGATCACAGCGTTGGAACCGCATGCGAGGTCTGCTGCTGCAGTTTCCACTTCCATATCGATACCACGTCTTTCCTGGCATCCCCATTCCGGTGCATCTGCTTCTGCCTGTGTAGCCTCTTTGGTTGCCCATGCTTCAGAAGCAACCGGTGTGATAATCGGCATCTGAAGCTGCGCATCATTCTGAGAAAGAGCGGCAGCTTTGATACGCTGCATTGTAGATGCAACATATTCATAACCATAACCTGCAGCTGCTGTACCGACATTCATTACAGTAGAAGCTGCTTTTACACCTAACTGACCTAATAATACATTCAGCTGTTTTGCAAGGTTGATATCTACAGAAGACTCAGCTCCGACAATCTGATCGTAAGCCAGACCTGCAGCTGCGCCGACTGTTTTATAATTTTCTTCTTTTGCTGCAAGAATCAGTGCATTTTTGCCCTGAACCGCCTCAGCAGCTTTTGAAAGAAGCTCCGCATCTTTTTCTGCGTTCTTAGAACCGCATACAACAAGCGGAAGATCTACTGCCTCTGCCACTTCTTTTAACTGAGCGATCAGTTCTTCAGTAGATTTATTTGCACCGTTCGGATCTCCACCTTCCATTCGGAAACTTAAGAAATCCACACCTTCAAAAGATGCTGCTTTCTTTGCAATTTCTGCTAAAGTAGTACATCCTTCATAATATTTTTTCACACATTCCGGCTCGTTTTCCATGCCGAAGTCTGTGATCTCAATACCAACCTTCGGTGCGTTTTCAAAAGCTGCATCAAAAGAATACAGCGGCAGTGCACATTCACCACCAAGTTTGATGGCTTTATCGCCAGTGCCAACTGTAACCGTATTGATGCTGGCATTGAACTTTCCTGATTTTGCTGTAAATGGCATTTTAATTATCCTCCTTCATTTTCTATGCCTCCGCGGTCTGGGTGGGACCACGGAAGTAGATTGAGTTTTTGGTTTGATTTAAAAATTCTTTATTGTTAGTTTCGATAAGGCTCGGGTGAAACCAAATGCCGGCTTCGCCGTCACTTGGTTTCCTTTCCCTCACTTTTACATCATTGGTTCCATAGTCAGAGCCGGATGTCCCTTTTCTTCCAGGAATGCCAGTAAGGTTTCCGGATCTTCTGCAACCGTCTCATCACCAATCATATCGCAGAAATTCTCGATACCGTACATTTCTTTTGCTGTCTGGTTCAATCTTTCTGCAACCTGATCTTTCAGATCCTTCGGCATCCATACGATACGAGCCACACCACCTTCAGCTTTCATAAACTTCTTGGAAGCAATGAAATGTTTACCATGTCCCATAAAGCCCGGTGTCTGAACACCGCCACCTGTCATAGAAGCCAGTTCCGGGAAAGTCATACCGATCGGAGTCATACCAGCGTACTCACGGTTTGCAATACATACACCGTTGGAAAGTGGCTCAATACCACAAATACACTCGAAACATCCGCAAGAAGTCATCGGTTTTTCAATGATGGAGTACAGAGAAACATCTTCCAGAGCGCCCTGAGAGAACTTGCGTACTGCCTCGTTAACATCTTCATATTCACCGATTCTTTCATCGATAACTTTTTCTTTGGTAATGATCTGGCACGGTCCCTGCGGATCCAATTCGTTGGTTGCTTTTGCATCCAGCCATGAAACGGCACCGCAAAGTCCCAGTCTCTCCGGAGTAACCACACATACATGGCTCGGGGAGAATGCCTGGCACATGATACAGCTGTAGTATACGTCTACACCTTCATCTGTCAGTGTATTCAGACGCTCGTCACGTTTATCAAATGCCGGAATCGCAAGTTCATGACGAAGTTTTGTACACTCTTCTGCGTTTGTGTAGATCTTCACCTGACATTTGTCAACAACGGCTGCAAATTCACTCTTAACCTTTGCGTAAAGAACTTCACCGATATGTTTCACACGGAAACCTGCTCCGAATGTATCTTTGCTTACACGGATACGGATCATATCACGCTGACCTGTATGCATCATACCTTCTACACAGTTCATATAAGAGTGGAATTTACGCTCGATAACCGGTTCAAAGTCAGACTGCATGCTCTTGCCAGCTACTTCTACGACATAAGCAATGCTCTGTTTACTTCCTTCCGGAAGTTCATCAATATCCGGTCCGATCACTTCAATCTTGTGATCTTCTACTTCAGCAGCTTCTTTCGTCTGAACCAACTCGAAGCAGTCCACACGTGAACCGTCATACTCAATCTGCATATCGCCTCGACGAATGATTTCTCCCTCGAATGCGGATGCAAATGCTACCGGAATATCAATGTTTGTGATTTTGATCTTAATGTCACGTGCTTCCAGAGACGTTGCGTTGAATTTGCTTACGTCTTTCTGTACAATCAGGCTCTTCGGAACACGGAAAGTTTCTTCGTTTGTGATAACCGGGAAACCAAGTGCAATCGCGCCTGCACCACATGCTACGATCACTTCGTTCAGCGGAGCAAATGCATTTACAAATGCCGGTACACGTTCCATTGTATACTTCATAAGTCCTGCAGCATCTCCCGGCTGAACATTACCGAAGATCAGAGCCGCACGAACAGCTACAGATACAGCATGGATAACAGATGTCACGTCCTTACCCAGCGGGATCACACGTACATTTGCGCCTGTCTTGTATCCGAGTTCTTCACACTGGTCAATGATACCGCCAACCAGAGTTACCAGGATACCCTGTGCCTGATAAGATTTTACAAGATCAACACCTTCCTGAGCAGTCGGAGCAGCGCCAAGAATTACAGCAACACCCGGGATATCACCGGTTACAAGCGGCACACCAAGCTCACGGATCGTTGCGTCACCGAGATGTCCGTAGCACGGAGCTTCATACGGTTTTGCACCATCCATATATTTCAGTACTTCGATAAATTCTGCACAAAGAGCAGTTGCCACACCAGACATAAATGCATCATTCAGTCTCGGATTTCTGGTCATCAGAGATTTTACCACTCCAAGAGCAGTTTTTAAATCGCCCAGGTTTGCGATTTTTGTTCCGGTTACTGCATAGTAACACGGAAGACTGTAAGCGGTATCCGGAAATGCAATGGCTTTATCGGCACCGTTTGCTGCAATGGCGTCATCGATCGCTTTTTCTGTCAATCCATACACAGCATCGTTTCCACTAAATACAACATCAAATAATGTCACTTTCTTTTCCTCCTAGTTTTTACTAAAAAATGGAATCCATTTTTTCTTTAATTGCCCTGATTTCAGCGACTGCCGTCTTACTGAAATCATATGGGGAACTTCCCTTTCGATCGGCATCGATTACCTCTTTATTATAATGAATAAAGCCCAGCAGATCCTCCTGCGGGATCTCGCTCCTTATAAACGCCTCATCATCCTCGTCCCTGACCTTGTTTGCCACAACCCGCACATGCTTTACGCCAAGACCGTTTGCCAGACGCTTAACGTTGCGGTATGTCTGTATGCTTCTTGCTCCCGGCTCGATCACAACCACAAACTGATCCATTCCCTCTGTCGTGCCTCTTCCAAGATGTTCCAATCCGGCTTCCATGTCCAGAATAACCACATCATTGCTACGAAGAACCAGATGATTAATGATTCGTTTCAAAATCACATGCTCCGGACATACACAACCGCTGTTTGCGGTGTCAACCGTTCCGAGTGTCAGCAATTTTACACCGTTTTTCACCATGGAATAGGTATCCGGAATATCATCTACTTTCGGGTTCAATTTATAAAATCGATTGTCATCACTTGCACCGGTACGCTCCTGCACCAGTTTACGCATTCTGGTAATGGGTACAATCTGATCCAGCTCCTCTGGAGTAAATCCAAGCGCAAGACCCAGGTTTGCATCCGGATCCACATCCGCCGCCAGGACGGTCTTTCCTTCCTCTGCATATAGTCTCGCCAGCGTCGCAGCAAATGTTGTCTTTCCTACGCCACCTTTTCCTGTCACTGCTATTTTCATGAGCTCCTCCATCTGTCATAAAGAATAAAATCATACGCCACATACACCTGCGCAGCTTTATTACGGAAGCCGCGCAGATATTTTGTTATTTATCAGATACCGATTGCTCTACGTTTTTCTTCGATTCTTTCGATCATCAGATCAACCAGTTTTTCGATATCTGTTTCTACGGTGTACGCCGCTTCTACCCAGTCACGGATGCCTTCTGTCAAAAGACCTGCGACCTGATCAGAACCGGATACATACGGATCAACGCCAAGGAAGGTATCCAGACCGGTCGCAACTACATAGTTACCGATGGAAACCGCTTTTTCAGACATCCATTCCGGAGCGCATCCGACTACCGGCAGCTGTGAGATATTCAGTCCGGAATCTTTTGCCAGTTCTGCGACCAGAACCATCATACGGCTGATATCTACGCAGGAACCCATGTGAAGTACCGGCGGGATGTCTGCCAACTCGCATACTCTCTTTAAGCCCGCGCCGCAGAGATCTTTTGCCGCTTTATCCATCAGGCCTGCCTTTGCAGCCGCCTGTGCGGAGCATCCGGACGCAACGACGATGATATCGTTTGCGATCAGCTTTTTCATCAGTTCAATATGCGCGTAGTCCGGACGGATCTTCGGGTTGTTGCAGCCAACCATCGCTACCGCGCCGCGGATAACGCCGGATGTGATGCATTCGATCAGCGGTTTTGTCGTACCGGTCTCATCAACCTGAGAATTGGTAACGCCGTCCAGCGTCTTAACGATCGCTTCTACAGAATAGCCAACCGTTGCTTTCTGTTTCATATCCGGGATATATACCAGTTCCGGCTTTCTGTTTACAAAGTTGTCAATCGCAGTTTTCACGATAGATTTAGCATTTTCTGCCGCGCTGTCCGCGGAGAATCTGATAAATTCAGAATCCGGCATCTGCGCGATCGGAGAAGTCGTGATAAATTTCGTGTGGAAGCACTTGGAAAGCGGGCCGAGCGCCGGGAAGATACACTGAACGTCAACCACGATTGCTTCACATGCGCCTGTCAGAACCACATTTTCCTGCTGCAGGAAGTTGCCGGCCATCGGAATACCGCGGCGCATAGCCACTTCGTTAGACGTACAGCAGACGCCGGATACCGTAATGCCCTTTGCTCCTTTGGATTTCGCGTATGCGATCATTTCCGGATCGTCCGCGTATTCACAGATCATCTCAGAAAGGCTCGGATCATGACCGTGAACGACGATATTTACGTTTTCCGCTACCATAACGCCAAGGTTTGCCTCGGTATCGATCGGCTTCGGTGTTCCAAAAAGAACGTCAGAAAATTCCGTGCCGGCCATGGAACCGCCCCAGCCGTCTGAAAGACCGGAACGAAGAGACTGTCTGATCAGCGCTTCCGGTTTAGAGGAGCATCCCATATGAGCCATATGTAAGGAGCAGGAAACCTCGCGGTCAATCGCGCGCGGAGCGATCTCTTCTCTTTCCCAGATGTCCTGTGTGTGCTGCGGCGCTCTCTTCAGGAAATTCTGTGTGCCGAATACTTTGCCGTATTCGCCAAGCGCAACAACTGCCACTTCATGAGCCAGATCATAAATATCTTTCCCCTCTGTCTCAATATCCCACTCTTTTGCAATGCGGATCAGTTTCTCCGGATCTTTTACCGTGTACGGTCCTTCCGGTTTTGCGTGATACAATGTGTGGCAGATTTCACGTCCATGATCAGAATGTGTCGCGGAACCGCCCGCAGTGAATTTCAGATAGTTACGCGCTACTATGCCGTGCGCGTCACAGCCGCAGATACCTCTCGGCGCCTTCGGTGTAATACGGCACGGACCCATGGAACAGATTCTACAGCAAATACCGCTTTCACCGAATTTACAGTGTGGTGTCTGTTTTTTCACTCTGTACTGCCATGCATCTGCGCCGACTTTTTTGCCGGTTTCCAGAAGTCGTTCGGTAGCAGCTTCCATTTCTTCAACTGTTGTTAACTTAAAGTCTCCCATCATATCCTCCTTCAGTTGGGTATTTTAAATTTCTAACTTATCTATGATACTGCGAAGAGCCTGTTTTACCGGTGAATTCTCCGGCAATTGTACAGTTGGTTTCCCTTCACAGTCATATTCAAATACTTCAGCATCCTGCGGCACAACACCCAAAAGTGTCAGACCCTGCTTTTCAATTTCGTCTTTCGTGCCTTCATTCAGTTTGCCATCCGGAGCGCGATTTACAATCAATCCCATTGTCTTCGGAGTAAGTCCGCACTCTTTTACCAGTGCAGCCACTCTTCCAACTGCCTGCACGCCTCTTCTGGAACAGTCGCTGACCAGCAGCATCAGATCCACCTTTGGCAGAAGACCACGGCTGATGTGTTCCATGCCGGCCTCATTATCTACCACTACATACGGATAATGTGGTGTCAGCTTTGCAAGCTGCGTCTGCAGCAGACCGTTTACAAAACAATAACAGCCCTTGCCCTGCGTCCTTCCCATCACCAACATGTCAAAGTCATCATCTTCAATCAGGCATCTGTTAAACATAATCTCCATATAATCAGATTTTGACATTCCCGCCGGAATCGGATTGGACGTACTGTTTTCTGCACGTGCCACTTCCTCACGAATTTCTCCAAGTGTCATCTCCACATCCACTCCGAGTACTTCATTCAAATTAGAATTTGCATCGGCATCTACAGCCAGAACCGGCCGTTTCCCCTGTTCACATAGATACTGAATCAGCAGTCCGCATAATGTTGTTTTGCCCACGCCGCCTTTTCCAGCTACTGCTATTGTAAATGACATAATTGCATCTCCTTTTTACTAGTGTGTCAGTTTGCATCCCGACAGTTGATCTCCACTCTGCCGCCTGTGAGGTCTGCTGTCGCAAGAGAACCTTCTACCACTCGTTTTTCTCCCATGACATCAGTAAGCGTAATCCGATCGCCATCCACCTCAATTTTGCTGACATATTCCAAAAGAATGCTGTCAGGACGATTCACGTCTACTACTGTTGCAAGACACATCGTTATCGCCTCCTGTTATGATTCTTTCACCAGGGACAGTGCCAGTCCGAGGTACATATTACCTTTTTGGAATTCATCCACTGCTCTTCGAATCTGCTCAGCTGCTTCATTCTGCCCGTCACCGGCCAGTTTTGCAGCCATCTGATCAAGCTCCGCCGCATGATGCGTATTGTGATCCAGCATATATTTCAACAGTGCTGAATTTTTCCCTACCGGTGCTGCTTCATGTGAATGTCCGTCATGACTGTGACAATGTCCGTCATGATTATGGCAATGCCCGCCGTTTTCATCGTGACAATGTCCATCGCAGGATGTTCCCTCGTTTCCGTGGGTATGTGTATGCACATCCTCCTGTCCGTGCTCATGTGCATGTTCATGCGTGTGTTCATACGTATGTGTATGAGCGTGTTCATGCGCATGTGTATGTGAGCAGAGATTGCCATTTTCATCTTTGACTATATGCAATACATCATCCTCCTTTCCAAGTATTGTTAATTTTTTGACAGACGCTTTTACACATCTTCACTTTGCGGATAGTATACCACAAAACGCTCTAATCGACAACCGATAAAATTGTATTTTTTTCGGAACGAAACGACATTCTGTGGTATAATCACCTATGTATGTATACAGAAAATAGAAATTTTTTTTTATTTTTTTAATCTTTCTTTCATTTTTCTGCTGTATATTGTGAATCATAAACAACAAATACATTTTTCACACGAAAGGAGATATACGATGAAAAAAAGAGTTTTTATTCTTACCATGTTAACTGTTTTTACACTAACGATAACCGGATGCCAGACATCTCAAAAAGACAGCACCGTTCAAATTCCAACTGAGACAGCTGTTGCCTCACAAATGAATGCCGATGCTCCAGTTTCCGCCGCTGCTCCTACAGCCCCGGTTTCGGATTCTTCATCTTCCGGCATTACAGATGCAGATGCCAAAGAAATTGCACTTGCAGACGCAAAGCTGGAAGCAAGCAAGATTTCCCATATTTGGATTGAAAAAGACTATGATGATGGTGTTGCCATATATGATATCGAATTTTATGCTGAAAATAAAGAATACGATTATGAGATTGATGCAGCAACCGGTGAAATCCGCAGCCGTGATTTTGATATTGAGCATGATTTCTCCTCAAAACAGACAACTGGTTCTATCAGCAGCAACGACCTATTAAGTGAACAGGAGGCCGCAAAAATCGTACTCACCAAAGTAGAAGGTGCAACCATGCAGGATCTGCACATCACACTCGATCGAGATGATGGGCAGGATATCTATGAAGGTGAAATTCACTATAACGGCATAGAATATGACTTTGAACTAAACGCCAAAACAGGCGATATTTTAGAATGGAGTCAGGAACGGGAGGATAATTAGATATGCGGATACTCATTGCAGAAGACGAAACAGATATGAACCGCCTCATTGCAAAGCGCTTAAAATCCGAAGGGTACAGCGTTGATTCCTGTCACAGCGGCACGGAAGTTTTTGATTATCTATCCTGTGCTGAATACGACGCACTCCTTCTCGATATCATGATGCCCGGGATGGATGGACTTCAGGTTTTGAAGAAATTAAGGACGGCCGGAAACCATGTCCCGGTTCTTCTGCTGACAGCAAAAGACAGCATTGAAGACCGGGTTACCGGTCTTGATGCCAGCGCGGATGATTATCTTGTCAAGCCGTTCGCTTTTTCCGAACTGCTTGCCCGCATACGTGTTATGCTTCGAAAGCCAGCTGTGATAAAAACAACCGTCTATACCGTGGCTGATCTCGAACTACATACTGACACTCGGCAAGTCCTGCGTAGCGGAAAAGAAATCCGTCTTTCTGCCAAAGAATTTTCTCTGCTCCGCTATATGGTGCAAAATGTTGGAATCGTGTTGTCCCGTGAAAAACTAGAGCAGCATATCTGGAACTATGATTTTTCCGGCGGTTCCAATGTAATTGATGTTTATATCCGATATTTACGTAAAAAAATCGATAACGATTTTGAACAGAAACTCATCCACACTGTCCGCGGTGAAGGCTATGTCCTGCGCGGCACCCCTTAACAGAAAGTTTGTTTATCATGAAACTTCTTTCATTAAAAGCAAAGCTCACCCTTCTTTATACATTGCTGATGACCGCTGTCGTCTGCGCTGTTTTCGCTATTCTGTTTTCTTTCAGCAATCAGGAAATCCTGACAGGAGTAGGTTCCCAGTTGGAAGAACGCGTGGCAGATGCCCGGGGGGATTTGTTCTGTACCGAAGGCACTCTTGAAATTGACTCCGATTTTTTGGAACTTAAGGATGGAATTTATCTCTCCCTTTACAATACAAACGGTGTTTTTTTATACGGAAAGATCCCGTACGGATTTAAAAATACTATTCCTTTCGAAGATGGAAACGTACGCAAAATTCAAAACGGAAATACACAATATTATGTACTGGATATGATCTACGATATTCCCGATTACGGCATAACAGATATCCGTGGAATTGTTTCTGTCAGTGCAGCGGAAAAAACGTTTCTTTTGACAATACGCTTCGCACTCATCCTGCTTCCTCTCATCGTCATTGCCACTGCCGCACTCGGCTATTTTATGACCAAACGAACTCTTCGCCCGGTAGATGAAATTACCCGCACTGTTCAAGCGATTCGAAAGGACAGTGATTTGTCAAGACGGGTAGGTCTCAGAAAAGGAAATGATGAAATCTACCGACTTGCTGCAACTTTCGACAGCATGCTGGCGCAACTAGAAGAAAGTCTTATGCGTGAACGGCAGTTTACTTCTGACGTGGCACATGAACTGCGTACGCCGCTTTCCACTATGACCCTCTTGTGCGAAAATCTGCTTTTTGAAGAAACTTTAAGTGAATCCGTTCGAAAGGACATCCTGCTTCTGCAAAAAAAAGTGGCAGGACTCTCCCGTATGGTTTCTCAACTGCTAATAATCTCAAGAGCAGATCGCGGGCAAGCGAAAATAGAACTGGAACATCTAAATCTAAGCGAGCTTGCAGTTCTGGCTTGTGAAGAAGTGCGAGATATAGCCTCATCAAAAAACATCTCTGTTCTCACTAATATTGAACCTGATCTGTTTATATCCGGCGATGAAACACTGCTGATCCGTTTCTTTCTGAATCTTTTAAAGAATGCCGTTTCTTACGGAAATTCAAATGGACAGATCCGGGTAACATTAAAAAAATCCGCTGCAGACAGCGGACAAATAACAGGAAGTATTTCAGACAACGGTATCGGCATCAGCACATCTGATCTGCCCCATATCTGGGAACGTTTTTTTCAAGCCGATCCTTCCCGCTCAGAGACTGAAAGTTCCGGTCTCGGTCTTTCCATGGTCGCATGGATCATAAAAGAACACCACGGAGAAATCACTGTAAAAAGTACTCTCGGAAAAGGAACAACATTTACTTTTTTCTTTCCGGCAGATTAAAAAAATCTGCCGGCAGATTTTTTCTGCCGACAGCATATAACACAATTAAATTCCAGCCAGTTTCAACAGATCCGGTACTTTAGATTCCCAGCCAAGCGCCATAATATGTACACCCTGACAATAAGGTCTGCATTCTTTAATAATACGTGCAGCGATCTCTACACCGGTAATACCTGCTTTGGTCTTTTCTTTATCTGCTTTCAGTTCTTCAATCATTTCATCCGGTACATGAACACCTGCTACGTTCGCATTCATGAATTTCGCCATTCCCGCAGATTTCGGAATAATGATACCAAGCTGTACCGGTTTGCCAAACTGTTTTGCTTTTTCCATAAACTTAATGAACTTCTCCGGTTCATACACGCCCTGTGTCTGGAAATAGTCGGCACCTGCCATCACCTTGCGTTCCATCTTTGCAAGCTGCGCATCGATAGAATCACTACAAGGAGATACTACAGCACCTTTTGCAAACTTTGGTGGTTCGCCTACCAGTTCATTTCCGCCCAAATCCACACCGGACTCCAGCTGTTTCACCGTATGAAGGAGAGAAACAGAATCCAGGTCAAATACCGGTTTTGCCTGCGGATGATCTCCCATCTTTGTATGGTCACCTGTCAGGCAGAGAATATTATCAATTCCCAGCATTGCTGCACTTAAAAGATCAGACTGCAGCGCAATACGGTTTCTATCACGGCAAGTCAGCTGGAAAATCGGGGTCAGTCCCTCATCTTTTAATGCTTTACAAGTCGCAAGTGAACCCAAACGCATAACAGAAGACTGATTATCCGTAACATTCACTGCAGTAATACCACTTAAGTATGTTTTTGCTTCCTCCAAAATATGTTCGATATGAATTCCTTTTGGCGGTCCCACTTCTGCTGTTACAACAAATTCGCCGCGATCAAATAACTCAGTAATTTTCATTCTACATTACTCCAATCATCTTAAAATTTAAATAATCCTTAATGGATTTATTCAGAGACTTCCTCATCTGTTGCATAATTGCGCACCTGAACCGGACATTTCAGTACATCTAAACGTCCCAGCTGCGCAAGGCGTCTGTAGATACGCTCCCAGCCGCATTCCATATTACCGTCCACTTCACATTTTCCGTCTTTGGAACCGCCGCACTGACCATTAACAAGGCTTTTAGAACAAGCTGTAATTGGGCAGATACCACCGGTAATATTTAAATAACACTCTCCACACTGGTCACAGTCATACTCAAGCGGTGTCACTCCCTGAAATCCCGGAAGCGGGTAGGTATCGCATGCTGCGTATACTTTTTTATCTCCGAGACATTCGGCAACTGTCTGTACCCCAACGCCGCAGGAAAAGACCAGAACCGCATCCGCCTCATCAATCTTATCTCTATATTTTTCAATATAAAGCTTCAGATTTTTCGGATTGCAGATATATTCTCTTGTCATAATACCGGTCACACTTCCGTCGGCACTCATTTCCTTTTGAAGTTCATCGGCTTCTTTTTCCGGAAATCTGACCTCTTTGCATCCGTGGCAATTAATGATAAACACTTTCTTTGCCTCCGCCAGAGATGCGATAGTTTCTTTTGATTTTAACTGCGTAATCAGCATATTATTTCATCCCCCTTACCGCATTTTTTCCGGCTTTGATCTTGGCTACAAGCGGGATTTTAGAAGAACAGATAAACTCACAGCATCTGCATTCTACACAGTCCATCACATTCATATCCTTCATACCCTGCCAGTTTTCATCATCTGCATATTTTGCGAAATAAAGCGGTGAAAGTTCCATCGGACAGACATCCACACAACGTCCACACTTAATGCAGGCCTCCGGTTCACTCTGTACATCCTCAATTGCGATAATACCGTTTGATCCTTTCATCATCGGAACATTCAGATCAGAAAGTGCAAAGCCCATCATCGGACCGCCCATCTTGATTAACGCATCTTTATCCGTCACACCACCGCAGTAATCAATCATATCTTTTACATTAGTGCCGATCTTGACAATATAGTTGCCCGGTTTCGCAATCTTCGGTCCAGTGACCGTTGCCACACGTTCAATCAACGGCATACCCTTCTGAATCGCATCAGAAACCGCCTTGACAGTACTGATGTTGCTCACAACAACCCCCACATCTGCCGGCAGTCCGCCGCTTGGAACAATCCTGCCCATCACACGCTTAATTAATGTTTTCTCAGCACCCTGCGGATATTTAGTTCTCGCAGTAAATACTTCAATATTTTCACATTCTGCCGTTTTCGCCTGCAGAAGCTCAATCGCATCCGGTTTATTGTCCTCAATCACAATAATACCTTTTTCTGCGCCGGTAGTCTTTAAGATTGCCTTCAGGCCATAAATAATATCATCCGCAAACTCCAGAAGCACTCTGTGATCCGCAGTCAGCATCGGCTCACACTCACAGCCATTTAACAAAATCGTGTCCACCGGTTTTGCCGGCTTAAATTTTACACAGGTTGGGAATCCGGCACCGCCCATACCGACAATACCAGCTTCACGAATAATATCGATCATCTCATCCGGTGTAAGTTCTTCGTAGCCTTTGTTTGGCTTTACAGATTCATGGAATGTATTTTTGCCATCAGACTCGATTACAACCGCCATTACTTCTGCCCCTCTTGTCGCATGCATACGAGGTTCAATCGCGATTACTGTACCACTGACACTGGAATGTACCGGTGCACTGATAAATCCAGCAGCTTCTCCAATTTTCTGTCCGACTTTCACGGTATCACCCACCTGAACAATCGGTTCTGCCGGTGCACCGAGATGCTGAGACATGGAAATTACCGCAATCTTTGGATCCGGGAATCTTTCCAAAGCAATATGCTCGCTGTATTCTTTATGTTCTGACGGATGCACTCCACCGTAATAACCGGCAAAACGCTCCTCACGGATAGCATTTACATATTCATTGATCACTTTCACATTCACTTTGGAGTAATCACGGATCTGCACCGGCTGGTTCTTAAATTCTTCCAATCTGCCCTGCTGTTCAAGTTTTTTATTAATCTTTTCCCATGCACAGTCTTTCTGCGGATCTACCTCACACTTACCATTTTTCGCGCCGCCGCACTGACCATTAACCAGACTCTTTGAACAGTCTACAATCGGGCAGATACCACCTGTAATATTCAGATAACACTGAGCACACGCATCACAGCTTTTCTTTGTCAGTGCCATACCGTGATGTCCCGTATAATTAAGAGAATTGCTCGCTGCATATGTCGGTTTTCCGGACAGAGCTGCCACAGTCTGTACTCCGAGTCCGCAAGAAACAACCATGATATGCTCCGTTCCCTCCGGAATCATCTCCTGCAGTTTGCGCTCTGTATGATGCACATTACACAGGAAATCCATTTTTGCGCTTCCGAGAACGTTTTTACCGCATTCTTTGGCAATCTTTTCAAATTCGCCGCAATCCGGCTCATCCACCGTTTCAAACTCTTTGAAGCACTTGTTGCAGGCAATAATAAACAAATTGTCTTTGTCTGCCAGAAGCGAAGTTAATTCTTCACGTTCTTTTAACCTGTACTTAGTATAGTTTTCCAATTGCTCACCTTCCTTAATTTCACTAAACCGCAGCTTCTGCCCTGTCTGTAATTCCTTTAATTTCCGCTTCTGCACCGAAAAAAAGAAATTGCAAGAACAATGCTGAAGCTGCGGTTCGCATTTCTTTAAGTATAACATATATTGATAAAATTTTCACTACAAACTTCTACTTTTTTGAAAAAAATACCCGAAAAAACTACAACCTTTTTATGTGAGCATCATACGGTCATTGGCAAATTCACCGCCGCTGGCCTGTTCAAATTTCTGCAAAAGGTCGGAAACATACAGATTTTTCTTTTCTTCTCCGGATACATCATAAATAATACGTCCTTCATGCATCATGATCAGACGGTTGCCATGAGCGATTGCATCTTTCATATTATGCGTAATCATAATCGCAGTCAGGTTATCACGTGCAATAATCTTGTCCGTAGCCTGAAGCACCTTCTGCGCTGTTTTCGGATCAAGTGCCGCCGTATGCTCATCCAAAAGCAACACCTTCGGCTTTGTCAAGGTAGCCATCAAAAGGGTCAGCGCCTGACGCTGTCCACCGGAAAGAAGTCCAACCTTTGCCGTCAGTCGATCTTCCAAACCGAGATCAAGAATTTTTAACTTTTCTTTATACCGCTCACGTTCTGCTCCGGTAATTCCGCTTTTTAAAGTACGGCGCAGTCCTCTTCTTGATGCCAGTGCCATATTTTCCTCAATCTGCATAGTCGCAGCCGTTCCGGTCATCGGATCCTGAAAAACGCGACCCAGATACTTGGCGCGCTTGTATTCCGGAAGTCTTGTAACATTAATGCCGTCAATCAGAATCTCACCCTCATCCACCGGCCAGACGCCGGCAATCGCATTCAAAGTAGTGGATTTTCCGGCACCGTTTCCGCCGATTACCGTCACAAAATCCCCCTCATTTAAGATGAGATCCACACCATTTAAAGCTTTCTTTTCATTAACCGTCCCGGGGTTAAACGTTTTTTTCACTCCGATCAATCTAAGCATTTTCCTTACCTCCTTTCCGGGAAACTTTTGTAAAATATTTGCCCTTCAAATATGGAACTGCCAAAAATACTGCAACAACAAGGGCGGATAATAATTTAAGATCATTGGAATTTAATCCAAGCCAAAGTACAAACTGCAGTACAATATAATATACAATCGCACCGAGTGCTACGGCCAGAAGCTTCGCCGCAAAATTTCGGGCAATTTTTCCAAACAGAACATCCCCAATAATCACTGCGGCCAGCCCTATAACAATCGCACCGCGACCCATATTAACATCTGCAAAACCCTGATACTGGGCAAATAAGCCGCTTGCAAGTGCTACAATACCATTCGAGAGCATCAATCCGATTATTTTGCTCAAATTCGTGTTGATCCCCTGCGCTCTGGACATGTGCGGATTGGAACCCGTTGCGCGAATCGAACATCCCAGCTCTGTTCCGAAGAACCAGTACAGCACCGCAATCAGGATAATCACAAACAGTGCCGCAATCAGGATTGTATTTTTATAAAACGGGACCCCTTTGATATAACGCAGAGAAACCATCAGGTCATACATTCCTACATTAATGGCCTGGTTTGCTTTATCACCCATGATCCGCAGGTTAACGGAATACAAGCCGAGCTGTGTTAATATTCCCGCGAGAATCGCCGGTATTCCCATTGCCGTATGAAAGATACCAGTCACAAGTCCTGCCAGCATACCGGCACCAAATGCACCTAAAAGCGCCACCGGAGCCGAAAACCCGGCCAGCATCATCATAACACAGACTGCACCTCCGGTACACATCGTACCATCCACAGTCAGATCTGCCAGATCCAGTATTTTATATGTAATGTATACACCGATTGCCATGATACCCCAAATCAATCCCTGTGCACACGCTCCCGGAATTGCATTAATGAGTGCTCCAATATTCACTGTCTTTCCCTCCCGTTGCCGGAAAATTTCCGGCGCTGTTTTTCTCTTTGATTCTGTTTAAAAATTATTCTGACAACAAAACGAGGGCTGCCGCAATGCATTTTCGCATTTGCGGCAGTCCATGAAACGCGTTTCGTTCCTTTTATAACGTATAGTGTCCTGCTTATGCTGCCTCTGTCTCAGATACTGTTTCCGTTTCTTCTGCCTCTGTTTCACCTTCCACCGTCTCTTCAGCACCGATAGCCGTATAACCTTCCGGAACCTCAATCTTGAGTGCTTCACATCTTTCCGCATCATATTTCTTTACAAACTGCGGAGCATATGCGATCTCCATTTCTGCCGGATCCGCACCCTCTTCAAGAATCTCTACTGCCATTTCACCGGTCTTATAGCCAAGATCAAAATAATCAATAGAAAGTGTTGCAATACCGCAACCATCACAGATACCTTCTTCTCCGGCAATAATCGGGATGCCTGCCGGTTCACAGATGTTGTTGATCACTTCTGTATTGGAAGCTGCAGTATTGTCTGTCGGAATATAGAGTGCTTCGCACTCTTCCGATGCCTTTGTCACAACCGATGCAATATCATTAGAATCAGCAAAAGTATATACTGTACATTCCGCCCCAGTCTCTTCAAGTGCTGCCTTCACGGTATCCGCCTGATATACAGAATTCGGTTCTGCAGAACAGTATACAATGCCCACTTTCTTTACGTCCGGAAGCAATTCTGCAAACATCGATGCTTGCTCATCAAGCGGAGCCAGATCAGAAGTACCTGAAACATTAATTCCGGAAGTTCCCGTCCACTTGTCATCCGGAACA
Organism: Marvinbryantia sp.; assembly: GCA_050944495.1. Classification (GTDB taxonomy): domain Bacteria; phylum Bacillota; class Clostridia; order Lachnospirales; family Lachnospiraceae; genus Marvinbryantia. Next base: position 21,804 of record JBMNRF010000001.1, read on the forward strand.
CCAAGTGCTACGCTGTATACGGAAACAGAAGTTCCAAGAATCGGAATATCACCTGTTGCAGAGACTGCCGCCTGCAAAGCCGGTGTTGCATTTGCAAGTATCAGATCCACATTGTTTGTCACAAATGTATTTACAATCGTAGAACAGGTCGCGGAATCACCGGAAGCATTCTGCTCATCAAAAGTAACTCTGTCACCAAGCGCATCTGTCAGTGCTGCCCTGAAGCCTTCTGTTGCAGCGTCCAGTGCCGGATGTTGCACCAGCTGGCAGATGCCGACATCATAAGACTCTTCTTCTGCACTTACCATCGTTCCCGCTGCTGCCATCATTGAAAATGTCATCCCTGCCGCCAGTACTTTTGTAATTGTTTTTTTCATAATACTTCTCCCCTTTTCCTGTCGAATTTCATCATCGCTTTAGCGATTTAAAGTATGTTAGTATGACTATACACCTATTTATTAAATTCGTCAAGAAAAACTTTTACTGGTCACTCTTTTTGGTCAAGTATGTTTTACGTTCCCGGCCTTCACGCAGTCTCTTTATATTTTCCCGATGTTTCCAGAACGCCAGCATCGCAAGAATTGCCGCCAGTATATACATTTCAATCAGTGCGCTCTGCGTCATATGGAAATATCCGAGCTGCCCCAAAACCGGCACTTCGATCAGAATTCCCACATAAACCAGGAGTGATCCCAAAGACACGTAATGTGTCGTAAAAAAAGTTGTAAAAAAGATCACAATTCCACAGACCGCCATCACCGGATGAAGCGAAAGTACCAGACCAGCAGTAGCCGCGATTCCTTTACCTCCCTTAAAGTTTAGGTAAAAGGGGTAATTATGTCCGAAAATCACCCCGGCAGCCGCATACAATTCTAAAAGCGGCAATATCTCCTTCTGGCTGTCCCGAAAAAGTATACGCACCAGTATCACTGCCAGAATACATTTCAGGCAGTCCCCGGCAAAGGTACAAAGCCCTGCCTTTGTTCCCATGGTACGCAGCATATTGGTCGTACCAGCGTTTCCGCTTCCGTAATTACGGATATCAATTCCATGCATCCGACCGAGAATATAGCTGGTCTGAAACAGACCAAACAGATATCCGATGGCCAGACAGATCAAACGTGCCATCATTCCTATTCCCTTTCCTTCCGCTCACGAATGATAAATTTCAGCGCAGTTCCGCGGAATCCAAACGTATCACGGATCTTGTTTTCCAGATATCTTGTATAAGAAAAATGCATCAGTTCTTTATCATTTACAAAAATCACAAATGTCGGTGGCTTCACCGAAACCTGTGTAATATAGTACAACTTCAGGCGTTTCCCCTTATCGGAAGGCGGCTGCTGCAGAGCAACGGCCTCTGACATAATTTCATTGAGCACGCCTGTCGCGATACGCATGGTCTGATTTTCAATAATCATGTCAATCATATCAAACAACTTCGGCAATCTCTGACCGGTCTCCGCAGAAACAAACAAAATCTCCGCATAAGGCATAAAAGACAGCGTTTCGCGAATCCGGTTCGTGTGTTCATAAATTGTCTTGTCATTCTTTTCGATGGCATCCCACTTGTTAACCACCACCAGAATTCCCTTACCTCTGTCATGCGCGATACCGGCGATTTTGGCATCTTGTTCAGTTACGCCCTCCGTCGCATCGATCACCACTACAACAACATCCGCACGCTCTACCGCAGTAACGGTGCGAATGATGCTGTAACGCTCCAGTTCCTCTTTGATCTTATTCTTTCTGCGAAGTCCTGCCGTATCGATAAACACATACTCCTTATCGTTCCAGGTAACGGTCGTATCAATCGCGTCTCTCGTCGTCCCTGCAATATTAGAAACGATCACACGGTTCTCACCCAACAGCTTATTAATAATAGAAGATTTTCCGACATTCGGTTTGCCGACTACCGCAATGCGCGGACGATCATCCTCCTCCTCTTCCCCGTTATGCTCTGGAAATTTTTCCACTACCTGGTCCAGCATATCGCCAATGCCCTGCTTATTCGCAGCGGAAACCGGGACTGGATCACCAATTCCCAGATTATAGAACTCATAGACATCCGCAATAAAGCGCTCATAACTATCCACTTTATTTACCACCAGAACAACCGGTTTACGAGAACGGCGCAGCATATCTGCCACCTTGCCATCAGAATCCACCAGCCCCTGTTTCACATCCACAATAAAAATAATCACATCTGCCGTATCAATGGCAATCTGCGCCTGTTCACGCATCTGGGAGAGGATGATATCGCTGCTGTCCGGTTCAATACCTCCGGTGTCAATCAGGGTAAAATTATAATTCAGCCATTCTACATCCGCATAAATACGGTCTCTGGTCACGCCCGGCGTATCTTTCACGATCGAAATATTCTCGCCTGCCAGCGCATTAAAAAGTGTAGACTTTCCTACGTTTGGTCTTCCTACAATTGCTACAATTGGTTTACTCAATTTCATTCACCTCATATGCCTGCATTTCGCAGCATTCTTCTGTCTGCTGTTCCAGAAGCACTGCCTGCACAAAATTCTTTCCGCTTGATTTTACAATACAAGCCTTTGTTTGTAAAGTACTCTCCACCTCTTCCAGGGTCACATCATCCAGAAAAACATGTTCACCACTGCGGAACATATTAATTGGAAATAAAAGACCATCACCAATTTTTTGTCCCTTCAGCTGTTCCAGGATATCCTGCCCGGTCACAAGACCGGCCACCGTAATACGCTCTCCAAAAAAACGGTTTTCAATCGGATAAATATGCACCTTGACATTCGGATATTTCTGTCGGATCTGCACGCAGATCTGCTCCAAAAACGGAGCCGCGAGCATACCTGTCACAATAGATAATTCATGCGCGCGATCATCACCCGTGCGCGCATAGAGTTCCTTTTTGGTTTCCTCTATGAGCAGGCGCAACATCCCAACGCCATTTTCCAGCTGCAGATAACCGTCATAAGATTCCTCCTTTGGCAGTTCCTCGCCTGCAAGCAAATACCATTCATCACCCGCATGAATAAAATGAGTACCATATTCTTTATAAAGTTTTTGCTGCCATCCGTGAATCGTCTGCAGTACTCTGCGCGCATCTTCTCTTGAAAACGGCTCCAACGGATACAGTCCGTCGCGATATTTTGACAGTCCTACCGGTACAACAGAAACACTCTTCAAATGCGGAAGATATTTCGTCAGTTCCCGGATTGAATATTCCAGTTCTTCACCATCGTTAATCCCCTTGCAAAGTACAATCTGACCATTCATCTCAATTCCAGCCTGTGCCAGCATGTCCGCTTTTTTTAATGCCTCGCCTGCAAAACGGTTATTCAGCATCCGACAGCGCAGCTCCGGATTCATTGTTTGAAAAGAAATATTAATCGGCGACAAACGATAGCGGATGATCTGCTGCATATCTTCCTCATTTAAATTAGTCAGAGTAACATAATTGCCCTGCAAAAAAGAAAGCCTTGTATCATCATCCTTAAAATAAAGGGTTTCACGCATTCCCGGCGGCATTTGATCGATAAAACAGAAAATACATTTATTGCGGCAGGAATGGTAGTCATCCATCAGACCGTTTTCAAATTCCATGCCAAGATCTTCCTCTATCTCCTTTTCTATTTCCAGCTCCCATTCTTCACCGTCCGGCTTTCGGATCAGTACCAGAAGTTCTTCCTCCTTGCACAAAAAACGGTAATCAAGAATATCACGGACAGTTTCCCCGTTAATAGATAATAGTTCATCTCCAGGTTCGACTTCCATCTCCCAGGCAATACTTCCTTCATACACCTTACTTACAATATGCTGTCTTGTCTTTTTCATCTCATACGCTCCTTTGTTTCATCATACTAAATACTTTCTGAAAATGCAAGTAAATGCACCGCCGCGTTTTCTCCATCGTATGAAAAATGACATTTTTTGTTCTGAAAACTTGACGTACCTTTTAGAAACGACTATACTGAGACGAGACCGTACACTATTGGTACTATTATATCTTTGGAGGTATTCATGTCAGATAAATTTGACTCCATGCGCCATACCGTTCCGCTGGCGCCCCTTAAAATTGCAGCTCTGGAAGGCTGTAGAGATTTTGCGGAAAAAGTAAATGCACATCTTGTTGAATATCGTCATACCAATCCCACTCTCCCAAATCACAGTGCAGCATACAAAGAATACTTTGCAGATTCTTACCTGATTGACTGCGCATGTCCGCGTTTTGGCTCTGGTGAGGGCAAAGGTATTATTAATTCTTCCGTGCGCGGAAGTGACCTATTTATCCTTGCAGATGTCACCAATCACAGTCTTACCTATAAAGTCTGCGGCCATACAAATTACATGTCTCCGGACAATCATTTTCAAGATATCAAGCGCATTATCTCCGCATCGGATGGTAAAGCAAAACGTATCAATGTGGTGATGCCGTTCCTGTATGAAGGACGTCAGCATAAACGCTCTGGCCGTGAGTCTCTCGACTGTGCGCTTGCACTGCAGGAACTGGCGGATATGGGAGTCAGTAATATTCTTACTTTTGACGCACATGACCCGCGTGTTCAGAATGCAGTGCCGTTAATTGGTTTTGACACGTTTATGCCGACTTATCAATTCTTAAAAGCAATCCTGCTCTCCACACCAGATTTTCGCATTGATAGCGATCATTTGATGGTGGTAAGCCCGGATGAAGGTGCTATGAGTAGAGCAGTATACTTCTCTACTATTCTCGGTGTAGATATGGGAATGTTCTATAAACGCCGTGACTACTCCATAGTCGTAAACGGTAAAAATCCAATCGTGGAGCATCAGTTCCTTGGTGATTCCGTAGTCGGCAAAGATCTGATTATCGTGGACGATATGATCTCTTCCGGCGAAAGTATGCTGGACGTTGCCAAGCAGCTCAAGGATCGCGGTGCAAAACGTGTATTTGTCTGCACAACTTTTGGACTATTTACAGACGGCTTCGATAAATTTGATGAATTCTATAACAAAGGCTATCTGGACAAAATCATTACTACCAACTTGAATTATCGTGTTCCGGAATTGCTTAAAAAGCCATACTATCAGGAGGCAGATATGACAGGATTCCTTGCCAGCATTATCGATGCACTGAATCACGATGTCTCTTTGGAACATGTAATCATGCCGACAGATAAAATTAATAAATTATTGAAAAAAATCAACAGCTGATTATCACACCACACAAAAAGCCGGGGCGAAAACATTTCGTTTTCTTCCCCGGCTTTTTATCATCGTATCAGTAAAATTTATACTGATACATTTAGCCGCAAATTCCTAAAAACGCAGCCAGATTGCCGCGCATCCCTTTCGATGCTCTGTGTGAATAGAAAAGCTCCGGATTACAGCAAGTACAAAGATCTGTCACAGAAATATGCTCTGGCAAAATACCGGACTCCAACAAAACTTCCTCATTCGCTTTCCAGAGATTGAGCTGATATTTCCCATTTTCCTTCTCATAAAACAGCTGCTCGTACATTCTTTCAGCAAACGCATTTTTAAACGCTCCTATCACATCCGCACTGACCTCATAACATTCCTGGCAGATGGACGGACCGATAGCTGCATAAATATCTTCCGGACGACTGCCATACACCTCAGTCATCGTCTCCACCGTCACTTTCCCGATCTTCTTTACAGTTCCCCGCCATCCAGAATGAGAAAGACCAATCGCTTTATGTACCGGATCCACGAAATACAGTGGTACGCAATCGGCATAAAAGGTTGCCAGCATTAGTCCCGACACATTTGTTACCAAACCGTCAATATCCTGGTAATCTCTTGGTACGACATAGCCCTTCCCTCTGTCCGCTTCCGTGACCACACGCACATTCGCTGTGTGTGTCTGATCAGAAAACACCAGATCTTCCGGCATAAAACCAATGGCTGCGCCGATGCGTCGAAAATTTTCTCTTACATTTTCTTCCAAATCACCTCTGGAAAAACTTAGATTCATACTGGATAAATGTTTCTTGCTGACACCACCGATCCGCGTGGAAAATCCATGCCGGATACCGGTGATCTTTGACAACGCCGGATACGTCAGCCAGAAAACACCGTCCTTTTCATGGCTCTCCAATACCGGCTCTATGCCGGTTTTCTTCCTGTTTATTTCTATATTCATCTGTTTCACTCCATCCAAAATGCATTCTCAATATGGGTGATCTTTCCGCCGTCAATGCCAATCACATCAAAACGACACGGCGTATCCTCAGAGAACTTATAACGATACAGAAAAATTCTTGCCGCCGCAATGACAGCCCGCCGTTTTCGCATATCCACTGCTTCCAGAGCATACCCTTTTGCCGCATCACTGCGGTATTTCACCTCAATAAAAACCAGATATTTCCCGTCTCTGGCGATTAGATCGATCTCGCTGCCACGCGTATAAAAGTTGCGGGCAACAATACGCATTCCTTTCGCCTCCAGATACATGGCAGCCGTCTGTTCATATCTACTTCCTGTTCTGCGTTTGTTCATTAAGCTCCTTATACAAAATTTTTGATAAACGATGCACGATGGATTGGCGATGGTCCGTAGGCACGAATTGCTTCAATATGAGCGGCACTTCCATAGCCTTTATGTCCGGCAAATCCATACTCCGGCATAATTTTATCGTACTCAATCATCAGACGATCTCTTGTCACTTTGGCGATAATACTTGCGGCAGCGATGGAAAGACTTTTGGCATCGCCTTTGACAATTGGAATTTGCCGGATCTCTATACCCGGAATCTGTACTGCATCGTTTAAAAGCACCGCTGGCTTTACCGAAAGTTTTCCGATTGCCTCACGCATAGCTTCATAAGTGGCCTGCAAAATATTGATTTCATCAATCCTAGCCGGTGATGCCATTCCGACACCGACTGCCAGTGCTTTTTCCATGATCTCGTCATAAAGCAGCTCACGTTTTTTCTCTGAGAGCTGTTTAGAATCATTCAGATAACGGATCTGACAATTTTTCGGCAAAATCACCGCTCCGGCCACAACAGGCCCTGCCAGCGGTCCTCTCCCTGCCTCATCGATTCCACAGATCAGTCCGACATTTTCATATTCACGCTCATAAGCGAGCATTCGATAAAGACGTTCGTCCTCTTTTTGCTCCTGCTCCAGCTTTTTCTCAAACCGTTTTACAAGGGCAGCCGTCCCTGCGCGTTCATCTTTCCGGTAAATCTCTAAAAGATCCGGAAGATCTTTTCGTTCTGCCATTTCCAGTCTTTTCTTAATCTCTGCAATTTTCTCCTGCGTCATTTCAACACTCCAAATCTTCTGCATGGCAGCAACCTTAGCCAGGCTCTGCCCACAATATCACTGCGTTTGATATTGCCTATGTTTGGCTCTCGGCTGTCTAAGCTGTCATTCCGATTGTCTCCAAGGACAAAATATTCATCCGCACCCAATACAATCTCGTTTTGCGCCAGACCGCTTTTACTGATTTTTTCTTCGCTGTAATGTTCAATCAGCGCACTTCCATTTACATAGATCACGCCGTTCGCTCCAATGCGCACCCGTTCTCCCGGCAATGCGATTACACGTTTAATATAATAAGTGTTCGGACGATACTGGTAAGAAAACACCACAATATCGAAGCGTTCCGGATCTTTCAGACAATAACTGAGTCTGTCGATTACCAGACAATCACCGTTACTTAACGTCGCTTCCATAGAAATACCACGCACTGTCGTCACACGGATACAAAACCGCAGAACGCATATACCTGCCAAAATAGCCGCCAATATCAGCAGGCTCTTACAGACCTGCTTTCTCCTTCTTTCTGTTTCCGCCCTCTGCATGTTTCCTACTCTCGTATCAATTCTCCGGTCTCTCCAGTGTTATGCGGCCGATCTTGCCGCTACGGAAATCATCGAGTAAAATCATGGAAGCTTTTGCATAATCCAGCTCCTGTCCCTTCAGCAAGCAGCCGCGATTTCTGGCAATCTGCATCAGGATATCGACTGCGCAGTCGGTCTCTTCACATTTAAAGCGTTCCCGCAGCAATCCCGCATAGTTTTCACATAAAAAATTGATTAATTCCAGCGCAAGTTCCTGCGTATTTAAAATTTCATCACGAATCGAACCGATCATTGCCAGGCGCATTCCCACCGTCTGGTCTTCAAATTTAGGCCAGAGAATCCCCGGCGTATCTAAAAGCTCAACAGATTTGTTCAATCGGATCCACTGCTTTCCCTTTGTCACCCCCGGCTTATTACCGGTCTTGGCACAGGCTTTTCCTGCATAGGAATTGATAAAAGTGGATTTCCCCACATTCGGGATACCCGCCACCATTGCCCGAACTGGACGATTTTTAATCCCACGCTTTAAGTCCCTTGCAATCTTTTCCTGACAGGCAGCCTGAATCAGCTTGTTTAAAGAACCAAATCCAGCACGGGTTCTGGAGTCCATCGTCAGAGCATACATCCCTTTTTCACGAAAATATGCAGCCCAAACCTCGTTCTGTTTTTCATCTGCCAAATCGGCCTTGTTCAAAAGGATAATCCTTGATTTATTTTTTCCAAGCTCATCAATATCCGGATTGCGGCTCGAATGCGGCACTCTGGCGTCAACCAGCTCAATAATCACATCGATCAGTTTAATATCTTCCTGCATCATACGTTTTGCTTTTGTCATATGACCAGGATACCATTGATAATTCATAAATTACTCCTTACTTATCTGATAAATCCCATGTTTTCCGATGGGGAAATTCTAAAATACACTTTTCCCTCTATATAATCCGCATTTACAAGGCCAATATCCGCATAACGGCTGTCCTCGCTGTCATTGCGGTTGTCTCCGAGCACAAAATACTCCTTTGTTCCCAATGTGATCGGTTCGTCAGCCAGTCCGGCATTATTCATCAGCGGATAACTGGCTTTTTCCAGATATACCGAATCATTAATATAAATAATTCCATCCTTAATTTCAATTTTTTCACCCGGAAGTCCAATCACACGCTTAATATGAGTGTGACTGGTTGTACTGCCGTTTGGCTTAAAAGCAATCACATCATTTCGTCTCGGACTGCCGATTCGATAACTTAAGGTATTTAAAAGTACTTTATCACCATCCGATATTGTCAATTCCATTGACTGACCTACATTGGTACGTGTCTGTCCGAAAAAATATACGACTACAAAGGCAAATAAAATCATCACAAAGATTTCAAAAATCCACAGAAATACCGCAGTCAACTTTTGGCGGATCGACATTTGCTCTTTTTTTCGTTTTCTTTTTTTCCTTTCTTTACGCATGTATTCTCCCATTGCAATCCTCCATCGTGTATGCGTTGAAAAAAGGCTGTCTGACGACAGACAGCCTCTTGCGTTTCATTATTTTACTAACTCTTTTACCTTTGCGCTCTTTCCAGAACGTTCTCTTAAGTAATTCAGTTTTGCACGTCTTACTTTACCGTGTCTGATTACTTCTACTTTTTCTACGTTCGGAGAATGTAACGGCCAGGTTTTTTCTACACCGATACCATTGGAATTCTTTCTTACTGTAAAGGTTTCGCGGTTGCTTCCACCCTGTTTCTTTAATACAGTACCTTCGAATACCTGAATACGTTCACGGTTACCTTCTTTGATCTTACCGTATACTCTTACCGTATCGCCTACGTTGAATTTCGGTGCTTCTGCTTTTAACTGTGCTGCTTCAATGTTTTTAATAATTTCCTGCATTGTGTGCCTCCTTATTCTTTTGGATGTTCTTAATACGATTCGTAACAGAGGACCATCTCATTTTCTCACAACGTAAATAATAATATCATGCCATTATTCAAAATGCAAGCAGATTTTTGTATTTTCCTGCCGGATTTACTGATTTTCCGTATCTGACGCACTCTTCGCAGCCGCACCGGGTTCCTCTTCGATTGATTTCACCGTTTCCCCGGTTGCCTCTGCTGCCTCTTTCACACCATTCTTGGCCTCTTCCACAATATCAGCAGCCTCATGATCCATCTGATCTGCAAAAATCTTTTCTTCGTCAGAAAGTTTCTCTTTCAGTCTCCTGATTTCCTCCTCAAACAGTAGAATCTCATTGTAAATATCATTGATACCGGTGATCTGTTCTCCAAACTCCGTCATATCATCCTTATGCGCTTCATAAAATGCTTTGCCAAGCGCACGCAAAGCGTCATCTGCTTTCTTTTTTCTGGCCAGTACCTTGGCATGCAGACTGGTGATTTCTGCCATTTCTCCGGTCTTTTTCGCTACCGACTGTGCAATATCACCGACATTCTGTGCCAGTTCTTCCAAACGCTTTCCCCAATCCTCAAACATCGCCCTGCTCTCCTTTCACCATTTCCCGTTCTTTTGGTGTTAAATTTGCCTTATGCAAAAGATCCGGCCGCCATTTTGCAGTCCTTTTCACAGACTGTTCCCTTCTCCATTTCTCCACATTCGCATGATGTCCGGATAACAGTACCGGCGGAACCGCCTTACCTCGCCAGTTTTCCGGTCTGCTGTACTGCGGATATTCCAGCAGAGAATCCTGAAACGACTCAAATTCTGCTGAAGCCTCATTATTTAAAACACCATCCACTAACCGTGAAATCGTGTCAATCATAACCATAGCCGGAAGTTCTCCGCCCGTCAGAACATAATCACCGATAGACACATAGTCTGTAACGATTTCCTCCAGTACACGTTCATCAATGCCCTCATAATGACCACACAGAAAAACCAGTTCCTCTTCTTTTGCAAATTCTCTTGCCATTTCCTGTGAAAATGTCCGTCCTTGAGGGGTCAGATAAATCGTCCTCACCGGATGTCCGGTCTGTTCTTCAACTGCTTTATAAGCACTGTAGACCGGTTCCGCCTGCATTACCATACCGGCCCCGCCTCCATACGGATAATCGTCCACTTTACTATGCTTGTTGTTGGCGAAATCGCGGATATTGACCGCATTCAAAGAAATCAGTCCTTTTTCCATCGCTCGCCCGGTAATACTGGTATTTAATCCCTGTTCAATCATTTCCGGAAATAAAGTCAGTACATGAAATCTCACCGCATCCCCTCCAACAAATGTACTATCATATTGTTTTCTTCCAAAGATATTTTTATAATACACGCTTTTATATTCGGTATCAAGACTTCTTTTTCATCTTCTGTTTTCACAACATAAACATCGTTCGCGCCGGTCTCCAGAATCTCCGTCAGCGTTCCCAGCTTTTCGCCGTTTTCCTCAAACACCGACAGTCCGATCAGATCACATCTGAAATATTCTCCAGGAGCCAGTTTTACTGCGCGATCCCTTGTTACCAGAAGCGGACAGCCTTTGTATTTTTCCACATCATTAATATTATCAATCCCATCAAATTTTAGGATTACCATATTTTTAAAGAATTTCACCTGTACAATCTTCAAAGGAACCTTCCCCTGACGCGTCTCAGCAAATACTTCTTTTAATTTCTTAAAACGGATTACATCATCTGTGGTCGGAAATACTTTTACCTCGCCACGGACGCCGTGTGTGGAAGAAATCACTCCCACCTGCAGAAACTGTTCCATAAAATCCTCCGCAATTTTTTCAAGAACTTTTCATGTCACAAAAAGCTGCCCCAACCTGAGACAGCTTTCTAGGAATATTAAACAATATCCACTATTACTTTTTTATCGCTCTTGGAAGCCGCTGCCTTTACAACGGAGCGGATTGCTTTCGCTATTCTTCCCTGTTTGCCGATAACTTTACCCATATCGGACTGAGCAACTTTCAGCTCAATTACAGTAGCTTTGCCGCTCTCCTTTTCAGTAACCACAACCTCTTCCGGATGTTCTACCAGGGATTTGGCAATAACCTCTACCAGTTCTTTCATTGCTGTCACCCCTATCTTATTTCTCGATGCCCGCCAGCTTGAAAAGCTTACCTACAACCTCTGTCGGCTGAGCACCGTTAGCCAGCCATTTCTTAGCCAGTTCTTCGTCAACCTTAAATTCACTCGGGTTTGCGTTCGGATTGTATGTTCCGATCTCATCGATACATTTTCCGTCTCTCGGGGATCTGGAATCTGCAACTACGATTCTATAATATGGATTCTTTTTTTGACCCATTCTTCTTAATCTGATCTTTACTGCCATTTCTTTCACCTCCTTGGTTCCATACTTGCTTTATTTAAAAGGGAAATTTGAATTTTCCTCTTTTACCGCCTCTGCCTCCCATCATACCCGGGAGCTGTTTCATCATTTTACGTGCCTGCTCAAACTGTTTGACCAGACGGTTTACTTCCGCGACATCCACGCCTGCACCCTTCGCAATACGGCTTTTGCGGGAAGGATTCAAAATATCCGGATTTGACCGTTCCTGCGGCGTCATCGAATAAATAATCGCTTCGTTGCGCGCTATAGCTTTTTCATCGATCATCCCATCGATATCCTTCATCTTGCCGCCCATACCGGGCATCAGATTCAAAACACTGGAAATACCGCCCATTCCTCTGATCTGGTTCATACTCTCCAGATAATCATCAAATCCAAACTGCGCCTTTTTGAACTTCTGTTCCATTTCTCGCGCCTTGGTCTCATCAAGATTTGCCTGCGCTTTTTCAATCAGGCTCATCACATCTCCCATGCCGAGAATACGGGATGCCATACGATCCGGATAAAACTGCTCCAGATCCGAAAGCTTTTCTCCCATGCCGACATAAAGGATTGGTTTACCGCAAATCGCTTTGATAGAAAGCGCCGCACCGCCTCTGGAATCGCCGTCCAATTTGGTAAGAATCACACCGTCAATTCCAATCTTCGTATTGAACATTTCAGCAACATTGACTGCATCCTGACCGGTCATGGCATCGACAACCAAAATTGTCTGGTCTACCTGCACCGCCTCTTTGATCTGCACCAATTCGTTCATCATATCCTCATCAATATGAAGACGTCCGGCCGTATCAAGGATCACGACGTTCCTATTATGGGTTTTTGCATGCTCCACCGCCGCTTTTGCGATATCCACCGGGCTGACTTTATCTCCCATGGAGAACACCTCTACGCCCTGTTTTTCACCATTGATCTGCAGCTGTTGGATTGCTGCCGGACGGTAAACGTCACAAGCTGCCAGCAAAGGAACCCTGCCTTTGGATTTTAACTTTCCGGCAATCTTTGCCGTTGTGGTGGTCTTACCTGCACCCTGCAGACCGACCATCATAATCACGGTGATCTCACTGCCCGATTTTAATGCAATCTCGGTAGTTTCCGAACCCATCAGAGCAATCATTTCCTCGTTGACAATCTTAATTACCATCTGTCCCGGATTCAGACCGTTCATCACGTCCTGACCAACTGCCCGTTCCTGCACAGACTTCATAAATTGCTTTACAACCTTAAAGCTTACGTCTGCCTCCAAAAGCGCCATCTTTACCTCTTTTAAAGCGGTCTTTACATCAGCTTCCGTCAGACGTCCCTTACTGCGCAGATTTTTAAATACATTCTGCAGTTTTTCAGAAAGGCTCTCAAATGCCATAATTATAACTCCTCTAAGATTTCGTTGGAAATTTTTTCAATTTCGTGCTGACCTTTTGCAAGTCGATTGATCTGTTCCACCTTCTCCCGGATAGAGAGAAATTTCTCCACCAAATGAAGCTTCTCTTCGTAACCCACAAGTGTACGGTTGCAGCGCTTCACCAGATCGTGTATGCCCTGCCGGCTGATCTGATATTCTTCTGCTGCCTCAGATAAAGAACAATCGTTCATTACCACATCTTCATACACACTGCGCTGATGCTCCGTCAGCAGTTCCCCATAGAAATCAAACAACAATGCCTGCTCTACAATTCTTTCCATTTCCAATCACCTTTGCTATCATAGTACAAAAGTTTTACGGTGTCAAGTATTTTTTCTTGACACCGTAAAACTTTTTTTACAGCGTTTTAGACACACGGTCGAATTGGTTTACAGGTTTGCACGAATTACTCTCGGCTTATAGCCGTGCTCCTCCAAAGCCTGCACAATTTCATTTTTGTGTTCGGTTCCAAATGCCTCCATGGTGATCTTTAATTCCACCGCTTTGTTGCGGTTTGTGCTGACAAACTGATTGTGATCCAGCTTAATGACGTTACCCTGTTTCTGTGCTACGACCGAAGATACGCGCACCAGTTCACCCGGCTTATCCGGAAGAAGAACAGAAACCGTAAAAATACGATCACGCTGAATCAGACCATACTGCACCACAGAGGACATCGTGATAACATCCATATTTCCGCCACTTAAAACGGAGACAATCTTTTTACTTTTCACATCCAGATGCTTTAATGCCGCTACCGTCAAAAGTCCGGAATTTTCGACGATCATCTTGTGGTTTTCCACCATATCCAGAAAAGCCACAATCAACTCATCATCCTGAACCGTAATGATGCCATCAAGATTTTTCTGCAAATACGGAAAAATCTTTTCACCCGGACGTTTAACTGCCGTACCATCCGCAATTGTATTCACACTCGGAAGCGTCACCGGTTCTCCGGCTTCCATCGAAGCCTGCAGACAATTTGCGCCTGCCGGCTCTACACCGATCACCTTAATGTTCGGATTGAGCATTTTAGCTAACGTGGAAACACCAGTCGCCAGTCCACCTCCGCCAACCGGCACCAATATATAATCAACCAGCGGAAGTTCTTTAATAATCTCCATGGCAATTGTTCCTTGTCCAGTTGCAACTCCCAGATCATCAAACGGATGAATGAACGTATACCCATGCTCCTCTGCCAGCTTGTATGCATATTCACACGCCTCATCGTATACATCTCCATGCAGAATCACTTCTGCACCGTAACTCTTTGTTCGATTGACTTTCATCAGCGGCGTAGTCGTCGGCATCACAACAACCGCTTTTGCCCCCAACTCCTTTGCTGCATATGCCACACCCTGCGCATGATTTCCGGCTGATGCTGTGATCATACCGCGCTGACGTTCCTCCTCTGTCAGTGTAGAGATGCGGTAATACGCGCCTCTGATTTTGTAAGCGCCGGTTGCCTGCATATTCTCCGGCTTTAAATATACCCTGTTTCCAGTCTGATCACTTAAGTATTTACTATATACCAGTTTTGTCTCCTGTGTAACTTTTTTGACCAGCTCAGATGCCTCTTCAAATTTCTCCAATGTCAGCATAATGTTCATTTCCTTTATATTTTTATTATAAAAACACTTATCGGTCTTCCCCTTCTGAGAGGAACAATGCGTTAACAAATTCACCCGCATCAAATTTCTGCAGATCATCGATATGTTCCCCCACACCGATGTATTTTACCGGAATACCAAGTTCGGAATGAATTGCCACCGCAATGCCTCCCTTTGCTGTGCCGTCCAGTTTTGTCAAAATGATACCGGTAATATCTGCCACCTCAGAAAACTCGCGCGCCTGCACCAGCGCATTCTGTCCTGTCGTACCATCCAGAACAACAAGTGTCTCGCGAAACGCTTCCGGATATTCTTTTTCCAGAATGCGATTGATTTTGCCAAGTTCATTCATCAGGTTCTTTTTATTATGCAGCCTTCCCGCTGTATCACATAGCAGTACATCCGCGTGACGCGCTTTGGCTGCTGCTACCGCGTCATAAACAACAGATGCCGGGTCACTGCCCTCCTGACCGGAGATAATCTCCACCCCGGCACGATTTGCCCATTCAGAAAGCTGCTCACCTGCCGCTGCACGGAAAGTATCTGCCGCCGCCAGCACCACTTTTTTCCCTTGTTCCTTTAATTTACCCGCCAGTTTACCGACACTGGTCGTCTTACCAACGCCGTTGACACCAATCACAAGCACCACCGAAGTACGGTTTTCAAACTCATACGCCATCTCTCCCACATCCATCTGCTGCTTAATGCTCTCGATCAGATAACGCTTGCACTCTGCCGGTTCCTTAATATGATTTTCTTTTACTTTTTCCTTTAAATTTTCAATAATCGCCGTTGTCGCATTGATACCCAGATCTCCCATGATCAAAGTCTCCTCGATTTCCTCGTAAAAATCCTCATCAATGCTGGAAAAACCGCTGAAAATATTATCGATTCCGGAGACAATGTTGTCTCTGGTCTTTGATAATCCTTCCGCAAGTCTCCTGAAAAAGCCCTTTTTCTCTCCCATAAAGCCTCCTACTGATCAAGCTGGTCTTCTAACAGATTCACAGATACCTGCGTCGATACCCCTTTTTCCTGCATAGTAATACCATACAGACGGTCCGCCGCCGCCATCGTTCCTCTTCTATGTGTAATAATAATAAACTGCGTACTTTTTGTCAACTTTTTCAAATATCCTGCATAGCGCGATACGTTGTTTTCATCAAGCGCTGCCTCAATCTCGTCAAGCAGACAAAAAGGTGACGGTTTCAGGTTTTGGATTGCAAACAGAAGTGCAATCGCTGTCAGTGCCTTCTCCCCGCCGGACATCTGCATCATATTGACCAGTTTCTTTCCTGGCGGCTGCGCGATAATACGAATACCTGCCTCCAGAATATCTTCATCCTCCACCAACTCCAGCGAACCGTTACCGCCGCCGAACAGTTCCTTGAATGCCTTGGCAAACTCTGTCTGAATTTTTGCAAACTGCTCCGTAAACTGTCTTCGCATACCTGCATCCAGTTCATTAATAATTCCTTTTAATGCCTCACCGGCTTTTACCAGATCCGCATGCTGTGTTGACAAAAATTCATAACGTTCTTTCGTTTCTTTATATTCCTCAATCGCATTCACATTCACAGGACCAAGTGATTTAATCGCATTTTTCAGGTCACTGATCTGTTTTTTCAGCTGCGGGGCGTTGTCGTACTCATCGCTTTGATAAGTCTGTGCCTCACTCGCTGTCAGACCATATTCCTCCCACATATAGCTGATTTGACGCTCCTGATAATCCGTCAGACGTTCTCTTTGATTGTCCAAGCGAAAGCGTTCTTTATCCAGTGCACTCATATGCTGCGACAATTCCTCACGCCTATGGAAAAAGTCCTTATGTGTCTGAGAAACCTGCTGCCGTTTCTGCAAAAGCTGTTCGCTCTCTCCCGTCACATCCATTTCTGCCTGGACCGCATGCGCAATACTCTCCTGAATATTCTCAATCTGATTTTGTTTTTCAGAAATCTCCGCACCAAAATCTTGACGTGCCTTAAGCAACTGCTGTTTTTCCTCTGTAAGAGCATTAAGTTCCGCTTTCAGACGTGATACATTTTCTGCGGCAAATTCTGTTTTTTCACGCAGTGCTGCAGCATTTGTGCGAATCTGCATCGTCAATTCACTCTGCTGATCCAACTGTGCTTTCTTTTTATCTCGTGCGGTCTGATTCTGCATAGTCTCCTGCTCCAGCTCCTGCTGCATAGCATCAAACTCTGACAATTCTTTCCGGATCATCTCCTGTTCCGCACAGATTTCTCGAATCTGCGCATCCAGTTCGGACGCTTCACCTCTGAGCTGTTCATTTGCGGAAACAGATTTTTCCTCCTGTGACCGGATCTCCTCCAGCTTTAATTTAGCCGTATTCTGTTTCAGATATTCCTTTTGTAAAAGTCCGGTCCGCTCAGCCAGTTCCTCCCGACGCGCTGTTCTCGTATCTCGCAGGTTTTCGATTTCCTGTTGGATCTCATCCATATGCTTTTTCTGCTTCTCTACCGTCTTCTCTAATTCTTCGGATTCCCGTCTGCGGCTTAGAAGATTACCCGCATTTTTAAATGCGCCACCTGACATGGAACCTCCCGGGCTGAGCAGTTCTCCGTCCAAAGTAACAATACGAATAGACTGTCTATATTTTCTGGCGATTGCAATTGCATGATCGATCTGATCCACTACCAGTGTCTGTCCAAGCAGATACCCTACAAGCTCTCCATAGATATCGTCGGCCTCCACCAGTGTACTTGCTATACCAATGGCACCCGGCTCATAAAGCGCCTGTTCTCTGGCAATTCCACCTCTTCTGCGAATTGCGGTCAAAGGCAGAAATGTTGCACGGCCAAAACGGTTCTTTTTCAGATAATCAATCATACGTTTTGCTGTCGCTTCATTGTCTGTGACAATATTCTGAATGCTTCCTCCCAGCGCTGTTTCTATTGCCGTCTCATATTTCTTTTCCGTTTTGATCAGATCAGCTACAACGCCATGAAGCCCCGGCGCTGCTTTTTTCTGCTCCATGACTTTACGGATACTCATTCCGTAGCCATCGTACCGCTCAGTAATATTGCGCAAAGATTCCAGCCTTGACGCCTCACGATGATATGTGTTTCTGACTTCCTCCAGTTCCCGGCTCTTTTGCCCCAGAGATTGCTGAATTTTCTGCAGTTCTGCTTCAATGTCGCTGTTTTTTTCTGTCATTTGACAGATACGCTCCACAACTGCATCATATTCCTGTTGAATATGATGACGATTCTGCAAAAGCGTCTCTTCTTCGCCTCTGATATTTAATAGACGTCCGGTTAGTTCTGCCCGACGAATCTCTATCTGCTCCGTCATCGTATCATAACGCTGCAGCTTTGTCTTTGTGGCCGCACGGCTGTTTAAAAGATCAATAACGCCTGCCTGCCCCCGGGCAATGCGCTGCTCCAGATCAGCAGCCTCCTGCGTAAGAAGGGTGAGCTGCTGATCCATCCGGCGTTCCTGCTCTTGCGTTTCATCAAGACAGTCTTTTACTTTTGCCAACGCAGTCTCTTCCTGAACTTTTGCACACTCCTTTGCCGCAATCTCATCATCTATAGAAGAAAGCCTGCCCTGATAATGCTCCTCATTTATTTCCAGAGAACGAATCTGCTCGCGCAGCAGTTCTATTTGACTTTCCATCTGCTGCTTAACCATTTTACCCTGACTGATCTCATTCCGTTTAACCGCGAGCAGTTCATCCAGTTCTTCCATCTGTTTCTCTGCAATCTCATATTCTTTTCTGGCATTTTCCAGACGCTCTTTTGCTTCCGCGATATCGTGATCAGAAATCACGGTTTTATCTTCCACTTCCTGCAGCTGTTTTTCCACGCGTCCACTTTCTAACAGAAACATATTAATATCCAGAGTTTTTAGTTCCTCTTTCTTCTGCAAGTAAATACGAGCTTTTTCTGACTGTCGCTCCAAAGGACCGATCTGTCTGGTAATTTCCGAAAGGATATCGTTTACACGCATGAGGTTGTTATTCTCATCTTCCAGCTTTTTCTGTGCTGTCAATTTACGGCGTTTGAACTTTACGATACCTGCCGCCTCATCAAACAATTCGCGCCTTTCCTCCGGTTTCCCGTTTAGGATCTTTTCAATTTGACCCTGTCCGATAATTGAATAGCCTTCTTTGCCGATACCAGTATCATAAAAAAGTTCATTAATATCTTTTAAACGGCAGCTTGTTCCGTTTAAAAGATATTCACTCTCTCCGGAACGGTACAGCCTTCTTGTGACCGTCACCTCTTCATAATCCGTTGGAAGCGCATGATCAGAATTATCCAACGTGATCGCCACAGAAGCAAAGCCGAGCGGCTTTCTGTTTTCCGTACCGGAAAAAATAACGTCCTGCATATTGGAACCGCGCAGCTGTTTTGCACTCTGCTCACCAAGCACCCATCTGACTGCATCGCCAACATTACTCTTTCCGCTGCCGTTTGGACCGACAATTCCGGTAATTCCGTTATGAAACTGAAATTTTAGTTTATTTGCAAAGGACTTAAATCCATGTACCTCGATGCTTTTTAAATACATCCGTCTGTTTTTCCTTTCAAAGTCATAAGCGTCCGATAGGCCGCTTCCTGCTCCGCACTCTTCTTCGTGCGTCCACGCCCCTCTTCAAAGCCTTTGTCCCCGATAAACAGCTGAATCACAAAAGTACGTTCATGTGCCGGCCCTTCCTCGCGCAGCAGGCGATATGCCATCTGTTCCCCTTTAAACTCGCTTTGTACGATTTCCTGAAGAATAGTCTTGCTATCATAAAAGAGTTTCTTATTTTCCACATCTTTTAGTATAAATGCTTTCACAAATTCTTTTGCACTAGCAAAACCACCGTCTAAATAAATCGCCCCAATCAATGCCTCCATCGCATCCGACACCACTGAATCCCTGTCGCGTCCCCCAGTCAATTCCTCGCCTTTTCCAAGACGCAGAAAACTCCCCAGTTCAATCGCTGATGCACACTGTGCAAGCGTCGGTTCACAAACAATGCTGGCACGCAGCTTTGTCATATCACCCTCACGCATCTGCGGATAATTGTGATACAGAAAGTCACTGCTGGAGACCTCCAGAACCGCGTCACCCAAAAATTCCAATCTCTCGTTATCTTTTAAATGCTCTCTCTTATGCTCATTCGCATAGGAACTATGCCGAAGTGCATTTTCAAGAAGCTCTTTGTTTTTAAAGAAATATCCGATTTTTTCTTCTAATTCATGCAAATCTCTTTTCATATTCCACCTCTGCCGACCCAAAAAAACAGGGAGCTGTATACAGCTCCCCTCCTTCTGCAACAAGCTTTCTAGTTCGTTCTGCTCTTGATTGCTTCCACCGCGTCACCTACAGAAACAATTTTCTCAGCCTCATTTAAAATTTCAATGTCAAATTCCTGCTCGATCCCCATGATAATCTGCGCCACATCAAGTGAATCTGTGCCAAGATCATCCACAAATGTAGTATCCATCGTAATCTCATCTTCATCTACATTCATAACTTCCGCAATAATCTGTTTTAATTTTTCAAGTTCCATAATTCCCTCCTATTTTTTCGAGCTCTCTTCAAATTTTTCGCTCATAATCTCATTGATTTTTTGCTGCTTGAACTGTACACATTGAAAAATCGCGTTTTTTATCTCTTTGCTGTTCGAGCTTCCATGCGCTTTCACTACCAGTCCCTTTAATCCCAGCATCGGCGCTCCACCGTATTCAGAAGCGTCAAATGTTTTCATTGTCTCTTTTAAAGCCGGTTTGATCAGAAGTGCTCCCATCTTGGAGCGAAAACTTGTCATCAGCCCCGCCTTGATCTTTTTAATCAAAGTGGCTCCAACACCTTCATACAGTTTTAAGATCACATTTCCCACAAACGCTTCGCAAACAATAACATCACAGATACCGGATGGAATATCTCTGGCTTCCACACTGCCGATGAAATTAATATCCGTACATTCCTTCAAAAGCGGATACGTCTCTTTTACAAGTGCGTTTCCTTTTTCTTCTTCCACACCGATATTGACAATGCCAACTCTCGGATTTTGAATTCCCAGCACTTTTTCCATATAAATGGAGCCCATTTTCGCAAATTGAACCAGATGTGACGGACGCGCATCTACGTTTGCTCCACAATCCACCAGAATAGACACACCATTTGCTGTTGGAATCAGCGGTGCGAGAGGCGGACGCTGTACGCCGCGAATTCTGCCGACCAGAAGCTGACCCCCTGCCAGTACCGCTCCGGAACTTCCACAGGACACAAATGCATCTGCTTCCTGTTTGCGTACCATATTCAAACCGACTACAATCGATGAGTCTTTCTTTTTACTGATTGCATTTACCGGTGGCTCTCCTGTTTCAATTACCTCAGCGGTATGTTTGATCGTAATCTGTTCCTTTGGATACGTATACTTTGCAAGCTCTGCCAAAATCACTTCCTGACATCCCGTCAAAATCACATGAATATCCTTTCTGGACGATACTGCCTCCACTGCAGCTTTAATCGGCTCTACAGGTGCATTGTCGCCGCCCATGGCATCCACAACAACCCGAACAATCTCCTGCATTTTTCTACCTCCTATGTTTCTATTCCATATCATACAGGACATTTTTCCAAAAATCAACTAAAAATATAACGGAGAATGAAAAAGGCTCCCCGTTTCCGGAGAGCTCTGTTTTTCATTAATCCTGAGCGATAACCTCTTTTTTATTATAAGTACCACAATTTTTGCAGACTCTGTGAGACATCATCAGCTCGCCGCATTTGCTGCACTTTACAAGATTCGGAGCAGTCATTTTCCAGTTTGCTCTTCTCTTGTCTCTTCTTCCTTTAGAAGATTTATTCTTCGGGCAGATTGACATGGTTTACACCTCCTTAAATTTGCTAAAGATTTCCTGGATTTTTGCCATCCTGGGATCCAAATCTGTTGGCTCGCAGTCACAAGTCTCCAGATTCAAATTGGTCCCGCAGGTCGGACAGATTCCTTTACAGTCCTCTTTACACACTACCTTCGATGGCCAACTTACCAGTATCTCTGAACAGACAAGCTTATCCACATCCAGATTGTATCCTTCTATATAAAACAATTCATCCAATGCCTTCGCACGTTCCTCTTCGCTCTGATTCATATCAATATCTTTATCAATATGAAGTTGCAGTGAAATCGGCACTTCCTCCAAGCATCGGTCACAGGGAACATGCAGTGTTACCACCGTATCTCCCTCAATGTGCAATTCCTTGTTTCCCTTGTTCTGTATATGCAGGGAAACCGGTGTCTTGCTGACGATAGGAAACTCTCCCATTTTCGAAATAAATACTTCTATTTCAGGAACAATATCTATATGCATCGTCTTTCCGTCGTTTTTTAAAACTTCGTTTAAGTCTACAAGCATACTGACCTCCTATCCACACCTGACTATTATAACTATATCACTCTAGTTTGTCAATAAGATTTTTAAAGATTATGTAAAATTCCAACAAAACATTTTTTAAGGCTTTGGCGATTTTCTTCACGAAAACAGCCCGGAAACACGTTTCGGTTCCCGGGCCGCGTCCTTTTAAATTTACTTCACAAGAGCCACTGTCTCACGGCAGATTGCCAGTTCTTCATTTGTCGGAATCACCGCAACCTTTACTTTAGAATCTGCAGTAGAGATCATCATATCAGAGCCGCGTTTTGCATTTGCTTCCTTGTCAACTCCAATTCCAAGATATGTCAAATAGGAAAGCACTTTTTCACGGACATCACCGTCATTCTCACCAATACCTGCAGTAAATGCGATTGCATCCACGCCGTTTAATGCCGCAACATATGAACCAATATATTTTGCTACATGATAACAGAATACTTCACGGGCTGCAGCTGCATACTTATTTCCTTCCTCTGTTGCAATCTCAAGATCACGGAAGTCACTGGAAAGTTCTTTCGAAAGACCGAATACTCCAGATTTTTTGTTCAGCACATTCATCACGCCCGCAATATCCAAATTTTCTTTTTTGGCGATAAACTCCATGATCGCCGGATCGATATCACCGGAACGTGTTCCCATTACCAATCCTTCCAGCGGAGTCAGACCCATAGAGGTATCCACGCATTTTCCATTCAAAACTGCACTAATGGATGCGCCATTGCCCAAATGAGCAACAATGATTTTGGAATTATTCAAATCCAGGCCCATAAATTCTGCTGCATGTTTTGAAACAAAACTATGACTGGTTCCGTGGAACCCATAACGTCTTACACCATATTTTTCGTAATACTCGTACGGAAGACCATAAAGGTACGCTTTCTCCGGCATCGTCTGATGGAACGCAGTATCAAATACCGCTACCATCGGTACCCCCGGCATCAGTTCTGCACAAGCATTAATACCAATCAGGTTTGCCGGATTGTGCAGCGGTGCAAGATCATTGCATTCCTCGATTGCTTTGAGTACTTCCTCATTGATCACAACAGAGCTTGCGAATTTTTCTCCGCCGTGTACGACTCTATGTCCGACAGCATCAATTTCTCCCAGAGATTTGATCGCACCTGTCTTTTCATTTACCAGTGCGTCCAGCACCATCTGGATTGCCTGCTTGTGTGTCGGCATTGCTGCCTCTGTGATCTCTTTATCACAGCCTGCTTTCTGATATACGAGTCTTCCATCGATACCGATACGTTCACAGAGACCTTTTGCAAGTACTGCCTCTGTATCGGAGCAAATCAACTGATATTTCAGAGAAGAGCTTCCGCAGTTAATAACTAATACGTTCATGGTACGTATCCTCCTGTTTTTGTTTTTATCATCCCATGCAGCTATTCTGCATGTTTTATACTTTTTTCTTCAGAATCGCCTAGCGGTCCTCTGCCTGGCACTGTACTGCCGTGATTGCTACTACACCAACAATATCCTCTGCCGAACATCCGCGGGACAGATCATTAACCGGTTTTGCGATACCCTGAGTAACCGGACCGTAAGCTTCTGCTTTCGCCAGTCTCTGTACCAGTTTATAACCGATATTTCCTGCATCCAGGTTCGGGAATACCAGAACATTCGCTTTACCTGCTACAGCGCTGTTCGGAGCCTTAGAAGCACCTACGCTCGGAACGATTGCCGCATCGAGCTGCAGTTCTCCATCCAGTTTCAGTTCCGGATGTTCTTCTTTTGCAATTCTGGTTGCTTCCAGAACTTTATCAACCAACGCATGTTTTGCACTTCCCATAGTAGAATGAGAAAGCATTGCAACTTTTGCCTCTTCTCCAACCAGAAGTTCAAATGACTCTGCAGAAGATGCTGCGATTGCTGCCAGTTCTTCCGGATTCGGATCCTGGCACAGACCGGAATCTGCAAATACAAATGCACCGTTTGCACCATATTCACAATCCGGAACTACCATCAGGAAGAACGCAGATACCAGTTTTGTACCCGGTTTTGTTTTCAGAATCTGCAGACACGGTCTTAATGTATCTGCGGTAGAATGACATGCACCGGATACCATACCATCTGCATCACCCATTTTTACCATCATAACACCGTAATACAGATACTGATTCAAAAGAATTTCTTTTGCCTGTTCCGGAGTCATACCCTTTTTGGATCGAAGTTCAACCAGTTTGTCAATATATGCAGCAGTCTTGTCCGATGTTGCCGGATCAACGATAATCGCACCTGTCAGGTCAAGACCCTCGCTGCCTTTTTTCACTGCTTCTTCGCTTCCTACCAGAACGATATTCGCAATATCCTCTTTCAGAATCTGTGCAGCCGCTTCATAAGTTCTGCGGTCCTCGGTCTCCGGAAGTACGATCGTTTTTTTGTTGTTTCTTGCTCTTTCTTTAATAACGTCAATAAATCCCATGATTCTTTGACTCCTTTCATATTTACATAATCCCATTATAAGCTGTTGTGTCTCATTTTTCAACAAGGAATCTGTATGTTTTCCTATACAATATGGTTATTTTTGTATTTTTTTCAGCAACGTGAGCGATATTTTCCGATATGGTTGATAGCGCAGCGGAAGGTCAAGCCAAAGCGATTTCTTCATAATGCTTTTTTTATGTGAAAACGTTTCAAAACTCTGTTTTCCGTGATAACTGCCCATGCCACTGCTGCCGACACCGCCAAATGGCATATGCGGTGTTGCCAGATGCACAACCGTATCATTGATACAGCCGCCTCCGCAGGAAGTATTTTTCAAAACCTTCTTTTCATTTTGTTTGCTCCTGGTAAACAAATACAGTGCAAGCGGCTTTTCTCTTTTATTTACAAAGCTGACAGCCTCCTCTATGCTGTCAAATACGATCACTGGCAGCAACGGACCGAAAATCTCCTCCTGCATGATCGGACTGTTCCCGTCCACACCGCTGAGAATGGTCGGTTCTATCCTGCGCAATTCTTCCGAGACACGGCCTCCGGCGAGAATCCTGGTATCCAGCATCAGCTTTTTCAGACGTTTCATATGTTTCGCATTCACAATCTTAACATAATCCTTATTTTTCAGAGGATCTTTACCAAATTGGCGACAAATCTCCCTTTTCATCGCCTCAATCAGCTTATCTTGGATGTTTCTCTGCACCAGCAGGTAATCGGGGGCAACACAAGTCTGCCCCGCATTCAAATATTTTCCCCACACAAGCCGTCTTGCCGTCAGACGGATATCTGCCGTCTCATCCACGATGCACGGGCTTTTTCCTCCCAGTTCCAGTGTCACCGGCGTCAGATTTTTTGCGGCAGCCTCCATCACCAATTTACCGACCTTCACGCCGCCAGTAAAAAAAATATAATCAAACCTCTGCTTTAAAAGCGCTGTATTTTCCTCTCTTCCGCCTTCTACCACGCTTACCAGCTGCGCCGGAAAATTTTCCCGTATGATTTTCGTGATCACTCCTGAGGTATAAGGCGCATACGCCGATGGCTTAATCACCACGCAGTTGCCGCAGGCCAACGCACCCACAAGCGGACACATCGCCAGCTGAAACGGATAATTCCACGGTGCCATAACAAGCACGACGCCGTACGGTTCACTGAGCCGCACACTTTTAGACGGAAACTGTGTGACCGGCGTATGTACACGTTCCGGTCGCATAAATTTGCGCAGATGCTTCTGCATATAGCGGATTTCATCCAACACAATCCCAATCTCTGTCGCATAGCACTCAAACGGCGCTTTATTTAAATCTTTTTGCAAGGCATCAAAAATATCCGTTTCATATTTATGAATACTGTCCGCCAGCTTCTGCAGCTGCTTTTTGCGAAAAGAATATTCTTTCGTCTGTCCGGAAGAAAAAAAAGCTCTCTGAAACTTTATCGTCTCTTCAATCGTCATACTCATAACGTGTTTCCCCTCCAGTATTCTTTTCTTCTACTATACACATATTTTTCTGTAATTGCCATATTGAAATTTTTATTTTAAAAATATTTTCTCACCTTGCCAGAACACCAAAATAATGTTACACTTTTGCAAAATGCCAATAAAGGAGTTCCCAGATGAAGGTTACTGCCCTGATTACTGAATACAATCCATTTCACAACGGACATGCATATCATATTGAGCAGGCGCGCCGCATCACTGGCGCTGATTTTATCGTGGTTGTAATGAGCGGTAATTTTGTGCAGCGCGGAGAACCGGCTGTCTTTGACAAATCTCTGCGCACAGAAATGGCTCTGCGCTGCGGTGCGGATCTGGTTCTGGAAATTCCGACACGTTTTGCCTGCGGAAGTGCCGAATATTTTGCTGAAGGCGCTGTTTCTTTATTAAACGGACTGGGATGCGTGAATTATCTCTGCTTCGGAAGTGAGGCCGGAACACTTTCCATACTTTCTGAGATTTCAGATATCCTGACAGAAGAACCACAATTATATCAATCCGCTTTACAGCACACATTAAAAAAAGGTGTCGGTTTTCCGGCGGCGCGTGAAGCAGCACTTGCCAATATTTTATGCTGCATTGATTCTTTCTCCCCTGCGCAGCTTCACGAGCTTCTGATACAGCCAAACAATATTCTCGGCATCGAATATCTGAAAGCCTTAAAAAAATCCTGTAGCTCTATCACTCCCGTAACCATTCAGCGCATCGGGAATCACTATCACGATACGAAAACGACCGGACAGTTTGTCTCTGCCACCGCTTTGCGGCAGCAGATTTTTAAACAACCATCGAACCCGACTGCTCTTTCGCCTTATATTCCAGTGGACGCTCTTGCTGTTCTTCCCCCTTTTCCGCTTGCTGTCTGTTTGGATGATTTTTCTCAGATGCTGCACTACCGACTTCTGACTGCTTCCGACTGGCATGTTTTCGCAGATTGTTTTGATGTGCCGGAGGATCTGGCGCGACGCATTTTTTCTATGCGCTATAAATTTACGACCTTCACAGAATTTGTCATTCTTTTGCAGACCAGAAACTATACCGCTTCTTCCGTGCGCCGTGCACTACTTCATATTCTGCTGCAGCTGTCGGCAGAACCGCAAATCCGTACAGCAGAATATGCCCGCATTCTTGGCTTTCGCCGGGTTTCCGCTGCCCTTCTGCACGCCATAAAAGAAAACGGACAACTGCC
Source organism: Marvinbryantia sp. (assembly GCA_050944495.1). GTDB lineage: Bacteria > Bacillota > Clostridia > Lachnospirales > Lachnospiraceae > Marvinbryantia. The sequence goes on from JBMNRF010000001.1 coordinate 49,439, forward strand.
ACTGTTATCCAAGCCGGCCGCTGCACCAATTCTCTTTGCTGCGCAGCAAAACTCGCTGGCTGTTCAGCTTTTTACAGAAGACATTCGCAGCAGTGAGCTTTATATTGCTGTCACTGCCCATAAAAATAAAGAAACCGGACGTAGTGAATTCACTCGCCCGGTTGTAGTAGTTTGATTTTTTAGCCTTTTCGATCAAATTTCACCCAGTCATATCGGTTCCTCCGTCAGCAGATTACCTTTAACGATGGAACCGATAAATCTATATTTTCTTCCTTACTATTCCCTCTTGTTTTAAAACAGGTCATCAAATATTGAACCAGGTAATTCTTTTTCAGATCACATGGACAGTTCTCATTAATTTTTAAAGCTGTGGATCGGCGCCGGGATTCTGCCGCCGCGATTGACAAACGCTTCGCAGGACCACGGATTCACCGGCATAATCGGCGCATAGCCCAAAAGGCCGCCGAATTCAACGGTCTCGCCAACCTCTTTCCCGATCACCGGGATCAAACGTACCGCCGTTGTTTTCTGATTTACCATTCCAATCGCCATTTCATCGGCAATAATGCCGGAAATCGTTGTCGCCGGCGTACTGCCCGGAATCGCGATCATATCAAGTCCCACAGAGCAGACACAGGTCATCGCTTCCAATTTTTCTAACGTCAAAGCGCCTGCCGTCACAGCATTGATCATCCCCTGATCTTCGCTGACCGGAATAAACGCACCGCTCAGTCCACCCACATAGGAAGATGCCATTACGCCGCCCTTTTTCACCTGATCGTTCAAAAGCGCCAGCGCTGCTGTCGTTCCCGGCGCTCCTGCATATTCCAGACCGATCTCGCAGAGGATATCCGCCACACTGTCTCCGATCGCCGGCGTCGGTGCCAGAGAAAGGTCAATAATGCCAAATGGAATGTTCATTCTGCGGGAAGCCTCCTGCGCAACAAGCTGACCGACACGCGTTACCTTAAACGCTGTCTTTTTGATCGTTTCACAAAGTTCTTCAAAGTTTTTGCCGCGTACCTTTTCCAGCGCGCGTTTTACTACTCCCGGTCCGCTGACACCGACATTGATCACGGCATCACCCTCTGTCACGCCGTGGAACGCGCCTGCCATAAATGGATTGTCATCCGGTGCATTGCAAAATACTACCAATTTTGCACAGCCAAGGGAATCGGCTTCTTTTGTCATCTCGGCTGTCTCCAGGATAACATCCCCTAATAAACGCACTGCGTCCATATCGATTCCGCATTTTGTAGATCCGACGTTGACTGAACTGCAAACACGTTCTGTCTCTGCCAGAGCCTGCGGAATGGAACGAATCAGCAGTTCATCGCTGACAGTCATTCCCTTGTTTACCAATGAAGAAAACCCGCCGATAAAGTTGACACCCACTTCTTTTGCGGCTTTATCCAGTGTTTTCGCAATCGTCACATAATCCGCGGATGTCTTGCACGCGCCTGCGCCTACTAACGCGATCGGAGTTACAGAAATCCGTTTATTCACGATCGGGATCCCATATTCGCGTTCAATCGCCTCACCGGTTGCCACCAAATCTTTCGCAAGCGTGGTAATCTTTGTGTAAATATTATTATTTAATTTTTGCAGATCAGAATCTGCGCAGTCCAACAGACTGATGCCGAGTGTAATGGTACGCACATCCAGATTTTCCTGCTGGATCATCTTGTTCGTTTCATATACTTCAAATCTGTTAATCATGGTGAATTCTCCTGTCTTCTCTACTTTGCCGTAATTGCCGCTTCGCTCGTTTTCGATGATGGCATTCGTTTCAATTTGATACCGTATCATCTCTCTGCTTCGCCATGCTCATCTCAAATGCGATGCATCTTGTTGAAGATATCCTCATGCTGGCACATGATGGTAACGCCGATCACATCGCCAAGCGCTTTGAGTTCTGTTGACAGTTCCGCAACCTCTTTCGGAGAAGCGGACGCATCGGTTACCATCATCATATTAAAGAATCCGTCAACGATCGTCTGTGAAATGTCCAGGATATTGACATTGTTTTCTGCTAAAAAAGTACAGATTTTTGCGATGATTCCTACGGTGTCTTTTCCTACTACTGTAATAATTGTTTTTTTCATTTTGTTTTCCTTTCCCGGACACTTCGTCCAACTTTCTTTCATTACTAAAGACTGGCCAGTTCTGAAGGACAATCCCTTTTCGCGACACAGATATGGAAATCATCCGCGCAGTAAGGATTATTTCCCAGAGTCACCTCCGTGCAAACAGTTTCATAAGCCAGCGCTTCATAGTTATTTTCTTTACTTAAATGCCCCAAAAAAATATATTTCATTCCATCATGAAGAATAGAACATAACAGCCGACCCGCATTTTCATTCGACAAATGCCCATGATCACTTAAGATACGCTTCTTCAGATAGTACGGATAAACACCAGCCTGCAGCATCCGCACATCATGATTAGCCTCCAGTACAATCGCGTCCAGTCCCTGCAGCTTTGAAATCGTATAATCAGTATAAACACCGAGATCTGTCACTACCGCCGCCGACTTTCCGCCTGCGTTCACGCGGTATGCGACCGACTGTGCTGCATCGTGTGAGGTGCGGATCGGAACGATCTCCATATCACCAATCTGGAAATTAACATCTGCCTTAATTTCATGAAACAAACTCTCATCAAGTTTCCCAAGCGATCTGCTCCTCTTGATTGCTGCGATTGTTCCTGCTGTCGCATAAACCGGAATTTTATATTTTCTTGTTAATACACCGATCCCTCTAATGTGATCGGAATGCTCATGTGTTACCAAAATCCCATTCAGTTCTTCCGGTGAACGGTTAATTGTCTGCATGCCAAGCTGCGTCTGCTTTGCGCTGATACCTGCATCTATGAGGATTTTGGTGCTTTCCGTCCCCATAAAAATACAGTTTCCGCTGCTTCCGCTTGCTATACTACACAAATCCATGTTCTTTCAGTCCTTTATCTATCTGTTCATATGTATTTTCCATAATATCACTGCTATTGTCAATCACAAATTGACAGGCAGCTCGAAACTGCGCATCTGTCTTCTGATTGCCCAGAATCTGTATAATTTTTTCCTCCGAATAACCTCTGGACGTGATCAGACGTTGTCTGCGCACTTTCTCGCACACAAAAACATACCAAATTTCATCACAAATTATGTCATAATGATCTTCCAGAAGAAGTGCCGCCTCCAACACCAAAAATGGCTTTCCTCTTTTCTCTTCTCCCGCAATCTCCTGCCGTACATACTCTTTTACACGCGGATGTATGATATGATTTAACGTTTCGATGCCGCTCTGTTTCGCAAATGTTTCCGCATAAAGCTTTTGCCGATCAATCCGCCCTTCTGCATCCAGAATCCCGTTTCCAAACGCTTCTATCAGAGGTGCATAACAACTTTGCCCCGGTTTCTGCAGAAGGTGTGCCGCCTTATCCAGTTCGATCACGCGCACATGATATTTTTTATTTAAATATTGTAAAACTGTACTCTTACCGGCTCCGACTCCACCGGTGATCCCGAGAATTTTCATGTTTCCCAGCCTCTCCTTGTAAATATAGCTATAAACAACTGACAAGCTGCGCTTCATGTACAATCAGTGTGCTTCAAACCAGCTGCTGCCGCAGTTTAACTCTACTTCCATCGATACCTTCATCTGCACGGCCTGTGTCATTTCTTCAAATACAACCTGTTTCACTGCCTCTACCTCATCTTCAGCTGCCTCTACCAGAAGTTCGTCATGTACCTGCAGAATCAGACGAGAACGGAAATTTTCTTCCCGAAGACGCTCATTGACCCGGATCATCGCAATTTTAATAATATCTGCCGCAGTTCCCTGAATCGGAGAATTCATCGCCACACGTTCTCCAAAGGAACGCTGCATAAAATTACTGCTGGAAAGCTCCGGCACGGGTCGTCTCCTTCCAAACAGCGTAGTGACATAACCATGTTCTTTTGCACCGTTCACCGCGGCATCCAGAAATTCCTTGATTTTCGGATACGTTGCAAAATATTGATCAATATAATCGCCGGCCTCTCTGACGCTGATCTTTAAATCTTCACTCAAGCCAAAGGCGCTGATTCCATACACGATTCCAAAATTGACCGCTTTCGCATTTCGCCTCTGGAGGTCACTCACTTCCTCAAACGGAACGTGAAATACCTGCGAAGCTGTCAGTCGGTGGATATCCATATCATTAGCAAACGCGTGTATCAGCGTTTCATCTTCTGAAAGTGCTGCCAGTACGCGCAGCTCAATCTGAGAATAATCCGCATCAATCAATACATAACCTTCTTTTGCGATAAATATTTTTCGCAGCATCCGCCCAAGTTCTGTGCGAATCGGTATATTCTGCAGATTCGGATCTGTGCTGCTGATTCTTCCCGTCGCAGTGATCGTCTGATGGAAATTGCCATGAATGCGGCCATCTTCCTGAATAAAATTTGCCAACCCGTCCGCATAAGTAGATTTTAGTTTTGCCACCTGACGGTATTCCAGAATTTTAGAAACAATTGGATAATCAGGTGCCAGCTTATCGAGCACATCAACCGCAGTAGAATAACCGCTTTTGGTCTTTTTCGCCCCCGGCAGTTTCATATTTTCAAATAATACAATTCCTAACTGCTTTGGAGAATTAATATTAAAAATCTCTCCTGCATCTGCATAAATCTCCTGTTCCAGCTGCTCCACACGCACCTGTAGTTCATCACCATAGGCTTTCAGGCTTTTAGCATCCACACGCACGCCTTCCTGCTGCATCTCAAATAATGTATAGACAAGCGGCATCTCGATTTCATCAAACAACGCCGTCATCTGCAATTCTTCCAATTTCGTCTCAATCTGCGGCCATGCCTTCCATGCAGTATAAGAAAGGTAGCAGGCATATTCCGTCACCTTTTCCTCCTGTTCCTGAAGTGCTGTGCGAAGTAACGTTTTACCAAAACGTTCCCATTTTGACGATATCAAAAGATCTGCATGATCCTTCGCAATATCATCTGCCAGATATTGCCCTTTTAGTGGATTGATCAGATATGCACCGATCTTCGCATCCTTTAGAACCGGACGCATTTTCTTTGTAACAGGCAGCCATTTTAACTGCTCTTTCAATCCGATCGTCACACTTTTTTTACATTTTCCCAGAAGTTCCAGACATTTTCCGGACAGATACTCTTCCGTCTGAAAACCGCCTGTCGGCAGAAAATAAATCTCCTGTTCTCCAAAACAAAGTGTCACTCCAAGGAAATCATCCTTCTCACAAAGCAGCGAGAAACCACAAAGATCGGCCTGTGCCGCTGCCTCAAAAATTCGCTCTGTCTCCGAAAGATCATCTATTTTTCGAAAAAAATCAGTCACTGCATTGACCGGTTCCTCACAGTCGAATCTGGATAAGATCTGCTTAAATTCCAGTCTGCGGCAAATTTCAAAAGCTTCCGGTGTAAAAAGATTCTCTAGTTTCGCGGCTTCCATATCAAGTACAAACGGCACGTCTGTATCAATCTTTGCCAGCTTTTTGCTAAGTTCTGCCAAATCATAATGTTCCCGCAGCGATTCTCTCGCCTTATTCGGTTTCACCTCTTCTATATTGGCATAAGCATTTTCAATACTGCCGAACTGTGAAATAATTTTACCTGCCGTTTTTTCACCCACTCCCGGAATGCCTGGAATGTTGTCGGATGTATCACCCATAAGTGCCTTTAAATCCACGATCTGCGGCGGTGTTACCATATATTTTTCTATCACATCTGCCGTAAAATAATTCTCGATTTCCGTTCCGCCCTTTTTCGTCTTTGGGATACGGATCTGAATCCGGTCTGTCGCCAGCTGCAAAAGATCACGGTCACCGGAAATCACCGATACTGTCAACCCTTTTGCTTCGGCCGCTTTTGCCGCGGTGCCCAAAAGATCATCCGCCTCATACCCCTCTAGCATCATCAATGGCACGTTCATTGCGCTCAGCAGCTCTTTCATCACCGGAACCTGCTGACGCAGTTCTTCCTGCATCGGTTTACGGGTTCCTTTATAAGCATCATACATCTTGTGTCGGAATGTAGGCTTCTTCAAATCAAATGCTACCGCAAAGTAATCCGGTTTCTCCTCGTCCAAAATTTTAAACATAATATTTAGAAATCCGTATACCGCATTGGTATGAAGTCCCTCCGCATTCGTCAAATCCGGTACCCCGTAATACGCCCGGTTCAAAATACTGTGTCCATCTATCAAAACTAATTTTTCCTGCATGTCCTACCTCCGGTCAAATTATGACTGTACTGCAAATTCCGTTTTCCGTGTACCGATTGTCTCCGTGGGCAAGAAATCCATATTATCAGATATTGCCTCCTGCGTCTGCCTTTCTGTCTCCGGCGTCGTGATAATCACCTGACGCTTACGGTTTGTCTCCGGCTCACGCATCTCCGTCGTTTCTTCACTCTGTTCATCCCAATATGTATTCGAAACAGTGATCTCTTCTGATTCCTGACCAAACAAATTATACAGCGTTGTATCATATAAAGATCCCCGTATCAGCGCCTGCACACCGGTAAACAGTAAAACTGTCAGCAAAAAACCCATGATCGTCAAAAACAATTTCTGGTAAAAATGTACAATCTGATGATTGCGGATATGCTGCTCTGTCTGTTCAATATCCTTTTGGAGTAATTTTTTAATATCGAAAGATCCCTGATCTTCATCATCCTCCAGTTTTTCCAAAGCATAATAGATCGTATAATAGACCTCCAGCTCCTCACTGCAGGCCTTGCACTCACGGATATGCTCAATGAATTCCTCCGCTTCCCGGTCGCAGAGTTCCCGGCGAATATACGGCATGATTTTTTCCTGTGCTGTTTTACAATCCATCTATCTCAAACCTCACGTTTTCCTGGTTACAAAAAAGCTCCTTAAAGCTGTTTCCAACAACTTAAGGAGCATTACTTTCTGGTGCCGGTGGTGGGACTCGAACCCACACACCCAGATGGATAACAGATTTTGAGTCTGTCTCGTCTGCCAATTCCGACACACCGGCAGTTTTATTGTAAAATTGTCTGATCTCATCGACCAAGAACTATTCTACCACATACCAAACTAATTTGCAAGCAAAATTTTTATTTTTTTATGCCTGCGCGAGTGCCTGCTCCAGATCTGCAATCAAATCTTCCACGTTTTCTATTCCAACAGAGAATCGGATCAGTCCAGCCGATACTCCGGCATCTTTTAACTGCTGGTCATTCATCTGTCGATGCGTATGACTTGCCGGATGCAGAACACCGGTACGAGCATCCGCCACATGTGTTACAATCGCCGCCAGTTTCAAACTATCCATAAAACGAACCGCTGCCTCGCGTCCTCCCTTCAATTCAAAGGAAATCACTCCACAGGTACCATTCGGCATATATTTTTTCGCCAGTTCATGATATTTATCTCCCGGAAGTCCGGCATAGTTCACATGATTTACTTTTTCATGACAGTTTAAATATTCCGCAATCTTTGCTGCATTGCTGCAGTGACGTTCTACACGAAGCGCCAGCGTTTCCAGCCCAACATTCAGCAAAAAACTATTTAGCGGAGACGGTACTGCCCCGAGATCACGCATCAACTGCACAGTTGCTTTAGTAATATATGCTTTTTTCCCGAATTTTTCGGTATACACAATACCGTGATAAGACTCATCCGGCTCCGTCAAACCATGGAATTTTCTGCCGTATGCATTCCAGTCAAAATTTCCGGAATCTACGATCGCTCCTCCAAGCTGCATTGCATGACCATCCATATACTTACTTGTAGAGTGTACCACAATATCTGCCCCCCATTCAAACGGACGACAGTTAATCGGTGTGGCAAAAGTATTGTCTACCATCAGCGGTACGCCATGTTCGTGTGCGATCTTTGCAAATTTCTCAATATCAAGCACGACCAGCGCCGGATTAGATACCGTCTCCGCAAACAACACTTTTGTATTCGGGCGAAACGCAGCTGCGATCGTCTCCTCATCTGCATCAGCATCTACAAACGTACAGTCAATACCGAATTTTTTTAATGTCACATGAAACAGATTATGTGTGCCCCCATAAATCGTCGCTGTTGATACAATATGATCGCCCGCCTCACAGATATTGACAATCGCATAAAAGGTAGCTGCCTGTCCGGAAGAAGTCAGAACTGCGGCAACACCACCTTCCAGATCAGCAATTTTGACCGCCACAGCATCACTGGTCGGATTCTGTACACGCGAATAAAAATATCCTTCCTCCTCCAGGTCAAAAAGCTTCCCCATTTCTTCTGTGGTATCATATTTAAATGTGGTACTCTGAATAATCGGAAGAATACGCGGCTCTCCCTTTTTCGGTGTCCATCCTGATTGTACACATTTCGTTTCCTGTCTGTAATCCATCTTTTATATCTGCCTCTTTTCTGTCATGTCTTTTGTTATTTTTTTATTCTACCATAAATACTCCTAAAATAAAACAAAAAAAACATTGCATTTTTCTATTGAATTTTCTATACTCTTTACGGGAGAAATAGCTTTCGCTTTTCGTTTCAATTAAGATTATAATGAGAGGGAGAAAAATGAATATTAACAAAAAATTTGTAAAACGTGCAGGAATGACTGTTTTTGGTGTTGTCAGCTGTGCGATCAGCGTCGGACTTTTTAAGCTTGCAGCACTCGGTGTGGATCCGTTCCAATCCTTTATGGCCGGTCTGGACGCGTTAATTCCGATTTCTTTCGGTACACTCTATGTGATCGCCAATGCAGCGCTGCTTCTGTTCAGTTTGATCTTTGATCGCCGCCGCATCGGTCTCGGCACATTTATCAATCTGTTTCTGACCGGATACATCGTCCAGTTTTCCTATGATTTCTTTCAAAACATCTTTGGAGAACCGTCTATGCCGGCACGGATACTATTTCTGCTGATTGCAATCGTAATTATGTGTTTCAGCTCCGCATTTTATTTCACCGCAGCAATGGGCGTATCCACCTATGACGCTGTCGCACTGATCCTTACCGAAAACTGGAAGATCGGAAAATTTAAATTTATCCGTATTGCCACCGACATTATTTGTGTCGTATCCGGATGTCTTCTTTATCTGCTGGCAGGCGGCAGCCTGCATTCTATTCCGACAATTGCCGGAATCGGAACGATCATCACTGCTTTTTTTATGGGCCCTTTGATCGACTATTTCAACAATCACGTAGCAAAACCATTCTTGGAAAAATAACAAAAAACCATATGGAGACTGAATATCTGTCAGTTCTTCATATGGTTTTTTATATAAGCCTGTATTCACACAGACACCTTTCTTATTTATGAATCAGACATTTTCCACGACAGATCACCTGCACAATGTTCAGATCCTGATCCAACAGAACTGCGTCTGCCGATTTACCGGCTGTAATACTGCCGCATTCCTCATAGAGTCCAAGGGCTCTCGCCGGTGTTGCCGCAGATGCCATCACCGCATCTGCAAGCGGAATTCCCATTTCTTTTACTGCCACGCGCAGACATTCCATCAGATTCGATGCAGAACCTGCAATCGTACCATTCTCCAGCGTGGCCAGCCTTCCTTCTACATTTACCGGCTGTCCTCCAAGCGCATACTGTCCATCTTTTAAACCGGTCGCCATCATACTGTCGCTGACCATACAGATACGCTGCGCGCCAAACAGCGCGAATACAGAACGCACCATAGACGGATGAATATGGATTCCATCACAAATCAACTCGACTGTCACATCCTTGCTGTCAAAAGCCGCCCCGACTACCCCCGGTGCACGGTGACTGAAATTCGGCATTGCATTAAATAAGTGTGTCACATGACATGCACCCGCATCAAAAGCCGCTTTTGCCGTATCATAATCCGCTGTCGTATGGGCAACCGAAATCACCACTTCATCTTTCAAAGTCTTAGTAAATACCAGATTCTCGTCTTCCTCAGGAGCTACAGCTACCTGCTTAATCAAACCGCCGGAAAGCTTCTGCATTTTCCGGAAAAAATCTACATCCGGTTTGTGCAGATATGCACCGTTCTGTGCCCCCTTTTTTGCCTCGGAAACAAACGGTCCTTCCATATTAATCCCCCGAAGTGCACTGCCCTCCGTATTTTTATAAGCACCGGCACTGGCGAAAATTTTTGTCAACGTCTCCTCCGAGAGTGTCATGGTAGCCGGAGTAATACTCGTCACGCCCTGACTGGCTTCATAAGATGTGATCGCATCGAGTGCTTCCTTTGTGCCATCACAAAAATCATACCCCATACAACCGTGAAAATGAATATCTACCAACCCCGGAATGACATACAGACCTTCAGCATTTATCACATCCGTATCCGTTTCATTCGTTTCCCCAAAACGTTCACCGCAGATGCTGACATCTTTTTTTTCAAACACTCCATTTTCCAAAAAAACGGTTCCATTTATAATTTTCATTGGTAACCCCCTTACTTTAAAACAAGGAATATGCATTCCGTAAAATATTTATACTATTTAAGAACTTCTATTCTTTCCTAATAGCACAATAAAATTAAATACGGTCTGCGATTTTCGCAAATGCTGCCTCATCTCCGACAACAGTTACATCCGGATGAAACTGCAGGATCGATGCCGGAACCTGTGGTGTTACCGGACCGAAAAATGCTTTTTCTACAATATCTGCCTTATCTGCGCCACTGACAACCACAAGAATCTTTTTTGCTGCCATAATCGTACCAATTCCCATCGTATATGCCTGTGTCGGCACATCCTCTTTCGATGCAAAGAAACGGGCGTTTGCATTAATCGTAGATTCTGCCAGCTGCACACAGTTCGTTTTTTTCGCAAAAGTATCAGACGGTTCATTAAAACCGATATGGCCGTTATGTCCCATGCCTAAAAGCTGGATATCCACACCACCTACACCGGCAATAATTTCCTCATACGCACTGCAGGCCTCATCAGCATCCTCAATCGTACCATCCGGCACATGTGTTTTCGCCACATCAATATTTACATGTGAAAACAAATTGTCATTCATAAAATAATAATAACTCTGGTCATTTTCATGCGGTAACCCACGGTATTCATCCAGATTCACACTGGATACCTTTGAAAAATCAAGATCTCCGGATTCATAGCGTTCTACCAGACATTTGTATAATCCAATTGGAGTGGAACCTGTTGCGAGCCCGAGCACGCAGTCCGGCTTTTCGATCATCTGTGCGCTGATCACATTTGCAGCCTTGCGGCTCATATCATTGTAATCTTTTGTTTTTACAAATCTCATACTTCCTTTTCTCCTTTTCTTTTCCTGGTATTTTATAACAGGTTTCTGCCGATTACTAGTCTCGTTTTTTCACCGGCAGATACAGTATAGCATACTTTTTCCCGCTCTGAAACAGTTTTCTTAATCGAAATAGTTTTCTACGCGGTTTTTGCTGTCTGCCAGATGGTTATATGTCAGGATCTGATAACGGTTCAGCCAATCCATCTCCGTTGAAGCACCCTCATTATATCTAAATCTCTCACCATCTGCCGTAACGATCATATTTGCCGTTACCGCCGGAATTTCCTTTCGCATTTCAGAAAGAAAATCCTGATACGGTGTGGTCGGAATACCGGCTTTTTCAAGCAGCAGTCCACTTAGATAATTTACACTGATTGCCTCGATCTCCTCTTCTTCAATCTCATAGTTTGCCCAGATCACAAACGGAACTATATAATTGTCAAAATAAACATTATCAGCATCGACTCCCTCGCGTTCTCTGCCGGTCAGTTTTAGAAATGTGTTCGTGATATAATCAGACGGCTGATGATCGCCAAACATCAGGATAATCGTTTTTTCTTCCTGTTCCTCAAAATAACTCACCAGACTTTCAAAAGCTTCATCACTTTTTTTCATCAGTGTCAGATATTTTTCTGCCGCAATCACACTGGTCGTTTTATTCTCCAGCTGCGGCAGATGTACAGAAGGTTCAAAACCAGGACTTTCCTTACTGTAACCGCCATGATTCTGCATCGTCACCTCAAAGGCAAACAACCGCTCAGAATCCTCTTTTTTCTCATAAAGTTCAATAATTTTTGCAAATGCAGATGCATCGCTAACATAATCTCGAATATAAAAAGGATCTTCAAAATCTCTACGGAACAATGCTTCATCGAATCCGAACCACGGATATACTTTATCACGCGCCCAACCGGATGCATTATACGGATGAATCCCGACCGTTTTGTAGCCAAGTCCTTTCAGATAACTGGAAAGCGTCGGCATCTCGCCCTTCACATACTGCTGATAAGGTACACTGCCTACCGGCATAAAGGCCATCGAGTCACCTGTCAGAAATTCATATTCAGAATTTGCCGTGTTGCCGCCCTTCACGGAAACGTAACAATTTCCTTTTACCGTATTTTCTGTCAGAGAATGAATAAACGGAAAGTACTCCTCGCTCGTCTCAAACTCTCCGAACACTGCCGGATCAGAAAGAGCCTCATTCATGATTGCAATCACATTCGGCAATTCCTCTTTCTTCACCTCTGCAGTTCCTTTTTCATAACGCTTTGTTTCCTCCTGAACTGCATCTACAGAATAACCGTCTGGTTTTTCTACCTTAAGGTATTTTAAATTTCCTAAAAACCCCCCCATCAGCCCATTATTGCGATAAAGAACATTTGGGGTAAACAGAGTTGTATCCAGACCAAACGCTTTTACAGATGCGTCCGTACCGATATTCTGCACATAACCAAACATACCAATGACAGAAAGAATTATTCCGAGCAGCCGTGGCTTTAAACGGATCGTTTTCCTTTTTCCGCCAAGTCTGCTGCCGATCAAAATGATCGCCAGAAATCCCAGTACCACACACACCACACGCGCCTTAATCTCAAATTCGTAATTGCTGGCAACCGAAACGGCTGTACCAATCGAAAAGATATCCCACGGCACAATCGGTGAAGAACGGAAATCCACCACATAATAATTCATCAATCCGAACAGCATCGGAAGCACCGGTGCAGCCGCGTAGCCGCGTCCCGTGCTTCCGAATAAAAACGTGCAGATTCCAAACAGCAGATAGTAAAATACCAGATTTAAAAGGAAAATCGGTACCGTCAGATCCCAGGGTACATGGGTGTAAAATTCTGTGCACATCAGCGTCAGAACCGGAAGTACCATCATCAAAAATATTTTCGGGATTGGCGCTGTAATTTTAAAATTTTGTAATTTTTTCATTTTTTATGCCTTATTCATGATTTGATTTATGGACATGTTCATGCGTGAACAAATGATCCTGACAATATTCATAGTTTCCATCACATTTGGAGCAAAAACGGAATTCCAAATGATCCCCGTCCAACTCTGTGCGACCGCAGACCGCACATTTATGCTTTGCAATCCGTCCGTCTGAAGTTTTTGTCTGATACTGCTGCGCAGTCGCTTTTTTATACTCATACTTACGCTTCTGTTCCCACGGTGAAAAACGCCTCATATTTCTGGAAGACAGGAAAAATACGATAAAATTCAAAAGAGAAGCAATAATCACCACTCTTCCGCTCCAGCTATTTTGAACCAGACTAAACACAATCATAACACCGTACAGAATCCCCAGCCATTTAATCTTGATCGGAATAAAAAAGTACAGCAGCACCTGTGCATCCGGATATGTTGCTGTAAATGCCAACAGAATCGACATACTGATGTAATACGTACTAAATGACGCTCCCATCGTTGGAATCACCATAGGCGGGTAACTCAGTTTCAACAGTCCATAAAGAATAAACGCACCAAGCGTTGTAAAAATAACACCCGAGAAAATATACAAGTTATAGCGAAATGCCCCCCAGGTACGTTCCAGAGCATTTCCAACCGAGTAATAAAAATACAACATAATAATTGTAAATATACTAAGTTGTTCCGGAGGGATCAACAACCATGTCACCAATCTCCATATCTGTCCTCTCAGAATATAGGCTGGCTCCAGCGTCAGATATCCCAAAATATGCGGTGAAAATGCAGCCATCAAATAGCCTGCCACATAAAGTGCAATAATATATGCGGATAAATTATGCACCGCATATCTGCCGAACTTACGTTCCATTTTATTCATCCAGTTCATAGTCACACCTTTTCTTTCTGATAATCCGGTTCCGCCAGGCGGAACATCTAATTTTATAGTATAGGATTTTACCTGTTATTTGTCAATCAAACCAAATGACTTTACAATTTTTTCATAATTAAGTATACTTACATACAGATTTTCCTGACAGATCGTTCTTTTCCGGCTGTACAACTATACTGGAAAAGTGGTCTGATAAAAATAAATATACGGAGGTACTTATCATGTCCGGTTCTACATTCGGAAAAATATTTCAAGTTACTACCTGGGGGGAATCCCACGGAAAAGCGTTGGGTGTTGTCATAGACGGCTGTCCGGCAGGACTTCCGCTCTGTGAAGCAGATATTCAGAAATTTCTTGACAGAAGAAAACCGGGACAAAATGCCTTTTCCACTCCACGCAAAGAAGACGATACAGTTGAAATCCTTTCCGGTATCTTTGAAGGAAAAACAACCGGCACACCGATTTCTATGATTGTTTCCAATCAAACACAGCGTTCTGCCGACTACAGCGAAATTGCCGGATACTACCGTCCCGGTCATGCTGATTACACCTTTCATCAAAAATATGGTTTTCGTGACTATCGCGGCGGTGGGCGCTCTTCCGGACGTGAAACTATCGGACGCGTAGCTGCTGGAGCAATCGCGGCAAAACTGCTTGCCCAACTTGGTATCAAAATCACAGCTTATGTGCGATCTGTCGGTCCGATAGAAATGGATTCCGCCCGTTTTGATCTCTCTGTTCGCGACAAAAATCCTCTGAACATGCCGGATGAAACTGCTGCTGCCAAAGCTGCTGCCTACCTTGAAACATGTAAAAAAGCCGGGGATTCCTCCGGTGCTATGGTAGAATGTCTGATTGAAAACCTGATGCCCGGTATTGGTGATCCGGTTTTTGAAAAATTAAGTGCCAATCTCGCCAAGGCGATGTTCTCCATCGGAGCAGTCAGATCCTTTGAGATCGGTGACGGTATCGCTGTTTCAAAAGCAAAGGGAAGCGAAAACAACGATGCTTTTACCATTGCCTCTGACGGCAATATTCAAAAAGAAACCAATCACTCCGGCGGCATTTTAGGCGGTATCAGCGATGGAAGTACCATTTCCATGCGAATCGGTTTTAAACCAACACCCTCTATTTCCGTCACGCAGCATACCGTCACCTGTGACGGACAAGAAATTGACGTGCAGGTCAAAGGACGCCATGATCCGATCATTGCGCCGCGTGCTGTCGTCGTTGTAGAATCTATGACAGCTCTGACCGTGTTAGATTCTTTACTGACAAACATGTCAGCGCGGATGAACGACATTATTAAATTTTATCAAAATTAAAAGAGCGCCGGAGATCCGGCGCTTTTCATCACTTTCCTCTTTTTTTGGTTACAATCACTGCCGCCTCTTCCGCTGTCAGCTGCTCCAGATCGGTTGTTTCACCCACCTTGGAAATCAAAATACAATTCGGCGTATCTACCTTAATCGGACGGCCCTTCATCACAATCAGACCTTTTTCATAGTCAATTGTAAAAAAGCGAATCTCATTTGATTCATGATTTAAGGTCACAAGTGTTTTCTCGTCCGGAAATACATCGATATCCTTCGGATATTTACCGCTGATCGGCAGCTTGCAAATTTCAGAAAGCATTCCATTTTCCGGATCAATCCGATAAATCGAAACGCTGTTATCTCCCGCTGTAGAAGTATAAAGATATTTCCCGCTCGGAGAAACGCGCAGCCCGGAGCTCGCACAGCCCAATTCCTTGGTATCCATACGGGAATCCACCTTCTGGATCAATTCAAATTTAGGAATCTTTCCCTCTCCATTGTAGGCATATACCAATACTTCATTACTCAATTCACAATTTACATAAGCAAATCTGCCATCCGGGCTAAACCGGATCAGACGCGGTCCCGATTCCAATTCGCAGCGAACAATATCCAGCAGCTTCAGTTTTCCACTGGTCGGATTTACCTTATAGATATTAATGTGATCAATACCACAATCCACCACACAGAGAAACTTTCCGTCCGGTGTGATCTGCGCGCAGCTGATATGCGGACGGAAATTGCGTTCTGCCACGCTAAACACACTTTTATGGAAAATACCGTCCAACACGCTTCCGAGACGTCCGTCTCGATGTGTATGCACAACCGTCACTTTACCGTCATGGTAACCTGCCACAAAAAGAAATTTTCCAAGTTTATCCGTTGAAAGAAAACATCCGCGCATTCCGTCAATACCAACTTTATTGATTGGCGTCAGATCACCGGTTTTTTCATCGATTTTCATCACTGCCACACCTTCATCCGCGATTGAATACAAATACTTGCCATTTGTCGATTTCGTCAGATGAGACGCATTATTCACCGGAACTACATTGCGTTCCGTCATATATCCGTTTTCCACATCCAGGTCATATACGTGAACACCAATGCTGGTGCCGTGTGTATAGGTTCCCACATATGCTACATATTTCTCTTTTTCCATCGTCAGACCATCCTTTCGTGATTACAGATACACAGGGATTTCCCCTCCGAAAAATTTAAAACTGATAACGTTGTATCTGGTTAAAAGTATACCATACTTCCTTCTTCTTGTTAACACGAACCTGAATTTTTTTCGTATCTTTAAAAATACTATACAAAATTCCCGATAAATCTGCAAAAAACAATTGAAATCTCCTCCCATCCGTGTATACTCGAATTTGGTATGTTTTAATGCAATTACAACCCTGTGAAAAAATGTTTCAGGAGGAACCGCAAATGAGCAATAAACTGATTAATCTGGAGCACATCTCCAAATCTTATGGAACCAGTATGATTCTGGATGATTTGAATCTGTATATCCGGGAAAACGAATTTCTGACCCTGCTTGGTCCTTCCGGCTGTGGTAAAACAACAACCCTGCGAATCATTGGTGGATTCGAGACGCCGGACAACGGTCGTGTAATTTTTGATAACAAAGATATCACATACCTTCCGCCAAACAAGCGTCAGCTCAATACCGTTTTTCAAAAATACGCGCTCTTCTCTCATATGAGCATTGCAGATAATATCGCCTTCGGGCTGAAGATCAAAAACAAGAGCAAACAGTACATCAACGATAAGATCAAATATGCGTTAAAACTCGTAAATTTGGACGGGTATGAAAACCGCCTTCCAGAATCCTTAAGCGGTGGTCAACAGCAGCGAATCGCGATTGCACGCGCAATCGTGAACGAGCCAAAGGTACTGCTTCTGGACGAACCGTTGGGCGCGCTTGACCTAAAGTTGCGTCAGGACATGCAGTATGAACTGATTCGACTGAAAAACGAACTTGGCATCACGTTCATTTATGTTACTCACGATCAGGAGGAGGCTCTGACGATGTCTGATACGATCGTCGTCATGAATCAGGGCTATATCCAGCAGATCGGCACGCCGGAAAAAATCTATAATGAACCAGAAAACGCCTTTGTGGCCGATTTTATCGGCGACAGCAATATTCTGCCCGGTATCATGGTCGAAGATCGTCTGGTAAATATCCTCGGTGCGCCCTTCCAGTGCGTAGACGAAGGTTTTGGTAAAAATACACCGGTTGACGTTGTGATCCGTCCGGAAGACGTCGATCTGGTAAAACCAGAGGAAGGTACAATCCGCGGCATTGTCACGCATTTGATTTTTAAAGGCGTACACTATGAAATGGAAGTAATGGCAAACAACTATGAGTGGCTGGTACACAGTACCGATATGTTCCCGGTCGGAACCGAGGTTGGTATCCACGTCGTGCCGTTCGACATCCAGATCATGAACAAGCCATTATCCGAAGATGAGGAGGCAGTCAACATTGAAGAATAACAGACGACTTCTCTCCGGCCCGTATCTTTTTTGGGCAGTTTCTTTTATCATCATTCCGCTTTTGCTGATTGTTTACTATGGACTGACAACACCGGAGGGCAGCTTCACGCTCAACAATATTGCAAAAATCACCACGCCGGAAAATCTAAAGGCACTCGGTCTTGCCCTGCTGCTGGCTTTTCTCTGCACAGTGATCTGCCTGATTCTGGCTTATCCGCTGGCGATGATTTTAAGCTCTGCTAATGTCAGCCAGTCCAGCTTCATCGTACTGATCTTTATTCTGCCGATGTGGATGAATTTTTTGCTGCGTACGCTGGCTTGGCAGACACTGTTGGAAAAAAACGGAATCATCAATATGTTACTTCGTTTTCTGCATCTGCCACAGCTTGACATCATCAACACCCCATATGCAATCGTCCTCGGTATGGTCTACGATTTTCTGCCGTTTATGGTTCTTCCGATCTATAACGTGTTGGTAAAGCTGGATAAAGACATGGTAAACGCAGCCAGAGACCTCGGGGCAAACAGTTTTCAGACATTTACAAAAATTATTTTCCCGCAGAGTCTTCCCGGCGTGATCAGCGGCATCACCATGGTATTTGTACCGGCAATGACTTCTTTCGTAATCTCCGATATTCTCGGCGGCGGCAAGATCCTGCTGATCGGCAATGTTATTGAACAAACGTTTAAACAGGGAAGTAACTGGAATCTCGGCAGCGGTCTTTCACTGGTACTGATGGTATTTGTAATCGCCAGCATGGGGATTGTCAATAAATACGACAAAGATAGAGAGGGGGCGACATTCTGATGAAATCCGCAGCAAAAAAAATTTATCTTGTGCTGATTTTTATCCTGCTTTATGCGCCGATCGTCACCCTGATCGTGCTGTCCTTTAACGCTTCCAAAACACGTGCTAAATGGGGCGGTTTCACTCTGCATTGGTATCATAGTCTGTTTGAAAACGAGCAGATCATGAACGCTTTTTATACCACTCTGATCATCGCTGTGCTTTCCGCGCTGATTGCTACAATTCTGGGTACACTGGCCTGTATTGGCATTCAGTCTATGAAAAAGAAAGCGCGCGGATTTTTTCTGGCGCTGGCAAATATTCCGATGGTCAATGCAGAGATCGTGACTGCGATTTCCCTGATGCTGGTTTTTCTCGCATTGCGCATAAATCTTGGATTTCAGACAATTTTACTTTCGCATATCACGTTTAATATTCCCTATGTGATTTTAAGCGTTATGCCTAAACTCAAACAGACCAACCGCAGCACCTACGAAGCCGCTTTGGATCTCGGTGCTTCTCCGTTATATGCATTTTTCAAGGTTGTATTCCCGGAAATCCTGCCTGGCGTACTCTCCGGCTTCGTGCTGGCATTTACCATGTCGTTGGATGATTTTGTAATCACACATTTTACCAAAGGTCCCGGAATCGATACCCTATCCACTAAAATATACGCAGAAGTACGAAAAGGTATCAAGCCGGAAATCTACGCACTGTCAACCCTGCTGTTTGTTTCTGTACTGGTTCTGCTGATTCTCGTCAATTATTCACCGGAAAAACCGGAAGGAAGCGGCAGAAAAACGATTACAAAAGCTGTACGCGTCAAAGCGCTGGTATTTAAAAAAGTCATCCCGGCACTGTTGGCTGCCGTAATCGTCGGCGGTGGAATTTATTACGGTTCTCAGAGCAATCTGTCCGGGAATAATACGGTAATCGTCTATAACTGGGGGGAATACCTTGATCCGGCAGTCCTCGATCTTTTTGAGCAAGAGACCGGTATTCAGGTAGTATACGAGGAATTTGAAACAAATGAAAGCATGTATCCGAAGATCAATGCCGGAGCGATTGCCTATGATCTCGTCTGCCCGTCAGACTATATGATTCAGCGAATGATTGAAAATGATCTGCTGCAGGAAATTCAGTTTGAACACATCCCAAACGCAAAAAATATTGGAGACACCTACTTTGAAAAATCAAAGGAATTTGATCCGGAAAATAAATATTCTATTCCCTATTGTTGGGGAACGGTCGGCATTCTCTACAATAAAACAATGGTAACTGAACCGGTAGACAGCTGGGGGATTCTCTGGGATGAAACCTATTCTGGCAATATCCTGATGCAGGACAGTGTTCGCGATGCGTTTGCCGTCGCCCTGCGCTATCTTGGATATTCCTTAAATTCTACCGATCTTGATGAATTAAACGCCGCCAAAAATTTGCTGATCGAACAAAAGCCACTAATACAGGCCTATGTCATTGATCAGGTGCGTGACAAAATGATCGGAGGCGAAGCAGCGCTTGGTGTGATTTATTCCGGTGAGGCGATCTATACACAGAAAGAAAATCCAGATTTGGAATATGTGATTCCGAAGGAAGGTTCTAATATATGGATTGATTCCTGGGTGATTCCCAAAAATGCAGCACATGTAGAAAATGCAGAAAAATTTCTCGATTTTCTCTGCCGTCCGGATATTGCACTGATGAATTTTGAATACATTACCTACTCTACACCAAACATAGAGGCACAGAAGCTAATCGAAGATCCGGATATCCGCAACAGCAAAATTGCTTTCCCGACAGAAGAAATGCTCAAAGACTGTGAGACATATGCATTCCTCGGTGATGAAAATGATATGATTTACAATGAACTATGGAATCAAATTAAATCAAACTAATCCTGCAAAATCGGGCGACATCTAAAAGCCCCCATCCCTGACGACTATGCGGCAGTGAAAGATTTACAGCAGATTCTCTCAAACGCATCTTGACCTCCACATTTGTCAGCCAGGGTTCTTTTGATAGCAAAAGCGCAGCGGCACCAGACACCATAGGCGTAGCCATGGAGGTGCCGCTTTTTCTGCAGTAATACGGTCGTCCTCTTCCTAATTGACTGCTGCAGGAGATAATATCCGAACCGGGAGCAACAATATCCGGTTTACAGACACAGCATCTGGTCGGCCCTCTGCCGGAAAAAAAGGGCCTGCGCTCATCAGATGAACCAACCGTGATCACTTTGCGACTGTTGCCCGGTGCGGTGATTGTCTGTGGGTCAGGACCGAGATTGCCAGCTGCCACAACAACAACGATCCCGGCATCCCAGGCATCTTCCACCGCTTTAATCAACTGATCGTCCATTACATCTCCCTCTTTTACAGTACCCACCGAAATATTCATGATTCGGATTCTATATTTTTTCTGATGTTCAATCGTCCAATAAATTCCGTTTATTACATCTTTTCTTCTTCCATTTCCATTGCGGTCCAGCACCTTTAAACTGATGAATTCTGCTTCAGGTGCAATTCCGCAATAGGAATACTGCGCGTTTCCCGCACCGCATAAAATTCCGCATACATGCGTACCGTGCCCGAAATCATCATACGGTTCTTTTTTTTGATTGATAAAATCATAAAAACCAATCATGCGTCCTTCAAAATCAGGATGAGGAGCAGTTCCGGTATCCAGCACCGCAACTGTAACACCTTTTCCGCGGATTCCTCTTTTCCATACTTCCTCTGCATGAATAATTCTGCGCGCCCGATCCATAAACGTCTCCTCTGCCAGTTATTTGGATAAGAATATTCCTTTTCTTCTGAAATACTATGCAAAAAGAAGCCTGTTTCATTCTATAAACATATTTTTATAACAAAAAATCTATACTTCGTTCTCTATGATTTATATCAAAATCAACTCCAATCACTTTATAATAAACGAGTGTTTTTACAAACCCAATTCATAATTTTCTTCTATTCCTGTATAAAATACTATATAAAATCTAAAAAAGAGAGAATCACATGACAGAACCAACGCTTCAGGATAAAATTTATTCTGAAAATTATTTCGATCTGATCCTTCCGATCCGCACGACAGATGAAGCATTTCTGGACATTTTCTCACCGCTCGGTGCACAGCTTTTGGGCGCACGCTTCGGTATGCTGCATGTCCCTCTTCTGAACCGCATTCTGCCTGAGTTCGTGCGCTACTCACAAATTCCAAAGCTCTTTGCGCCATTAGATACCACCAGTCTTGAAGTATCTGGCATTCTGCGTGTGCAGAACCAACCGTTTCTCGGCTACACAGGAGAAAATATTCTGATTGGTTTTCTGGATACCGGTATCGACTATACTCTCGACGCATTCCGGCGCCCGGACGGCACCAGCCGTATTGTCGGACTCTGGGACCAGACCATTCCTTCTGAAACCCCGCCCTATGATTGCGGCTATGGAACTGCCTATACCAATACCGATCTGAATCGGGCGCTCAATTCCGACAATCCTTACAACATTGTTCCTTCTCGTGATGAAAACGGTCACGGTACCTTTGTGGCCGGAGTTGCCGCCGGAAGCGCGGACTCTCCCGAAAATTTTATCGGTGCCGCACCGGGTGCCTCGATCGCCATGGTAAAGCTCAAACCTGCCAAACAAAATTTGCGCAATTATTTTCTGATTCAGGAAGAAGCAGTCGCTTTTCAGGAAACTGACATTATGATGGGCATTCATTATCTTCTGAATCTCGCCGGGGAACTGCGGCAACCACTCGTTCTTTGCATTGCACTCGGAACAAATCAGGGAGATCACAGTGGTAATGCCCCGCTGGAACGTCAGCTTTCCTTCCTCATGGATTATCTGGGCTGCTTCGGCGCAGTCGCTGCCGGAAATGAGACTGGTCTGGCACATCATTATTACCAGCCCTTGACAAATTCTTTCGAAGCAGTCCCGGCAGAAATTCTCGTTGATGAAAATACCCGCGGTTTTTTACTGGAAATCTGGGCGGAGGCACCAGATCTGTTCGGAGTTTCCATCACCTCCCCTTTGGGGGAGAATATTCCCCGCATCCCACCACGTCCGGGGTACCGCACCACGCTGACCTTTACTGCCGAACAGACAGTGTTGGAAATTTCCTATGAAATTGCAGAATATGCCTCCGGTGTCCAGCTGATCACACTGCGTTTTCAGGATCCTACCCCAGGCATCTGGCGACTTAGCATCACTGCCAGCGGAACCTCTTTCGGCTCCTATCATATGTGGCTTCCTATTGAAAGCTTTATTTCTCCCGGAACGGTCTTCCTAAGTCCTAACCCTTACACAACCCTCACCGTTCCTTCCACCGCTTCTCCTGTACTGACTGTCAGTACATATGACGCCTATACCGGAAATCTTTTCATCCATTCCAGTCGTGGACCTGTCCGCGCCGGGACTTCCAAGCCTGACTTTGCCGCGCCCGGTGTAAACGTATACGGTCCTGCTGTCAGCAACGTTGAAGGATTACCGCCCTTAAATAAATATATTCGCAGAACCGGTTCTTCTGCTGCCTGTGCGATCACAGCAGGAGCTGTGGCACTTCTTCTGAACTGGAACGCACGACGTCCTTTTCCTCGCAATATGACAAACCGTACGGTGAAGGATTATCTCACGCGCGCCGCAAACCGACAGGACACTCTTCTTTATCCAAACTGGGAATGGGGGTACGGCACATTGAATTTATATCAAGTTTTTGAAACTTTGATGTAACACTTCTGCTGCTTTTCGCATATGTTGAAGTGTAAAACAAATTTGTGGAGGTTCTACCATGAGTGATTTAACAGCAACGAACTGCGGATGTGGATGTGAAGAAAGAAATAACAACAGATGTGGTTTCTTTGGCGGAAATGACTGTGCATGTTCTATTATTTACTTGCTGATTATTCTGAGTATTTTCTGTGGCAACGGAAAATGGAGCGGCGGTGACTGCGACAATAACAACAGTTGTCTGCTTATTCTCCTGCTGCTCTTCTGCTGCGGCGGCGATAACGGCTTCGGCGGTTTCTGCTAAATATTCACAAAAACCCGGCTCATTGAGCCGGGTTTTTGTGTTTGCAAACAGCTTTCTTTTCTAATAATCTAAATCTGCTTTTGATACATTTTCACGTTTTTTTCCGGATGTGCTTCCATCTGTGTGTTGTGTTTTTACTTCCCGGCTCTCTTTTTCCTGTTTCTGTCTCTTCAGACACTCTTCATCCACTTCATAAAAAGCATTTCCATTTATAACAATATGACTTTTCATCCTGTTCTCCCAATTTATATTCCTTATTATTTTATGATGTCGGTATGGAAAGGTTATAGGACATCTCATTTGCGCATATAAATAGTAAAAAATTTCAGGAGCGCTTATGGAAAAAACAACACCAACGCCGCAGACTGCCGTTGACCGTATCGCTGACGGCGGCAGTCTGCAAATGATGAAAGCCACCATCCCCTATTTGCCGCCTGCCCTGCAGAAAGGAATGTCACTTTATGCGAAACTGCTGGAACTGCAGAATCTGATGTCTTATTATAATCAGCCTGTCCGCGCCTGTTCTGCAGAAATGTCTTCTGCAAACAGCGAAGAAATGTTAAATGATATCCGTGCCTACTGCAACGACACACAGCGTCAGTCTCTTGATCAGGCATTAGATTTGATTCATACTTTAAAAATGTATCAAGAAATTCAGAAAATGTAAAAGGAGAATACCAATATGGCTCAGGATGAATTTTCATGGATGAATGATCCTTCTCTAAAAGGAATCGACACTGCCAAGCTTCAGATGCTGATGCAGTTTGCGGCTCAAGGGAAAGGAAAATCACAAAATGATCTGCTGCCGTTTCTGATGACAGCCGTTAAGCAGTCCCAATCGAATGGAACCTCTTTTTCTTCCCAGGAGGCAGATCTGATCATCAATGTTATGAAACAGGGAAAAAGTCCGGAAGAAATTGCTAAAATTGACCGGATGCTCACAATGCTGCGACAGATGCGTGGAAAACGATAATATATTCTGTCATCTCCGCTTTCCGGATATAAAAATACCCCCGGGCAGATTCTCTGTCCTGCCTGAGGGTATCCTTTCATAAATCACTATTCAAGCATGCATGCCCGCAGTAATGTCAGCCCTTTTACGACTGCCCATTCACGAATCTTTGCCCGTTCACCGTTAAAATGAAATTCCTTCACCACAGTTTTTCCATGATAATGACAGGCAATATAAACAAGTCCTACCGGTTTATTCTCAGAGGCAATCGGTCCTGCATTTCCAGAAAGCGCCACACAGGCATCTGCCCCTGTCAGATACGCTCCGTTTTCTGCCATCTCTCTTGCCGTCTGCTCGCTGACTGCACCATACATATCCAGTGTCTCTTTTTTTACATGCAAAAACTCCTGTTTTGCTTCATTGCAGTAGGTTACAAAGCCCTGTTTAAATACTTCGGACGCACCGGAAACATTCGTCACTCTGGCGGAAAGCATCCCCCCTGTCAGTGATTCTGCCGTAGTCAGCGTTTCACCGCGTTCTTTCATTAGTGCAAGTACTGATTCCTCCAGTGTCACACGCTCATCCATTGTATAGATATCTCCCGCAAAACGTCTCTGCAGTTCTTCTAACATTGGCTTTACCAGCTCTTTTGCCGTTTCTTCATCGGATGCTTTTGCCGTAACACGCAGATGCACCTCACCGGTCTTCGCGTAAGTAGCAATCGTCGGGTTTGTCTGTGTATCAATCAGATCCCGAATCTGCGTTTCTACCGCACTCTCACCCGGTCCGCATAATTTTACCATGACCGAATAGATTACCTCCGGCTGCAGACGGTTCAGATATGGGAAAATATCACGTTCAAACATCGGTTTTAATTCATTGGGCGGTCCCGGCAACAGAATGACTGATTTTCCGTTCACCTCTATAATAATCCCCGGCGCCGTGCCGTTGTAATTGTCCACTACAATGCACCCCTCCGGTACCATCGCCTGTTTCCAGTTATTTTCCGTAATTCTTGCCGTTTTGCTGTTTGCAAAATAATTACGGATTCGCTCTCTGGAATGCTCGTCCATCACCAGTTTTTTTCCACATACCTTTGCCGCGATCTCTTTTGTAAGATCATCCTGTGTCGGTCCCAGACCTCCAGAGAGAATCACAACATCCGAACGCTCAAGCGCCGTCTGCAGCACCGCTGTCAAACGCTGCTCATTATCGCCGACTGAGGTTTCATAAAAAAGAGAAAGACCAAGCTGCGCACATTTTTCCGACAGGTATGCCGCATTCGTATTTACAATATTACCCAGCAAAATTTCGGTTCCTACTGAAATTAATTCTACTACCATATTATTTTACTCCTGCATTCTGATAACCTGTTTATTTTTCACGATATAATCAACCAGAGAAATCACCGTCAAAATCAACGCAAGCCAGATGAAAACCTGTTCCAGGACAGCAAACACATATATGTTTTCCCCCAGATTCAAAATCAACAAAATAATCATCAGCATCTGTGAGGTCGTCTTAAACTTTCCCCACCAGCTGGCAGCAATTACAATTCCATTGTCAGAAGCAATTAATCTGAAACCGCTGATGACAAATTCACGACTGATGATGATAATTACAACCCAGGCCGGAAGGCTTCCTTCCGCCACCAGACAGATCATTGCCGAACATACCAAAAGCTTATCTGCCAGCGGATCCATAAATTTTCCAAAATTCGTTACCAGATGATTTTTTCTGGCCAGATATCCGTCAAACCAGTCCGTCACACTGGCAATAATGAAGATCGCCAACGCGACATAACGAGTGGTACGGTCTCCCCCCATCATCATCAAAACCACAAACGGAATAATCAGAATCATTCTTATAACAGTCAGCTTATTCGGTAAATTCATGTTCCAACACCCCCACTAAATCATACTCCAGAGCTCCGGTAACCTTTACCTTTGCAAAGTCACCGCTTACCAGTGTCTCTCCGGTTTCAATAAACAGATAGCCATCAATTCCGGGTGCATCTCCATAGGTCCGCGCCACATAAACATGTTCATCCGACAGATAACCTTCTACCATAACAGTCATTGTCTTTCCTTCCATTTGCTCATTTTTCTCAAAGGAAATTTCCTGTTGAAGCTCCATCAGTTCTGCGCGGCGCTCTTCTTTCAGTTCCTCATCAATCTGTCCGTCCATAAGTGAAGCCGGAGTATCCTCTTCACGCGAATAAGTAAATACACCGAGACGATCAAATTCCATCGTATCAACAAACTCCATTAATTCCTCATGATCTTCCTGTGTTTCTCCCGGGAAACCGCTGATCAACGTTGTGCGGAGTATAATATCCGGAATTTCTTTTCTGAGTTTTTCGATAATACTAATCAGCTGATCTTTGGATGTGCGACGTCCCATTCGTTTTAAGATCCGGTCGCTTGCATGTTGAATCGGAAGGTCCAGATAGTGACAAATCTTCTTTTCATCGCGAATCGTCTCGATCAGCTCGTCATAAATCTCTTCCGGGTAGCAATACAACACACGAATCCAGCGGATTCCCCTGATTTTACAAAGCTCTTTTAATAATACATGCAGGCTCTTTTTGCCATACAGATCCACACCATACAACGTTGTCTCCTGTGCCACCAAGATCAATTCCTTTACTCCCTGATCTGCCAACTGCTGTGCCTCGTCAATAAGACGCTCCATCGGCACACTGCGAAAATTTCCACGAATCTTCGGAATGATACAATAGGTGCAATGCTTATCGCATCCTTCAGCAATTTTCAGATGCGCGTAATGACCGCCGGTTGTTACAATACGTTTCACATCGGGAAGCGGAAGCCGGTCTATATTCTGAAATTCCAGATGCTTCTTTCCTTTCAGCGCCTGATCAATCGCTTCAACAATCTTATCATAGGATGCCGTTCCAAGAACCGCATCCACCTCCTCGATTTCCTGCGTAATTTCCTCACGATAACGTTCTGCCAGGCAGCCTGTAACGATCAGGGCCCGGCAGTTTCCGTTTTTGCGCAGTTCTGCCATCTCTAGGATCGTCTGCACACTTTCTTCTTTTGCATCATGGATAAAACAGCAGGTATTGACAACAATCACGTCAGCCTGCGTTTCATCATCTGTCATCTGGTATCCGCGCTGTTCAAGAAGCCCCAGCATCACCTCGGAATCTACCAAATTTTTATCACATCCCAGCGATATGAATAATACATTCATGTTCTGTCTCCTACTTTTTACTCCGGTCTCCCGGAAACACACATACCTTGGAAACCCCTGTCTCCATTCCCGTCTGTTTCTCGCTTTCCGGCGTGTCTTCCTCTGTCTCCGGCTGCTGTCCATCTGCAGAGATTTCTTCCACTTCGTCTGCTGTCACCGTTCTGATATACTCTTTTTTCTTACGCGGTTTATCTAGTGTTTTGATCAGATAGCGACTCCAGAAAATGCCAACCAGATTTCCAATACCGTCAATGATCAAAGATACGGCGATCAACTTTTCTATAACCGTAATATCCTCAAATGGATTGATTACCAGAAGTGCGCCAAGAGCCATTAAAACAAGCGCAACGATCAGCATAATATACCATTTCGTACTGCCCAGACTATGAAGATCTAACGTATGTTCGATTTTTGCAACCGCTCCGAGCAATGCAACAATACCAAGCGCAAATGGAATAATCTCCAGCATATATTCCATCTTAATCAGAATATACGCACCTGTCGCAATCCCGACCACCCCGGCGACCATGTTCATCTGCATCAGGCTCTGTCTTTTTTCTTTTATAAAATATAGGATCAGATGTGCCAGGCCGAAAATCAACATGCCCACGCCGAAAACATAGCAAAATGTCCGCACAGAAATATCCGGCCAAATCAGCAGCACACTTCCTAAAATCACATACGCTGCCGCTAAGACACAATAACTCATTTTTACTTCTCTGTATTCTCTGCTTCTTTTCACCGGCAATTCCTCCTGCCCTGTGCTTTACACAATGTCTTATTCTTCCGCTGCAGTCTCTTCTGCTGTCGTCTCTTCAGAAAATACCTCCTCAGCAGTTTCTGCTTCTTCCGTTTCATCACCCAGTTCAATTTTCAGAAGCCCTTTATTCAATTCATCAATTGCAATGCTGAGCGGTTTGTTAATACTCGGCATTGACATCGGTTTCTTCCCATCAATGATCTGTCTGGCACGCTTCGCTGTTGCCAGCACAATAGAATAACGACTGCTGACTACCGGATTTTCTCCGTCCTCCACATCACTGTTTACTACTTTCATTAATTCTGCATAAGATGGATGTAACATAAATTTTTCCTCCTGAATATAATTTTATTTTCTGCGGCAGCCAAAGCTTTGAAACATTGACTGCCGTCTGATTGCTTACTGACGGAATTTCTGCAGTTCATCTGTCAGTTCCGCGATAAATTCTCGGCTGCGTCCGGTACGAAAATGCTCACTTTGAATAAGTGCATGTGTTCGCTCGGCGCATGCATCAATCTCATCATTAACAATAACATAATCATACTGAGTGATGTACTTTGCCTCCTCAACTGCACGGCTAAGACGTTTGCGGATCGTCTCCTCATCCTCTGTTCCACGTCCGCGCAAACGCGTTTCCAATTCATCCGCACTCGGAGGAACCAAAAACAACAACAGAGTATCCGGAAATTTTTCTTTTACTTTTAAGGCTCCCTGTATCTCAATTTCCAAAATGACATCTTTGCCCTCCGCCATCTGCTGCTCGACATATGCACGCGGAGTGCCGTAAAAATTCCCCACATATTCCGCATGCTCGATCAATTCATCCTGTGCGATCATCTGCTGAAATTCTTCTCTTGTCTTAAAAAAATAATGAATGCCTTCCTGTTCTCCATTTCGCGGACCGCGCGTAGTTGCGGAAACCGACAGCGCATAATTGTCATATTTCTCACGCAGGGCAGAAACTAACGTTCCTTTTCCTGTGCCTGCAAATCCTGAGATGATCAGCAAAATTCCTTTATGCTTCATCCGTATCCCCTTTCATATCTTCCAACTTCAAATTAAACCGCTTTACCAGCGTATCCGGCTGCAGAGCGGAAAGTACAATAAAATCTTCACCGGTCACAATTACAGATTTAGTACGCCTTCCCTGAGTAGCATCAATTACCTTTCCAAGCTGTCTGGCGTTCTGTACCATACGTTTCACCGGAGCTGCCTCCGGACCGACCACGGCAATAATCTTTGCAGTATTCACCACATTGCCGAATCCTATGTTCATCAATCTCGCCACTGTTTTCCCACCTATTCAATATTCTGGATCTGTTCTCTGACTTTTTCGATCTCAGTTTTTAAATTGATCGCAAGATTGGATGTCTCCAAATCATTTGCTTTGGAAAGAATCGTATTGGCCTCGCGGTTCATCTCCTGCGCGATAAAATCAAGCTTTCTTCCGACACTTCCGCCCTTTTCCAGTTCAGTACGCATTCCCTCAATATGGCTGCGCAGACGCACCGTCTCCTCATCCGTACAGATCTTGTCAGCATAAAGCACTACTTCGGATGCGATCCTGCCTTCTTCCATCTGCGTATCTCCCAAAAGCTCCTGTACCTTTGCCGTCAATTTTTCTCTGTAGGCTGCCATAATCTGCGGAAAACGCGCTTCCACCGCATCCACATCCTGCAGCATACCATCCAGTTTTTCAAAAATATCCTGCTTTAAGGTCTCGCCCTCTCGCTCTCTGCTGGCGCTAAACTGCTCGCTTGCACCCCTAATGGCTTTTTCAAGAACTGCCCAGATTTCTTTTTCATCCACCGTTTGTTCTTCCATGGTAATAACTTCCGGACAACGCCCCAAAACAGAAACGCTGATATCATCCTTTAACCCAAACGTCTCCGCCATTTTCCGATAATAATTCAGATACTCTGCGGCAATCCCTTCATTATATTTCAGAGAAACATTTGCTTCCGTAAAATCCTCGTAAGTAATAAATACGTCCACTTTACCTCTCTGAATGTACTCTTTCAAAAGCGTACGGATAGAAGATTCAAAGAAACTGAGTTTCTTCGGCATTTTAATCGTAACATCAAAATACCGATGATTAACCGCTTTCATCTCCACCGTAAACTTCCGGTCATTCTGCTGATTTTCACACCGGCCGAAACCTGTCATACTTTTAATCATCACTTATCTCCGGCAGGCACATTTCGCAGCTTATACAGATGTGCCTTTTCCATTTTTTTATATTTCCGGCAAATGCCGGATCGCTGTATGGCATACCATGCCACTCTAAGTTATTATATGACATAATCCATTTGCTTGCAAGACACTTTTTCATCTGATATACTTGGAATTGGAATTGTCTGCATGAAACGCATGAAACAATTTAGATGTTATTTATTGTAAATAAAGGAGAATCATCATGGCATTAGACGGAATCGTAATGTCCGCGCTAGTTCGGGAACTTGACCGTTCCCTTCGCGGCGGACGTATTAATAAAATCGCACAGCCGGAGCCGGACGAGCTGATGCTGACCATCAAAAATGAGCGCACCACCTACCGGCTTCTGCTCTCTGCCGGCGCCAGCCTGCCGCTGGTTTATCTGACAGAAACAAACAAACAGAATCCGATGACTGCGCCAAATTTCTGTATGCTTCTGCGCAAGCACATAAGCGGCGGTAAAATCCTGCGCATTTATCAACCCGGTCTGGAACGCATCATCCATTTTGACATTGAACATTTAAACGAATTGGGTGACCTTTGTCAGAAAACCTTGATCGTTGAAATCATGGGCAAACACAGCAACATTATTTTCTGCAATGACAGTGGTATGATTATTGACAGTATTAAGCATATTTCTCAGGCAGTCAGTTCCGTGCGCGAAGTCCTTCCGGGACGCCCCTATTTCATTCCGGAAACGCAGAAAAAAGAAAACCCGTTGACCCTTTCCTTTGATACTTTCTGCACAGCCATAACCAGTAAACCCATGCCGCTTGCCAAGGCAATCTACACCTCGTACACCGGCATCAGTCCATTGATTGCAGAAGAACTTTGTCACCGCGCTTCCCTAGAATCTGCGCAAAGTGCCAACAGTTTTTCCGAACTGGAACTGACACATCTGTACCGTCAGTTTGAATTATTGATGGAATCCGTAAAAGAAGGGGATTTTTCACCGGCTATCGTCTATGACGACGGCGTGCCAGTTGATTTTTCAGCCGTTCCTCTGACGCTCTACCAAAACAGCGAAGCTATTTCCTACGAAAGTATTTCCCGGCTTCTGGAGACTTATTATGCCGAGAAAAATGTCATTACCCGCATCCGTCAGCGTTCTGTAGATCTGCGAAAAATTGTCCAGAATGCACTGGATCGCAGCCGTAAAAAATACGATCTGCAGCTCAAACAGCTGAAAGATACAGAAAAACGCGATAAATACCGTGTTTACGGTGAACTCTTAAACACCTACGGCTACAGTCTGGAACCGGGTGCCAAAAAACTGACGGCGCTGAATTACTATACCAATGAGGAAGTAACCATTCCGCTGGACGATACCCTGACAGCGCAGGAAAACGCAAAAAAATATTTTGATAAATACGGTAAATTAAAGCGTACCTACGAAGCGCTGACCTCTCTGACGGAAGAAACGCATGAGGAAATCGAGCATCTGGAATCCATCAGTACTGCACTCGATATCGCGCTCTCTGAGGACGACCTCGTACAAATTAAAGAGGAGCTCATGCAGTACGGCTATATCAAACGACACAATACCGGCAAACGCGTAAAGATTACCTCCAAACCGTTTCATTACATTTCCTCAGACGGTTATCATATGTATGTAGGAAAAAATAATTTTCAAAACGAAGAACTGACTTTTAAAGTTGCCACTGGAAATGACTGGTGGTTTCATGCCAAAGGCGCGCCCGGCTCTCATGTGATTGTAAAAGCCAACAATGAAGAGCTGCCCGACCGCACCTTTGAGGAGGCAGCGCGGCTTGCAGCTTATTATTCGAAAAACCGCAATGCCCAAAAGGTAGAAATTGATTATATTGAAAAAAAACACGTAAAAAAAGTGGCAGGCGCAAAGCCGGGCTTTGTCATCTACCACACCAATTATTCTATGATCATTGATTCGGATATCAGCGGAATCCGACAGGTATAAGCCTGTCGGATTCTTTTTTCAAAGGTATATTTTATCCGCAGAACCGGCATCCTGCCGGCGAAGCGGCACATCCGGCCAGGGCTGTTTCCCGCAATTCATACGGTATTCGCTTGCCGACCTGATACATAATATCCAGCATTTCGTCAAACGGAATCAACTGACGAATTCCGGCAAGCGCCATTTCCGCGGCGATCAGAGCATTTGCCACTCCGGCCGCATTGCGGTTCTGACAAGGATACTCCACCAGACCGCCGACCGGATCGCACACCAGCCCCAGCATATTCATCAGAACGATTGTCGCCGCATCCAGGCTCTGCTCTGGTTTTCCTCCCATCAGTTCCACAGCGGCTGCCGCAGCCATCGCCGCCGCGATGCCCACTTCGGCCTGACAGCCGCCGACCGCGCCCGCCACTGTTGCGTTTCGCATTGCAAGATAGCCAATCGCACCGGCATGAAACAGAGCGTCCGTCATCTGCGCATCAGAAAAGCCATACTCCTGCTGCAGCGCCAGCAAAACGCCCGGAACAACTCCCGCAGAACCGGCGGTAGGCGCCGCCACAATCACCCCCATAGAAGCATTTACTTCCAGCACTGCCATCGCGTAGGTAATCCCGCGCCCAATCACCTTTCCGCAAATACCGCTTTCCCTATTCTGATATTGATTCAGTTTCCGCGCTTCTCCGCCGATCAGACCACCCATAGATTTTACTGTTGTTTCTAACGGCATCACAGCCGACTGTCTCATCACGTCCAACACCTTTTTCATCCGTTTGCAAATCTGATCCATCGAAACTTCCCCGAGATCGCATTCTCTTTGTTTCATCACCTCGGAAATTTTCTTGTGATCCTGTCTGCAAATCTCCAGCAATTCTGCCGCGTTTTTAAAATCTGTCATGAATTTTCATCCTCCTGCACCAGCATCACTTCCTGTATATTGGGATTTTCCAGCAACTTTCCAGTGATATCCTCCGGAAGTCTTCCGTCAGATTCCACGATCGTATAGGCCTTTTCTCCCTTAGATTCCCGAAATAAACGCATGAAGGCAATATTCA
The DNA here is from genome assembly GCA_050944495.1 of Marvinbryantia sp. Lineage (GTDB taxonomy): Bacteria > Bacillota > Clostridia > Lachnospirales > Lachnospiraceae > Marvinbryantia. The sequence goes on from JBMNRF010000001.1 coordinate 83,292, forward strand.
CGCCACGATCGCTCAAAAGTTTTGTAATATGAGCCGCAACCCCCGGTCTGTCCTTCTGTATAATAATAACTGCGTTGTATTCACCGGTGAAATCTACCTGCACCTGGTTGATCCGCACAATTCTTACTTTTCCGCCTCCGATGGATTCGCCGCGAACCGTTGTCTGCGTACCGCTATCGTTCACCATACGGATGTCCACGGTATTCGGATGTACATCATTTTCTCCCTCCTCCGGAACAAAACGATACGAAATCCCTCGTTCTCTGGCTATTTCAAAGGAATCTCGAATCCGCACATCATCTGTGGCAAAGCCCATGATTCCGCCAAGAAGCGCTCGATCCGTTCCATGTCCGCGATATGTTTTCGCAAAAGAACCGTACAGAGTAAATTCCACCTCTTTTAAACTTCCGCTTTTCATTTTCTGTGCCAGATGGGCAATTGCACAGGCTCCGGCAGTATGGGAGCTGGACGGCCCGATCATAATCGGCCCCAGCACCTCAAATACGCTGATAAATGACATTTATATTCTCCTTTTACTGTCAGATTTTATTTCTTTCTAAATACGCGTTGAGAAACTTACGTGACGGTGAATACAGATTTTGCGGTAATGCATTTAAAGCAAACCATTCCCATGCATCCTGCTTCTGTGGCTCCGTTACCTTCAGTTCTCCATCAGCTTCCCGTGCGAGTACCCAAAGCGTCACAAAATGCTTTCCCGGCTGAATATCATCTACCGCCCCAAATAGCTCCAGCTTGGCAATATCCAGATTGGTCTCTTCCTTTACTTCCCGCACGGCTCCTTCAAAAATGGTTTCGCCATATTCCTGCTTGCCTCCCGGCAGACACCAGCTGTCCGGTTCATAAATACCTCCGGTATCTCTGCCATTTTTCACCCGATGCCCAAGCAAAATCCTGTTATCCTTTAAAACCATCACACCAATACCCACTTTGATTATGTTTTCCATTTTGCTGCTCCTTTTACTGATTCTTACCGGATTTGCGTTATTCCAATCGCCCTACTTCTATATCCCTTGCACTGCCTCGCGTGCCTTTTCATAATCTGCTGTGCGCACATAAAAAATATACTCCCGTTCCAGCTCAGCCTTCTGTCCGGCTGATCCCGTCCTTGCGCGCACACCTGCTCCCATCGGAGACGGACTCATACGGTTGACCGTTTTTATCTCATAATCAATCTGCTGTGCCTGCAGTCTTTCCCGGATTTTGACCTGTTCTTTCATATCAAAGGTAATGCACAGTTCTTTTCTATTCATAATTGTAATCATGCAATTTCCTCCCCCGTATATCCCTCATTTCATTTTGTGAACATACATCCGCGTCAGTTCCGGCTCCTCATCTCCCTGCACCATGCACAAAAATTCCCATCCATAACGCTCATAAAAGGATGTATGATCGGTGATCAGATACAGCGTTTCTATCCCCATTTCTTTAAAGTCTTCACAGACAAACTGCAGCATTTCTCCGGCAATCCCTTGTCTGCGATACTCTTCCTCCACATAAACCGCGCATATGTTCGGAGTCAGGTCTTTGCGGTCATGGAAGTCATTTTCAATCACACCCAGTCCGGCGATGATCCTTCCCTGATCCTGAATGACATACCACTGCGGTACTGCCGCTTTATTTTTTATACATTCTTCCATGCTTTCTGCATAAGCCTCCCGCGGTATATTCCATTTTTCGTGAAACCATGCAGCAGCCGTCTTCGCCAGTTCTTCACATTCACGTATTTTCTGAATTTGAAATGTACTCAATTTTCTTCTCCTTCTTTGGAAAATAATTAATTTTCACCATGCATTTTTTCCAATAGCTTTTCCAATTCCTCATTCACCATTTCTTTCAAGTATGCCAATTCCGTTGCATCCGGTCTGTAACATACAGCATTCATTTCTTGTTTATCCATTCTCCATACCGGTCCGGGCAGAAGTGTATCTCCTTCTCTGCGCGGAAAAATATGCCAGTGCATATGTACTGCATCTCCCATACCAAGAAGTTCATAATTCAGTTTATCCGGTTGAAAAGCATTATAAACTGCTTCCGCTACCAGTGACATTTCCTGTAAGAACTTATTTCTAAAATTCTTTTCTAAAAAATGAAGTTCTGTCGCATGTTGTTTGCATAAAAATAAAGTATAGCCCCGAAATCTCTGACTGTCCCCCAAAACCACATACCCTGTCTCCAACTCCCGTATAAAATAAGGATTTTGTCGTTTTTTTATTAATTCAATTCGTTTACAAACGAAACACTCACACATTTCTGTTCTCTCACATCTTTCTACAATTTCACAAAAAACCCGCAAAAACCGAAGCCGCCGCCACAGTCAACATTCCTGCTACGGCAATCGAAAGGCTGCTCATCGCCCCTTCTATCTCGCCCATCTCCATTGCTTTTGCGGTACCAATCGCATGCGCGGCAGAACCAATCGCGATCCCCTTTGCAATCGGTTCCTGAATCCCAAACAGCTTGCACAAGGTTTCTGCGAAAATATTTCCCAACACCCCGGTAATAATGATTACTGCCACAGTGATTGTCACATATCCGCCAAGTTCCTCAGAAATACCCATGCCGATTGCCGTTGTTATGGATTTCGGGAGCATGGTCACATATTCCTGATGTGTCAGTCCGAACAACACTGCCAGGACCAGTATCGTCACCATACTGGTCAGCACACCGGAGAGAATCCCCGCCAGCACTGCATGCCAGTTTTTCTTTAAAAGCTCTATCTGCTCATAAAGAGGGATCGCCAGACAGACCGTTGCCGGTGTCAGAAACCAGCTCAGATATTTCGCTCCCTCATTATAAATCTCATAATCGATATTAGCTGTCAAAAGTACAACAAGTGTTGCCGCAATTGCAATCAACAGGGGATTAAAAATACCGCTCTTAAAACGCTTTTTCAGCTGTACACCGGCCATGTAAACCAGAAGACTTAAGGTCACTCCCGCAAATACGGAATCCGCAAAAAATTCATTCACCATGATCTGTCTCCTTTTTCTTATTGCGTCGAATCACCGCCTGTGCCAACCGTCCGCTCACTGCCATTACCGTCATTAAAGAAACAACCGTAATAACAAGAACAGGCACCAACAGCGGTCTCAAAACATCCCAGGAATCCATTAGTCCCACACCTGCGGGAATAAACATCACCGGCATCACCTCGATCAAAAACTTTCCTGTCTCCCGTACCTGCTCCAGTTTTATCAGTCCGCTAAGAAGACTAATCAGCATAAGCGCCATCCCATAAATGCTCGCCGGAATCGGCAGCGGAATCAGTTCTTTTAAAATTTCTCCAAGAAAAGAGAACAATAAAATAAGAAAAAGCTGTTTTAAATATTTCATCCTTCGCACTCCTAAGTAAAAAACATCTGTACGCATGATAATACCGTAATTTACTACAGAAATTACGATTCACGCACATTCGCCAAATGACTGCTTCTCAGCCGCCCGGCTCATTGTGTACGCGAACATTATACCATATGCACAGATGTTTGAACATCTTATTTTAATTCAATAATTTCCGTACTGACTGCGCATCAAATTTCACACTTGATACATGATCAGCCTCAATCTGATACAGCGCGTTTGCCGCAATATGCTCAGCCGCCTGCTCCAGATCACGGATACCGCTTGTATCCGCATAGGTTTCCACGATCACATCCAGAGCTTCGTCTGTAACAACGCACTCATTTTCCTTCATACTCATACGTTTTAAAACTTTTGGCAATGCGAACTTCCGGAAAATGACCTTTTTTTCTTCCGGTGTATAATCCGGAATTTCAATTACCGCAAAACGTGACATCAAAGGTGCACTGATTTTGCTTTTATCGTTTGCAGTAGCAATCGGATAAACACCTACGGTCGGTACCATACATTCCATATAATTATCTGTAAATCCCAGATTATCTAAAAGCGTCAGCAACACGTCCGCCGGATTTCCGTTACCCTTTCCTGCTGCCGCCTTATCAAGTTCATTGATAATAAAAACAAGATTCGACTCTCCTGCTGCAGAAAATGCCTCCATAATAATACCCGGCTTGGCATTTGCATAAACACGCGAACTTCCGGTCAGCTGCTCCGGATCATTGATGGAGCTCATATCAAGTGTTGTCCACGGCAGTTTCAAAATTTTTGCAACCGCATAAGCAATCTGCGACTTGCCAGTACCGGCCGGACCAATCAGTAAAAGACCATATGCCGGAAGAATGTGTGTACGATTAATCTGAATAATCGTCTCAATGATACGCTGTTTTACGCGCTCCATACCGTAAAGCTGCTCATCTAAGATACGACGTGCCTCCTTTGGATCGATGGACTCAAAATAGTTGCTTTTCCATCGAATATTCATCATCATAGAAAGCGCACGCTGCGCGTGTCTGCGCTCTTCCGGTGAAACCTCATGGGAACGGGCAACTGCCAGATTGCGACGCGCCCACAGACGGATATTGTCCGGCAGCGTCCTGCCCGCACAGTTCATAAAATCCGTAATACTCTGGATGCTGGTCAGCTTCATATCGTCACCGAGTTCCTCTGCTTCCTCATCCACAGACTCCTCTGACGGAGCCTCGCTTGCCAAAAGCCGCTCAATCATAAACTGCAGGAAACCATCCTCTGCCGAAAGCTTGGCACCTCCTCCAAAGGCAACCTCACGGATTTTATAAACCGCATACCCCTCTTCTTTATTTTCACCCGACAGACGCACATTGATATGATTTTCACCCAACCATTTTAAAAGACTGACAAACCGTGCGTCAATCTTTAAAATATCAGCACAAATCATACCGTCCTTCTCCTTAAATTCAAACGAAGTCCGTTTGATCGGATTTGTAAATATACCACAGGAATGATGCTCCCATTTTCTCATCCGGTTATCTAACAGCAAAATTGGTTTTCCCGGCGAAGTTTCCGACTCATTCGACCGAAAAATGGTATATGTACACTCTGGTTCTCTTTTCTGATCTGAAGAACCGCCAAAATCAAATACCGGCATAATCTATCTCCTTTTTTAGACAAAAAATCCAAATGACTGCAGCAGAAGTACAAACAGCAAAATCGGCACAACCACTTTAATCATTACAATATACAGCATGCGTGTCCTGAATTTGTATTCTCCCAACGTCACTTCATCAATAATGGTCTTTGGCTTTACAATCCAGCCAATCAGAATACAGGTTAAAAGTGCTACAAGCGGCATCAGACAGTTATTACTGATGTAATCTAACACATCCAGAATCTGCGCCGTCGCTCCGTTTGGCAGCGTCAGTTCAAAATAAAGCACATTGTATCCAAGACAAACAACTGCTCCAATCAAAATTCCATAAACAGTAACTAAAATTGTACTCTTCTTTCTGGAGTAATGAAACTTGTCCATGATACTGGAAACGATGGTCTCCATAATCGATACCGAAGAAGTAACTGCCGCAAAGGCTACCATCAGGAAAAACATTGTACCAATCAGACCGCCGATACTTCCCATTGCCTCAAATACTTTCGGTAAAGACACAAACATCAATCCCGGTCCGGCTGACATTCCCTCCACTCCCATAAAGGTATAAACTGCCGGAACGATCATCATACCTGCAAGAATCGCTACGAAGGTATCGAAAAACTCAATCTGGTTAATGGATTTGATCAGATTTGTCTCTTTTTTGGCGTAAGAACCGTACGTAACCATAATTCCCATCGCCACACTAATTGAGAAGAACAGTTGTCCGATTGCATCCATTAAAATAACCGTAAATTCACGAAAAGTCATATCCTTAAAGTCAGGAATCATATACACCTTCAGTCCCTGCAAACCGGTTCTGGTCACACCCTCCGCGTCCGTACTGGAAAGTGTCAGTGAAAAAACAGAAATGCCGATCACCAGGAGCAAAAGGATTGGCATCAAGATCTTGCTGTAATTCTCAATTCCTTTATTTACACCATTATACACGACAAAAGCAGTCAACAGCAGATATACTGCCATCCAGATCAGCGGCTGCCACAAAGTAGAAATATACCCGCTGAAATAACCATCCTGTGCGGCTGCCGAACCGCTTCCTGTTAGAAATACCGTCAGATATTTTAATACCCAGCCTCCGATTGCACAATAATACGGCAAAATAATCACCGGCACTGCGCTTGCCAGTACACCTAGAAATCCCCATTTTTTATGAAGCACTTTGTAAGCAGTCAGAGAACTCTGCCCTGTTTTTCGTCCAATCGCAATCTCTGTTGTCAGAAGCGCAAATCCGAATGTCAATGTTAAAATAATATAGCATAATAAAAAAACACCGCCACCGTCTTTTGCCGCCAGATACGGAAACCTCCATATATTTCCAAGACCGACCGCACTTCCTGCCGATGCAAGTACAAAGCCAATCTGACCTGTAAAATTACTGCGTTTCTTTTCCATTTTTACTCTTTCCTCCTATGCATTGTCAGTTCCATAGTATAGCTGATATTGCATATTTATTCAAGCAAAATCCTTAATCAGTTCTCTGATTTACATATTTTGCCTTATATTTGGAGTACACAATCCTCTGTTCTTTATACAGGCTGTAATGACCGGAAAATGCATAGCTAACGGCAATTGCAATCAAGTAAAATGCCTGTCCCTGAAAACCGAACATCTCAAATGCAATTAATATCGAAGTGATCGGACAGTTGGTCACACCGCAAAAAACCGCTGTCATGCCGATTGCCGCACAAAAAGAAGGAGAAATTCCCAAAAGCTGTCCCATCACACATCCAAAGGTTGCTCCGATACAAAACGACGGCACAATCTCTCCTCCTCGAAAACCTGCTTTCATTATAATTGCCGTCAAAAACAGTTTCCAGAAGAAATCCAGATATCCGGCTTCTCCCTTTTCCACCGCACGTACAATCAATTCTGTGCCCGCTCCCATATAAGCATCCGTTTGCAGCAGAAGCGTCACCGCAATAAAGACTGCGCTTGCCGTTATAATCCTTATGTAACCATTTTTTAAGAAACGTCCGTAAAACTTTCCCATTGCTTTCATCATCAGACAAAATACAATACTGATTACTGCACAGGCAAGTGTCACCAGACCGATTTTTAAAGAACCGGAGATTGTAAACGCCGGAATTTCCAGAATTTGAAAAGACTCTGCATGTATTCCAAAAGTACTCGCCAGTCCGGAAGCCAGTAAAGCTGCAATCGCACACGGCATCAGCGCCGCATAATACAAAACTCCGACACTGGTCACTTCCATGGAAAAAAAAGCAGCTGCCAGTGGTGTGCCGAACATTGCCGCAAACGCCGCGCTCATACCACACATGGCAATTACATGCCGATCCTCTACATCCATATGCAGCCATTTGCCGATCTTATTTCCGATGCTGCCCCCCAATTGAAGTGCAGCGCCTTCACGCCCGGCCGAACCGCCGACCAGATGCGTCAATACAGTCGTAATAAAAATCAGCGGTGCTGACCGGAATGCCACATCATCCTGAGAACGAATCATTGCCAGCACCTGATTCGTTCCGCCATCCTGCTGTGCATATTTTCGGTATAAAAATACAATACAGACACCGGCAATCGGCATTAGGAAAAGTATCCAGCCATAACATTCCCGAAGTTGTGTCACACCAGTCAAAACCTTGGAAAACAAACTGCTCACCGCTCCGACAAAAAGGCCAATCAGTACGGAAAGCCCGATCCAGCGCATCTGCAGCAGAATTTTCTTTTTCCGGCTGATTCCGGCACCGTCTTCCGGTGCCTGTCGTTCCTCTGTCTGTTCTGTTATCATTACTGTCGGATTTTTCATTACTCTCTCCCCATCTGCGCAAATCACGCAAATTATTCCTGTCCTTCTTTTTTCCTCACCAGTGCCTTTTGTACTTGATGATCGGTAATTTCCTGAATCTTGATCTCAAGTCCTGCAGCTTCTATCTCTGCCGTAGTGCCATCTTCCGGTACCCGTCCGAGTGCCTGGAAGATCAATCCGTTAAAAGTATCACATTCCTCGCAGGGAAGCGCCACATCCATCACTTCAGAAATATCTTTCAAAAGCGCAGTTCCATGAATTCTCCATGTAGTATCGTCCACCGCTTCGATCGGAACAATCTCATCTTCGGCATCCTCATCATCCAGATTTCCCACAAGCTGTTCCAATAAGTCATTCATCGTTACAATTCCGCACATACCGCCGTATTCATCGAGCACAACCGCAAATTTGTTCCGGTTCTGCTTCATATTGCGGAACAGTACATCTGCCTTTATATTTTCCGGGACAAAATAGGCAGGACGAACCGCATGTTCCATCACACTTTCCCGGCTGGTATCCTCCAAACGGAAATATTCTTTCGCATTTAAGATTCCCACTACGTCATCCTGCGTTTCCCCACAAATCGGGTAACGCGTATGACGACTGTCATAAAGAATCTTTTTCCACTCTTCCATATCATCTTTCAGACTTAAAAAAGTCACATCCATACGATGCGTCGCAATCTCACCGACCGTCAGATCGTCAAATTCAAACACATTCTGAATAAAATTACGTTCCTCCGAATCAATTGTCCCCTTTTCACTGCCTGCATCCACCATCATACGGATTTCCTCTTCGCTTACTTCCTCATCCTCCTCATTCGGATCAATACCGATCAGACGCAGAATAGTATTTGTGGAAGCAGTGAGGAACCAGACGATCGGCGCAGCGATCACAGAAATCGTATTGATCAACGCGGACATTGCCAGTGCCAATGGCTCCGCCTTTCGCATTGCTACACGCTTCGGCACCAATTCACCAAATACCAGTGTAAAATAAGATAAGATCAGCGTAATCAAAATAACGGCCAGCGAATTCAACGTTTCTGCCGGGACAGGAACCCCCATATCCAACAGCCACTGTACCAGAATATCCGAAAAGTTATCGGCCGCAAATGCACTTCCCAGAAAACCGGACAACGTAATCGCCACCTGTATCGTCGCCAAAAATCTGGCAGGCTGACTGGTCAGACGAGCCAGACGAATGGCTCGTTTATCACCCTGCGCCGCCATACGGGCAAGCTTATTGTCATTAATAGAGATCACCGCAATCTCCGCGCAGGCAAATACTGCATTTAAAGCAATCAGCACCACCTGCAGCAATATCATAAATAAAACTGAATTTTCCAAAACAAATCCTCCTTTTTCTTTGAGAAAATAACGCTTTATAAAAACACAAAAAGACACAGCCTATTCCCGCAAGTATAGACTATGTCCAATCTGTTTTCTTATATTTAACAAAATAGATACGTCTCCGTTATCACTGTCCGCGTCGTCCATCTTAAACAGTCATGATTCCTTTCAAAATAATGTAATTATTATAGCAAAAGAATCACAATGCGTCAATTAATTTCCATGGATTCATTTTCCATTTTGTACGTCTCTGCCAGCTTTTTCCCCCCTGAAAATTTATTTTAGCATTCCTCATATCTGTATCTCCGCTTATTTTTGCATACTCCGCAGACTGATTTTTATGCATGCAAACGGTACTCTGCATTAAATGCTTTCTCTTTTCTCTGAATCAGAATGATCAGTATTGCTGCAAATACAATTACCGCAATCAGGCCCGGAACAAAACCGTATCCAAAAGTTCCTGTTGTTACCAGTGTACCAATCTGATATACAAAGAATGCCACTGTATAACCAGTACCTAATTGTAACGCAATGCCGCCCCAAAGCCATTTCTTATCTTGCATCTCAGAATTCATGGCGCCAAGAGCCGCAAAACAAGGCGGTGTAAAAAGATTGAACATCAGATAGGCAAGCGCAGCTGCTTTCGTAAGTCCCATCACCATCGCTACCTCATTTGCACCTCCAACCAGCACCAACTCATCTGTGTCGATAAAGTTCGTCAGCCCATAAACAACCGCCAATGTACCCACTACGTTTTCTTTTGCAATAAATCCTGTGATTGCGGCCGCTGCAAGCTGCCATACACCAAATCCAAGCGGAATCAAAAGCGCCGCAAACGGAGAAGCAATAGATGCCAGAATCGAAGTACTTTCCATCCCTTCTTCCACTGCCTGAAACTGCCAATTGAAACTCTGCATGATCTGTACCACTGTGTTGCATACTAAAATGATTGTTCCCGCCTTCACAATGTATGCCTTACCACGAGAAAGCATAGAAAGCGTGGCACGTTTCAGACTCGGAAGTTTATATTCCGGAAGTTCAATAATAAAGAACGACTTGCGGAATTTATATCCAGTAATCCTTTTCACCAATAATGCTCCCAGGAAAATTAGCACAATGCCAACCAGATACATGGTCGGTCCAACCCACGAAGCATCTGCAAAAAATGCTCCTGCGAACAGTGCGATCACCGGAAGCTTTGCTCCGCACGGCATAAACGGTGTCAGCATAGCCGTTGCTCTTCTTTCTCTTTCATTACGAATGGTGCGGCAAGCCATAATACCAGGAATTGCACATCCGGTACCAATTACCATTGGAATTACAGACTTTCCGGAAAGACCGACTCTCTTAAAGATCGGATCTAAAACTACAGTAGCACGTGCCATATATCCGCAGTCCTCCAAAAGAGCGATCAGGAAATACATCACCATTACCAGCGGCAAAAACCCTACTACCGCTCCTACGCCACCAATGATTCCATCTACAAGAAGTGCCTGAAGAAACGAACTTGCTCCTTCCACCAAACCTGCAACCCAGTCCTGGAAAGTCTCAATCCAGCCAACTAACCAGTCCGCAATCCAAGTTCCAACCGTAGACTGAGATATGTAAAATACACCAAACATAACTACTGCAAAGATAGGAATTCCAACAAATTTATTGGTAAGCACCAGATCAATGCTGTCCTGCTTATTTTTATCCTTTGTGAAAACTTTTCTCTTTTCTACTGCTTTTACAATTCCATTTACAAATGCAAAACGTTTTCTGTCAGCCGTTTCCACTTGTGTCTTATCCTGCAGATCAATATCTGCCTGTACGTAAGGCGCCTTCTGTACGCATCCCTTTAATGCGGCTGCCTGATTTACAACTTCTTTTAGTCCTTCATGTCCAAAAGTTGTAGACACTGTCTGAATAACTGGGCACCCTAATTTTTCTTCTAATTTCTTTACATCAATTTCTGTTTTTTTCTTCTCTGTAAGATCGCTTTTATTAAGAGCAACTACCACCGGAATGCCAAGTTCCAAAAGCTGTGTCGTAAAAAACAAGCTTCGACTCAAATTTGTTGCATCCACTATATTAATAATTGCATCCGGATTTTCATTTTTTACATAAGCGCTGGTAATGCTCTCTTCAGAGGTGAAAGGAGACATCGAATAAGCTCCCGGCAAATCTACCGCAATCAATTCCTCTGTTCCGTCAAAATAACTCTTTTTGATTGCACTTTCTTTTTTCTCCACCGTAACGCCTGCCCAGTTTCCCACACGTTCATTTCTTCCCGTAAGTGCATTATACATAGTTGTTTTTCCACTGTTGGGATTTCCTGTTAACGCAATTCTCATTTTCTATATCCTCCTTCACCTTTTGATTAGTCTTTACTAACCCATTGACTTAAAAAAACAGTGATCGACATCACTATTTTTATATTGAAATAACTTATGCTAAATCAATATCATACCTGCCACTCTTAATTGACACCACGCATTATCCATTGCACGAGTTATTTAATATTTACTTTAGTTAGTATATGCTAATCGCAATATCTTGTCAAGATACAAAATAATTTTTTCAATATTTTCACCTATCCGATTCTGGTTTTTGATTAGTTTTGGCTAACCTCCAGTGAAAGGAAAAACCTCTCACGAGGTGATTAGTTTTTCCTAATTTGTAAAAGAATAACAAATAATTATTTTTTTTGTTATTAAAAAAGTTTTTTCTTTTATTTTTCTGTTGTCTTCGTGAGTTTATGCAAAGCCGCAACCGCTGCCAGCATCAGTACAATACCGACCGGAAGAGAAATCCATGCACTCTGTGTAAAGCCTGCCACGATATAAGTGATAAAGGACACAACCGCTGCCAGTACCGCATACGGAAGCTGTGTCGTCACATGATTAACATGCTCACACTGTGCGCCGGCAGACGCCATGATTGTCGTATCGGAAATCGGTGAGCAATGGTCTCCGCATACTGCACCTGCCATACAGGCAGAAATAGAAATAATCATCAGCTGCGGATTACTTGCTGAGAAAGCCTCCACAACAATCGGAATCAGAATACCAAAAGTTCCCCAGGAGGTTCCGGTAGCAAATGCCAGAAGACAGCCAATCACAAAAATGATCGCCGGCAGGAAATTCATCAGTCCTTTTGCACTTCCGCGAATCAGCGCTTCTACATATTCCGCAGCTCCAAGGCTGTCCGTCATTGCTTTCAGGCTCCATGCCAGTGTCAGAATCAAAATTGCCGGAACCATCGCCTTAAATCCTTCCGGAATACATGCCATACAGTCATGAAAACTCAGTACACGGCGGATCTGATATAAAAGAATCGTGATCACCAGTGCAAAAAAGCTGCCGAACGTCAATCCAAGAGACGCGTCACTCTGGGAAAACGCTGTTACAAAATCCGTGCCGGAAAAAAATCCACCTGTATACAGCATACCAATCACACAGCAGACAATCAGAGAAAGGATCGGAATCAGAAGATCAATTACTTTCCCGTTAGTAATCATCTCTTCTTCCTGCACCTCACCATATGGACGTCCCTCTGTTGTAAACAGGTCACCTTTTTCTGCATTTCTTTCATGCTTTTCCATCGGACCGAATTCACGTTTCATCAATACCATAGCCACCATCATAACAATCGTCAGCAGTGCATAAAAATTATAAGGAATTGCGCGCACAAAAATAGAAAAGCCATTCTCTCCATCCACAAATCCGGTTACCGCCGCTGCCCAGGAAGAAATCGGTGCGATAATACAAATCGGTGCTGCCGTCGCATCGATCAGGTAAGCCAGTTTTGCTCTGGAAACTTTGAATTTATCCGTTACCGGACGCATCACGCTGCCGACTGTCAGACAATTAAAATAGTCATCAATAAAAATCAGTACACCAAGAAAGATCGTGGCCAGCTGCGCGCCGACGCGGCTCTTAATATGTTTTGCTGCAAACCGTCCAAACGCCGCTGATCCGCCCGCCTTATTCATCAGACCGACCATTGCTCCGAGAATCACCAGAAATACCAGTATGCCAACATTGTACTCATCTGAAAGCACGCTGATAATGCCGCCCTGGAAGATATGCGTTACCGTCATCTCAAAATGAAATCCGGAGTAAATCACTGCACCAACCAGAATCCCCACAAACAGGGAACTGTAAACCTCCTTTGTAATCAGCGCCAGACCGATTGCCACAACCGGCGGCAAGAGTGCCCATACGGATGCGTACAGATCCGGTACATATTCTGCTGTTCCTTCCTCGGCACCAACCAGTACCCCCATTGCCAACACAAGCACCCCCGCCAAAAACGGCAGCAGCCAAAATCTTGTTTTTTTGTTTCTTTGCATCTTTCTCTCTCCTTTTCCCTTCGCATCCGAATATAAAACTGCACCGGAACTTTCCTATGCTATGAAAAAGTCTTTTCATGATATAACAAAAACACCGCCAACACCTTCTCTTTTGAGAACGCATTTGCGGTGTAGTCTTTTTCTATAAAACTCCTGAGAATTTTATAATACCAGTCATTCATCACAGATAGCGCTCCACATTATGTGACAGTATGCCGCATATTCTGCGGCATCCCAGCTTCTTTTCCCGGACCGGGAACAAAAAAATAAGATCTTTCCTGTATCATAAGAAGCTTCGGCAGACACCCCTTTCCCGGAAACGGCGGTCCTGCCTGTATGTTCCCGGTACTGATGAAATCTGCACCTCTATCATGTCAGTTTTTTTCTTTGCGAAATCTTTATCGGTGTTATTGTAGCACGGCTTTTTTTAAAATAAAAGAGGTATTTTTATTTTTCTGAAAAAAGTTTTCCCCGTTCCTTTGCCAAAGTAACAAGTTCTCTGTTTCTCTCGTTCATCAATCCAAAACGCTGCAGCGGGCAGAGTACTTTTTCACATTTTTCCATCAGAAAAACCGCCTTTGTAAAAGCATCCTCTCCAATCGGCTCAAAGGCTTCCTCCAAAACCGTCTGCACGGCTAGTTCCTTTGCCACTGCATAATCAATATCATTTTTGTGCAGCACCCCGGTCGCAAAAGGAATCCCTTTTCTCTGCAGCTGCCTGTAAACAGGAATCGCACTGCCGCCCCCACCGATTACAAATATCTGAGGTTCGCCTATTACCGGTTCCAGTTCCACACAGCCAAAGTCCGCATTGTAACTTCCGTTTGTCACCTCATATAGCTCACGAATATATTCGGAAGTAAAAATTTCCTCCGGGGGACCGAAACGCGCGATTGTATCGCCGTGAACACAGACAACAATATCAGAAATTTTCTGTGCCAGATCCAATTCATGAAGCGACATGATCACCGAAACCTGTTTTTTTTGCACCATCTGCTTTAAGATCGTCAAAAGTTCCAACTTATGACGGATATCCAGAAAAGAGGTCGGCTCATCAAGAACAATCATCTCCGGCTCCTGGCAGATTGCCCTTGCCAATAAAATCCGCTGCCGCTGTCCGTCACTGATTTCCTGAAAATCACGATCACGAAGATCAAGCGCATGTACCAGTTCCATCGCCTCACATACCTTTTCCCGGTCTCCTGCTGACAAAATTCCCAAACGACCTGTATGCGGATAACGACCTGTACTGACCACATCCTCACAAGTCATCAATTCCGGATGAAGACGTTCTGTCATTACCACAGAAATTTTTTTGGCAATTTCTTTCTCATTCATTTTCTGAATACTGTTCTGTTCCAGAAAAACAACTCCGCCCACCAGAGAAAGCTGACCGATCATACTCTTCAAAATCGTTGATTTACCGGCGCCGTTCGGTCCGATCAGCGTCATAATCTGTCCCCGCTCCAACCGAATATCAATATCCCGTATCAATGGCTTTTTATGATAGCCAACCGTCATTTTATCTGTATATACAAATGTCTTTTCCATAGAACCCTCTACTATTTTTTTCTGTGTATCATCATATAAATTACAACCGGCGCGCCGAATATCGCTGTCACAGAACTGATAGAAAGCTCTGTCGGTGCAAACATCGTTCTCGCCAGAAGATCACAGAACAGACAGAATACCGCTCCGCCCAGAAAGCAGGCCGGAAGCACCAAAATCGGCTTTGCCGTCCGCAGAAGACTTTTCATCAAATGCGGCACCGCAATTCCCACAAATGAAATTGGCCCGGCATAAGCAGTCACCGTTGCCGACAGAACGCTTGACAGCAGGATCAAAAGTACGCGAAACAGTCGAATATTTACCCCCATATTCTGCGCGTAAACTTCCCCCAGCTGATAAGCACCGATCGGTTTCGAGAGAAAAAATGTAAAAAACAAAGTAACGACGATTACTGCAGCTATCAGTCGGACATGTTCCCATGTCATTCCCGAAAAACTGCCAAGCGACCAGTTATGCAGATTGACAATATTGGAATCATCAGCAAAGGTCACGACAAAATCGGTTACCGCAGAGCAAATATAACCGATCATGATACCGCAAGTGACAAGTATCGACATATTTTTTACTTTCCGCGATACCGCCAAAATAAACGCCATAGAAAGGAGTGATCCGACAAATGCAGCCACAATCATCATTGCCGAACCAGTCGTAATTCCTCTGCTTAGAAAATATACCATTACCAGTGAAACCGTCAGCTTTGCACCGGATGAAATACCAAGTACAAACGGTCCGGCGATTGGATTTCCGAAAAAAGTCTGTAAAAGAAAGCCCGACACCGAAAGCGCACCGCCCAGCATCAGCGCGGACAATATGCGCGGCAGACGGATTTCCCATATAATATTTACCGCCGTTTCCTCTCCTGTCCTGTGCAGCAAAATCCGGAAGATCTCTCTTACACTTAAATCCACGCTGCCGGAATTAATGTTCCAGACAAGCAAGAATGCCAAAAGTATCACTAAAATCATAAAAGAGATCACATATCTCTGATTCGTTTTTCTGCGCATATTCTACTCCAGTCTGTTCATATACGTCAATTCTTTTAAAGAAGGATCTTCACAGATAAGCATCCGATGCATATCTGTGATCAGCGCCGGAAGTCCGGTTGTTTCCTGAAAAAGATTTTTCTGGGTGCACCATACATTTCCCTCTTTCACTGCCTTAAAATCAGCCAGAAGCGGATTCTTATCAAGCAGCTCGTCAAGCGAATGCAGCTCCGCATCAATGGAACTGTTGTAGATCAGATAATCCGCGTCCTTCGCCCCTGCATAGAAATCTTCCATTTGCATATTCATCGTTGAAAGCGCATTCTCTTCATCACCAAGATCAGAAAAAATATATTCACCTCCGGCCAGCTCGATCATTTTAGGAACATAATCGCCAGATTTGCGTACATTGACATATCCATTGGAACTAATATAGAAAAATGCCACTGTTTTTCCTGTATTTTCCTGTCCAAGCACTTCTTCCAGCGCTTCCTGCTGTGCCTCGAAAAAGCGTTGTGCCTCCTCCTCCTTATCCAACAAAACAGCATATAATTTCATCCATTCCGTTCTGCCAAGCGGATGGCTTTCATAACTGGAGCGTTCTGCCAATACCGGGATTCCGAACGATTCCAGTTTTTCCTTCACTTCCGGCGTATGATAAATCATTGTCGATTCCACTGCAATATCACATTTATTTGCGAGAATTCGTTCATAATCAGGCGCATTGTATTTGCCGGCATAAAGCATATCGCCGGATTCCATCGCTGCCTTTGCTTCCTCAATGTACCAGCCATCCACATCTGTTCCCGAAAGCCGTATGCTGCCGATTCCGTCAATCGCCCGGAAAAGATCCATTGCCGAAGTCGCCACCAGATAAATATTTTCCAAAGGCTGCTGCAACACTGCAATTCCTTCACTTAAATTTTCCGGCACCGACCTTCCTTCCGGCACAACCAGAAAGCGCTGCGCATCCTCCGCAATCGTAATCAGTGCATAATCATCCTCATAATAATCAACAGTAAACTGCTGTGCATACTCCAATTCCATCCTGTGGCTGTAAGTCAGCCCGGATATACGTTCGGCACCCTGTACAGCTGTACAGGATGCCCCCAAAAGAATCATATTTATCCCAAATGCCGCAACGGCCTTTTCATATCTCATCTATTCTTCCGCCTTTTCAATCGTTGCAGAGTCAAAATTGATCGTATACTCAATTTCATGAGGTGTACTCATGGCAATCGTATCCGCAACAACCGGAATATTATAGTCAAAGCCCGGTATCGGAATCAAAAATGTTGAATTTCCCTCCGTATTTACCATCTCATATTTTTCATCATCAACCAACATATAATCATAATTCGGACTGGAAAAAATCACTTCTGCCGTAAGTTTACCATTCTCCACAGCAATCTTTACCGGAGATTCGATCGTTGTCCGTCCGGATCCGCCGGAAAGCGTTCCTTCCGCAAGATATGTTCCATCATCCAGCCCCAGTTCCTTAGCTGTTGTCACTTTTAATTCTTTAAACGCGTCTGCCGGCAGTGATGTGGACATAAATACCAGGACACGGTCATACCATTTTTCTTTCTTTTTACTAAATGCCGCACAATCAATCCCCTGATCCAATGCTTCCACCGGAACAGTAAAGGTATGCGTGCCATCCGCATTCTCTTTAAACGGGATATACTCCTCCTCGGATGCATTAACTGCTTCCTCACCGGTTCCCATAAAAATCTTCAGATAACCGGTACCGCCCATTGTCATAGCGGCAGTCATCTTACCTTCTGTTACCGTCAATTCACAATCCACAATCTTGAACATGGAAGAACTGCTGCGTACTTCCATATCATATGTGCCGTCATTAAGTTTCTCCCCTCTGATCGGCACCATCCAGTCTTCTACGATTTCCTCCGGCTCTGCCATTTCGTTCGCAGATGCCACATCTGCGCTTTTGCTTTCTGCCTCCGTCACCGTTTCTGTCTGCTCCTTTGCACTGCTTTCTGCCCCGAAAGACGCTATCAGGACAGACACTGCAAGGACTGCAATTCCTTTTATTTTTTTCATGTTTGTCTCCTTATCTGTTTCTGTCTTCTTAAAGCGAAGCGGAAATTTCTTTCCGCTCCGTCTTTTGCCGATCAAAATTTTCTTTATCACATTAACGTAAAACTTACTCTGCAAGAGAATCTACTGCCGCCTGAGCATGCGCTACATACAGATCCTGAATAGCCGGAATCTGTCCGAGCCCTTCCAGAACAGACTCTACTTCATAGCCTGCCTCTTCAAATACATTCTTCCAGGTCCCTTCTTCGTCACCTGCCATATCATTATTTGCATGGTCACCTGCTACTACCATCAGCGGTCTAAGCACTACTTTTTTATATTCTCCAGCCTGTACTGCCGCAAGAACATCGTCCAGTGTAGGAGAACCTTCTACCGTACCGACAAAATAATTTGTCTTACCTTTTTCTGTTAAGACATCCTGCATTTTTTGGTAAACTGCGTTTGCCTCATGCTCGGTACCATGTCCCATAAAGCAAATCGCTGTCTCTCCATCATCATACTCTGCGGTTGCTTCTGCAATCGCATCCGCAACAATGTCAAAATCCTCGTCAGAGGTCAGCAGCGGTTCTCCGATTGCTACTTTTTCAAAACTATCAGCATACTCCGCCAGCTTTCCGGTTACTTCTTCATATTCAATACCGTTCATCAGATGCGTCGGCTGAACAACAAGATTTTTTACACCATTGTCAACGGCACGATCCAGAGCTTCATTGATATCGTCGATATGATAGCCATCTCTGCTCTCGATATGATCAATTACAATATTCGCGGTAAAACCTCGTCTTACCGACCAATCCGGAAGTGCTTTTTCAATTGCATCTTCAATCGCTCCGATCGTCAAACGTCTGCTGTCATTAAAGCTTGTGCCAAAACTCATAACCAGAAGTTCCTTCTCACCGATTTCATCCTGGTTGCGGATATTATCCAGAGAAGCATCGCCTGTGGTATAATCTTCTTCCTCTGCCGCTTCTGTTTCCGCTGCTTCCGTCTCAGCCACTTCCGTTTCTACCGTTTCTGTTGTTTCCTCTGCCTGTACGGCAGCTCCTCCCATCGCTAAAGCTGCGCTGAGGCTGACTCCTGCCAATACTGTTTTTAATGCTTTTCTTTTCATGACGTTTCCTCCTTTTTTAGGCGAGATAAATGTCTCCCCTCTGATGTATCTTAAATTTTGCATCAGCATACATAAGTACAGGAATACCGTCATATTCCGACCTGAATAGATTTCAGGCAGCATTACGCTTTACTCAGCGTATAAATCCTACATTTTTACAAATAAAAACAGATCTAATACCGCCGAGTAAAAGATCTGAATGATATTCTTCTATGGCACAATCAATTACTCGTGATCTGGAATAACACTATTCCCGTACCAGCATCCGGCAGGTTTCCTGACTTACAGCTCAACGCAATCGGCCTCCTTCCCGGTTTCCCAGTGGATGTGCTTTTCCAAATCAATTCGGTCATACACATGGCCAACGCTCCTTGTTTACAGTGACGAGATCGTACAGGACTTGCACCTGTTTCCCTTTTAACCGATACAATACAGCATACTTTGTCTGCATCGGCACCGTCTGCTTTCTATATTCAATTTTTTTAAATTCTTTATTATTTTTCAGTATATCACTGCACAATCAATGTTACAAGCAGAAATCTTGTTTTTACATAAATTTTCTTTTCTTCTCATTCTCTTCCAAGCATATACAAAAGTGCATTACAGATACATGCCGCGATGTTACTCCCTCCTTTTCGCCCTCTGGCAACAATGTATGGCACATTTGCATCCATAATCAGTTCTTTTGACTGTACGACATTCACAAAGCCGACTGGCACTCCGATAATCAACTGCGGCACAATTTTCTTTTCTTGAATCAACTCATAGAGTTTCACCAGAGCAGTCGGAGCATTGCCCACTGCAAAGATCAGCGGTTTATCTAATGATACTGCTTTTTCCATACTGGCAGCCGCTCTGGTACTGCCCTCTTTTTTTGCCTTTTCTGCCACATCCTCATCAGACATAAAACAATACACTTCTCCGCCATATTGAGCCAACGCTTTCTTATTGATACCCGCTTTTGCCATCTGTGTATCTGTCACAATACAGGCACCGTTTCTGATTGCCTCCAGCGCGGTTTCCACGACCCCCTCTGAAAAACAGAGATTATCCGCATAATCAAAATCTGCGCTGGTGTGAATGCACCGTTTGACGATTGGTTCTGTACCCGGGATCAATTTTTTCTCTCCCAGTTCCTCTGTGATAATTTCAAAGCTTCTGGCCTCAATTTCACGTGGCGCTACTTTTTCCAATTGTATCTTCATATCACACCCTGCCTTCCTATATTCCTGCATCCAGAATCTCATATATTTTTTTCATGTCCAGATGTTCACGCAGCCCCTGCGCCAACTTATCGTACTGTGTCTCTTTAAATGCAGCGAAATCCATGCCGGTCATTTCCGACACATCAATCCCTTTCTGCGCACCGAGCGCTTCCACCATCTTTTTTGCCACTTCTTCCCGGTCAAATACCCCATGGACATACGTTCCGTATACATTCCCACAGTATACTCCGTCCGGTTTAGATACTCCTGAAACCGCGTCCGTAAGTTTGGTAAAACAATGCGCACCTTCTTTTAACCTACTTTCTCCCATATGGATCTCATACCCTTCCAATATCGTGCCGCCAAGACTTTTCAGAACACCGTCCGGTCTTGTAAAGGTTCCCTGTACGCGTGTGCGTGTCTTGGAAATCGTAAATACTGTATCTAACGGCAAGAGCCCCATACCCTTCATTTCTCCGCCTGCTTCCACATGCTGCGGATCGGAAAGTGTTTCCCCGAGCATCTGATATCCACCGCAAATACCGAAAATCACCTTTTGTTCCGCCGCTTTTTTCAAAATAGCTGCCTCCAGTCCGTTCTGACGCATCCAAAGCAGATCTTCCATTGTATTTTTCGTACCCGGTAAAATAATCATATCCGGATTTTTCAGTTCCTGCACACACTTTACATAGCGCACGGAAACCCCTGGAATAATCTCCAATGCATTAAAATCCGTGAAATTGGAAATGCGTGGCAGCCGAATCACAGCAATATCAATCAGACCGATTTCCTGTGATCCCGAGAATCGTTCTGTCAGACTGTCCTCATCCTCCACTTCAAGCTCCATATAAGGTGCAACACCGACAACCGGAATCTTCGTTTTTTCCTCCAGTGCAGTCACGCCCGGATCCAAAATTGTTTTGTCGCCGCGAAATTTGTTAATGATCATCCCCTTTATCATTTGCTGTTCATCCGCTTCCAGCAGCATAACCGTGCCAATAAGCTGTGCAAACACTCCGCCACGGTCGATATCACCGACCAAAAGTACCGGCGCTTTGGCCTGCTTTGCCATCCCCATGTTAACGATATCTTCCTGTTTCAAATTAATCTCTGCCGGACTTCCGGCTCCCTCAATCACAATAATATCATAGTTCTCTTCCAGCTTATGATATGCTTCCATCACCTTCGGAATCAATTTCTTTTTATATTTAAAATAATCCCTGGCGCTCATTGTTCCCAAAACTTCGCCATTCACGATCACTTGGCTGCCAATATCATTGGTCGGCTTTAAAAGAATTGGATTCATCAAAACAGATGGACGGATCCCCGCAGCTTCTGCCTGCATTACCTGCGCGCGTCCCATCTCAAGACCTTCCTCTGTAATAAAAGAATTCAATGCCATATTCTGTGATTTAAACGGTGCTACACGGTAGCCATCCTGCTTAAAGATCCGACAAAGCCCTGCCGCCAAAAGGCTCTTTCCCGCATTCGACATCGTTCCCTGTATCATAATCGCTTTTGCCATCGTTATTCCCCGCCTTTCGTCTCCGCAATTTTCTGAAGCGTTTCTAAAAATATCCTGTTTTCCTCTGGTCTTCGCACTGCAATCCGGTAAAAGCCTTTGGAAAGACCTTCGTAATTGCTGCAGTCGCGGATCAAAATACCATGCTCCAGACACTTTTCCGACAACCGCTCCGGCCCCTGAAAAAATATATAATTCGCCTCGGACGCATAAACCTTGCATCCGAGTTGCTTCAATCCTTCAATCAGATTTTTCCGCTGACTGCGTATTTTTTCCAGGCTATCCCGCACATATGCTGTCTCTTTCAAAGCAGCAATCCCTGCCTCCTGCGCAAGTGTAGACACATTCCAAGGCTGCATAACCGCCGCCATTGTTTCCAGAAACTGTTCATCACTGCATAACCCATATCCAAGACGCAATCCCGGCATCGCATATTTTTTTGTAAACGCCTTTAAGAGAAACATACTCGGAAATTCTTTCAGAAACCCTTTCATCGTATAAATCTCCGGCTGTTCCAGAAAATCTATAAAGCACTCATCCACTACCAGAAAAGCGGCACACATCTGGCATTTTACAGCTATTTTTCTGACATATTCACGCTTTGCCGCCACACCGGTCGGATTATTTGGATTACAAAAAAACACAAGGTCTGTTCCAACGCAAATCTGATCTAAAAAATTCTCATCCGGTACAAAACCGTTTTCTTCTTTCAACCGTACATAACAAACCTCACAGCCAACCGCAGCCAACGCCTGCTGATATTCGGCAAATGTCGGCGCAGCCAACAGCGCTTTTTTCGGCTTTAAAGCAAGTACCAATGCAAAAATCAGATCTGCCGCCCCGTTTCCGCAGATGATCTGCTCTGGCGAAATATTTTCTGTCTGCCCAATCGCATTTCTCAGCCGCATGCAATCCACATCCGGATAACATTCCGCTTGTTCAACTGCCGCTGTCACCGCTTTTTTTACACCATTCGGTATTCCGTACGGATTGCAGTTCACAGAAAAATCCAGAACTCCGGGATGACGGTAAATATCACCGCCATGAATATATTTTTTCATAAAGCCTCTCCTTTTCTGTAATTTTTTCAGCAATATTTCACAGATAAGCGCAAAACATCCACACAATCTGTCGGACAGTCGCAAACACCAAAACAGAGAGTGCGGCGCTCACATACAAAAGCCGATTTGCTCTTTTAATATCCTCATCCTGCACCGGTCGGACAGCATCGCCAATCGTTGGTTTCTCATACAGTTTGCCGAAATAAAACGCATTTCCTGCCAAACGTATTTCCAGCGCTCCTGCCATTACTGCCTCAGTCTGCGCAGAATTGGGACTTGCATGATTGAAACGGTCTCTTTTAAAAATCTTCGCCGCGTTTTTGCCATTAAACCCTGCCAGAAACGCTCCCAGTATCATAAAAAAAGCGGAAAGACGCGCTGGAATGAAATTTGCCAGATCATCCAGTTTTGCTGCGCATCTTCCAAAATAAAGATATTTCTCATTTTTATAGGCAACCATCGAATCCATGGTATTAATCCCCTTATAAAGCCACATCAATCCAGGGCCGCCAAGCGCCATGTAAAATAGCGGCGCAATAATGCCGTCCGAAGCATTTTCCGCCACGGTCTCCACCGCCGCTTTCGTCACACCTTCTTCATCCAGCGATGCGGTATCTCTGCCGACAATCATGGAAACGGCATGCCTTGCTCCTTCCAGATCTTTTTTTTCCAGTGCCTGATACACTTTCATACTTTCTGTCTTTAAAGATTTTACCGCCAGCATCTGATAGCACAAAAAGGTCTCTGCCGCTATCCCTGCAAATGTGTGAATGCGAAACGCAATAGAAAGCACCAGAAGCGGAATAGCCGCGCTAAAGAAACAGATACCGATCACCAGCACGCAGCCTGCTGCCCGCTCTCCTTTTTCCGTCTTCGGGAAAAAACTGCGCAGCCGTTTTTCCAGAAATGTGATCGCCGCGCCGATCAGTCTGACCGGATGATACAGCCAGCAGGGATCTCCCAGTGCCAAATCTGCCAGAAAGCCCAGTATGAGGGCTATTGTTGTCCATCTAATCATTTGTTGTCCTTCTCTTTCCTGTACGTTTTTTTCTGAAACCGGTATAAACTGCATCGTCAGGTACTGCCGCTGTCCAACTGCCCTTTATTCTGTTCATAACAGCGCTCAACAAATGCCTCTGCCAGATAAGGATTTCCATAATAATAAAAATGCGGAAATCCGGCCAGCATATTTTCTGTCGCATGCATACATTCCCATCCCCGTCTGCTCTCCGGTTTTTTCGCATAAAAAGCTGTTCCGCAGTTCGCGGAATCAAAATAGTGAAATTCATGCGCCGGACAAACATCGACTTTTTTTCCGAACACTGGTCTTTGTCTACTATCCACCTCTATATATCCAAAACGTGACAATCGTTCTGTTCGGTAAGCTTCCCCGTTTATAATGCCAAGTCCCCGGCATTTTTTTCCCTGCATATCCTCAAAGGTATCATGCAGATACAGAAAGCCGCCGCACTCTGCCATAACAGGAACCCCTTCCAAAAGTGCTGCCCTGAGTTCTCGGCGCATCTGCTCATTTTCCTCCAGCTGTTTTCCATACAGTTCCGGATAACCACCGTAAAAAAGCAGGCCGTCCAGCTTTTTCGGCATATGCGCATCATGAATCGGAGAAAATGGGATCAGCTCAGCGCCCAGTTCTTTCAGAAGCTGCAAATTTTCTTTATAAATAAAACAAAAGGCTTCATCCTGCGCCAGACCGATGCGAACCCCTTTTTCTTTTTGCATCCTCGGTTCTTTGCTCTCTGTCTCATACAGCTCCGGCGCTGTTTCTGCCAAAGCGATCAGACCGTCTATATCCACCGTATTCTCCAAAATCTGCGCCATCTTATTCAGCTTTTCATGAAAATCAGCCACTTCCTCCGGCAGTACCAGTCCCAGATGGCGGCTCTCAATCACACACTCTTCCAATCTTGGAACGTAGCCATAGACAGAAATGCCGAGTTGTTCCTCAATCATCTTTTTTACCCGCGGATACAGCATTGCGGACATCTGATTCAACAACACCCCCTGAATTTGACTGTCCTTTTCAAATTCCAGAAATCCCTTAATATACGGCAGAATCGAAACGCTCATACCCTTGCAGTTTACAATCAACACAGCTGGAGTCTCTGTTTTTTTCGCCACATCAAAAGCGCTGGCGCGTGTCGTTGTTCCTCCGACGCCGTCATAATAACCCATCACGCCTTCGAGTACCGCCAGATCACAGTCTCTGCTGTTTCTTTCCAGCAGGAATCGAACCGTCTGCGCATCGGTAAAGAATGTATCCAGATTCCCGGATCTAACACCGATCACCTTACTGTGAAACATCGGATCAATATAATCCGGTCCGCATTTAAAGGAGGCAGCCGTCAGCCCCCTGTTCTTTAATGCCTGCAGAATCCCACAAGTAATCAGCGTTTTACCGCTGCCGCTGGCTCCTGCAGTTATCATAAATCGGGAAAGTTTTCTTTCTTTTTTCATCGGAAAGCTTGTCATCTCTTTTCTATTTCATATTTCTCATACACTTTCATCATCCGCAGTTCCGATACCGGTACAGGAAATCACATAAATTGGATTTTCTCCCATCATCATGTGGTATCTTCCTACTGTTTTTGCCTTACTCACAGAAAGCTGTACCACCTCTGCATCCGTAACCGGAAGCGTTTTCAAACACTGCAGCGCTTCCGAAACGCTCTCTAGGGCAATGCAGTTGATTACAATCCGCACAGCCGGATTTTTCCGCAGCAATATCTTTAAAATCGTTTCCATATTTCCGGAGGATCCGCCGATAAACGCATGCGTTGGCGGTTCTAAGCCTTCTAACGCTTCCGGTGCCGTTCCTTCCAGCACCTGCAGATGATCCACAGCAAACTTCTTTCTGTTTTTTTGAATTAGCGCAACTGCTTCCGGCTTTTTCTCAATCGCATATACTTTTCCGCATACACAGCGCAGTGCCATCTCAATCGCCACTGAACCGGTTCCGGCTCCGACATCATAACAAACCGAATTCTCTTTTAACCGCAGCTTTGCTAAGGAAACCGTGCGTACTTCTTCCTTCGTCATCGGTACGTTGTCGCGAATAAATTCCGTATCCGATATCCCATGCGTTGTCCTTGCATCACACTGAGGATTTTCCAGATAAATCACGCTCAGCGAATCCGTCTCATACTCGATAAAATCCTCTGCCATTCCGCTGCAGATCTTTTCATCCGGATAGGAAAGACGTTCGCCGATGTACATCCGCACCTGATCCATCCCATAGTAAAGCAACTTTTTTGCCAGATTGGAAACAGCCCCCTTCTCTCCCAATATGGAAAAGACCTTCTCATGCTGTCCAAGCAGTGAAATTAAATCTGCATATCTTCCATGTGTACTCGCCAGATAAACCTTCTCCCAGGATTTCTGAATACGACTCATAAAATAAGCCACGGAAGAAACTCCGCAAATCACATTTACCTGTCCGTCCAACTGATCAATTAATTTTTTTGCGCCGCTGAAAAAACCCACATCTCCAGAGAGCACCACAGCAATTTTTTCATACTCCGGATGTTCCTTGATATAAGCAGCAATTTTCTCACTGTTATACTCACAGTACGTATCCTGTCCCGGATGTACAGAAGCACTTAACATCCGCCGTGCTCCGATTAAAAGCTGCGCTGCTGCGATCACGCGCGATGCCTCCTCCGTGCGTCCGTCCGCGCTCCCCATACCAATGCCGACCAGAGAGATCTCTGCCTTCGATGTCAATTTGAATTTTTCACAAAGAAGACGTTTGCATTCCATCACGGAAATCCCTGTCTCCTGCTGCGGACGTCCAATTACCACCAGAGTACAGCCACACCTTCTTGCCGCCTCAACTTTTTCCGGGAATCCGCCGGCCGCACCGGAAAGCTTTGTCACCAGATAACTGCAGTTCCACTGCCGAAGCATTGCCGCATTGAATTCTGCCGAAAAAGGCCCCTGCATACAGAGCAGATGACTACCGGAAAATCCCAGTTTTTCACACTCTGCGGCAACATTTGCCAGAGAAAGTACGCGCAGATATACACGACTTTGGTAATCCGTCAGTTTTGTATATTTCACTGCTTCTTTACTGCCGGTCGTCACCAGAATATTTCCTCTGGTTTGTTCCAGATATTCCACTGCTGATTCGACATCCTCAGTGTATACAATATCCTGACACAGATTTTTCTTCTGCTTTTCAAAAAGATTTCCCGTTTCTATTTCCTTTCCGGTATCTTCCGAGCCCTCACGCAACACCCTCACATACTCTGCTCCGGTCTGTCTGCAGGCTATCCGAATATTTTCCGTTACCTCCGCCGCATATGGATGTGTGGCGTCAATGACAAACGGACACCCTTTTTGCTGTATCAGCGCTGTCATTTCTTCTTTGTTCAAACGCTGGTGAGAAACTTCCAGAACCCCGCCCTCCGGCAAAAGCTGTTCTCCATACTCTGTTGCCACACAAATATGTGCCGGAATTTCCCGTTTTTCCAGGAATTCTGCTAATTGTCTTCCCTCTGTTGTTCCCGCAAATACAATTACCTTACACATTCCGATAGCCTCTGGGCGTCACCATTTTCCCGCCAATCTTTTTCGTCTGCGAATTACCGACAAATACCGTCGTAAACATATCCACCTTTGTAGTTTTCAGTTCCTGCAGTGTCAATACCCGCATTGTCTCCCCGTCTCTGCCGATATTCTCCACCAAACCGCAGACAGTCTCCGCCGCCTTGTACCGCAGCATCAAATCACAGGCTTTTTCCAGATAATCATATCTTTTTCTGCTGGAAGGATTATAGAGACAGATTACAAAATCAGCCTGCGCTGCCGCCAAAAGTCTTGCCTCAATTTTTTCCCACGGCGTCAAAAGATCACTCAAACTGATCAGACAAAAATCATGGATCAGCGGAGCGCCTAAAACTGCTGCTCCTCCAGTTGCCGCTGTCACTCCCGGAAGTACCGTCAGTTCTACCTCCGGATAGTTAACACCCACCTCATACATTAAGCCGGACATTCCGTATACTCCGGCATCGCCGCTGCAGATCATCGACACTGTTTTTCCTTTCATCGCCTCATCAAAAGCCATCACACATCGCTCAACCTCTTTTTTCATTGGCGTGGTCAGAAATTCTTTTCCTGGAAAGTGTTCCCTTACCAGATCCACATACACAGTATATCCAATAATCACATCACTGTTTTTCAAGGCCTCTGCCGCCTCGATCGTCATTTTTTCATAGGCTCCCGGCCCGATTCCGACTACATATATTTTATTCAAAATTTCACACTCCATTTCTTCTGTGCCAAAGCCGCTGTCACTCCGTCTTTCGCATATTTTCCACACAGCAGCCTGCCGCCTGCTCCAACTGTCCTGCTTCCCAGAACTGCCGCACGTTCACAGACATTATCCACGCCTGTAATATTCTCTACAAATGATGAACCAGAAAAGTTTCCGTTCGCTTGTTTTAACTGCTCCGCAGAATAAACCACAAAAGCAAGTTTTTGCGCTTTACAAAACTGCAAAAGTCCCGACTCCTCTTTTTTCAGATCAATACTTGCCGCCTGACCGATCGCTTCCGGAAAAATGCCCGCCTGTTCACATATATTCTTTACCGCTGTCGCGATCGCTGCCGCCGCAATTCCTTTTCTGCAGCCAATCCCCACTGTCAGTATCCTGGGAATCAGATATAAAGTCTTTGCAAACGGCTGTTTCTCTTTTTGCACACTGATGCAAATGCCAAGTTCCGGTATGTCTTTCTTTTTTGTACCGTCAAAAACCGTCAGTCCTTCAGGCAAATTTCCATTACATGGAAAATCACTGTAAAAACCAACTGACGTTCCGGACAGAAGCGCAGCGGAAACCTCTTTTGCCAGTTTCATATCTGAGATTACACAATGATTTTGTTTTGCAAACACATCGACCGCAAAAATTTTATTGCGGTCCGTTGCCGTCGTAATCACCGCCTGCGCCCCAAGGATCCCTGCCGCTCTCTCTGTCAGTTCATTCGCGCCGCCCAGATGGCCAGACAGCAAAGAAACTGCAAACATTCCGGTCTCATCAATCACCACAACCGCCGGATCCGTCTGTTTGCTTTTCACAAACGGAGCAATGCTGCGCACTGCAATTCCGCAGGCACCGATAAAAACTATCGCCTCACTGTCCTCAAAACGTTTTTCTGTCCATGTCTGCAGCGTCTCTTTGTCAAGCGGCTCTGCCTGTGCGCCAGCTGGCACCTGATATTTACTTTTCAAATATAAATTTACCCGACAGTCATATGAATTCAGCCCCTGCCGCAAGCGTTCGCCCAGCAGACAACCGTTTTCCGTAAAACTGATCACCGCAATCTGCATCCGTTCCTCGCTCATTGCTCTGTTCCTTTGCGGAATTCTGTGGTAAAGCCCGGATCATAAAGCTTTGACCGTTCATAAGAGCTGTGTGCCACCGCATCGCCGATAATCATCAACGCTGTCTTTGTGATCTGATGTTCTCTAGCCGTCTGCGCCAGTGTCGCCACAGTACATACATATGCCTGTTCATCTTCCCAGGTTGCTTTGTAAACGATTGCTGCCGGTGTATCTGGCTGATAGCCGCCTGCGATCAGACGCTTTGACAGTTCCTCCAACATCCCCGTACTCAGAAAAACAACCATCGTCGCCTGATGTGCCGCAAAAGATTCAATACTTTCTTTTTCCGGCACCGGTGTTCTGCCTGCCATACGCGTAATAATCACGCTCTGTGAAACCTCCGGCAATGTATATTCCAGATTTAAAGCCGAAGCCGCTCCGCAAAAAGAACTGACACCCGGGCAGTAATCATAAACGATCTGTTTTTCATCCAACGCATCCATCTGCTCACGGATTGCCCCGTACAGACAAGGATCGCCCGTATGAAGCCGAACGGTCGTTTTTTGCGCGGTCTCTGCATCTGTCATAACCCGCAGTACTTCCTCCAGCGTCATCGTCGCACTGTTATAAATCTCACAATCTTTTTTTGCGTAGTCCAATAGCTGCGGATTTACCAACGATCCGGCATAGATCAAAACATCCGCCTCTTCTAACAATTTTTTTCCTCTTACCGTAATCAAATCGGCTGCACCGCTTCCGGCTCCCACAAAATGTATCATAGTGTTTTCTCCTGTTCTTTTCCTTTTTCTTTTACAATAATCAGGGAATAATATCCCGCCTGCTCCGGTATTTCCTCCGCCGAGTGATAAATCTTCTCTCCCGGCATACCGCAGTTTTCCACCATTACAGCCTGCTGCCCGCTTTTCAAAATACTTTCCTTTACCTGTCCCATCTTCTTTCCGGATTTCATCAGCACCTTTGTCCCCGGAAGTGCTAAAAATCGTTCGATTTCTTCTGCCCGATAAGAAGCCGGTATGATATGCAGCGGTTCTTTTTGTTCTGCCAGTCCGATATTCAGCCGCGCTGCCGAAGCACAGAACGACGGGATCCCGCTGATAATCTCCGCCTCACAGCCGCGTTGTAAAATTCGTTTATGTACATACAGATAGGTCGAATACACCGTAGGATCTCCCAATGTCAGAAAAGCAACCTTCTTTTCTCTTTTTAAAAAACCCTCCACAAGATCTGCCGCTTTCTGATGATTTTCCTCCAGAATCTTCGGATCCTTTGTCATCGGCATTTCTACCGACACCAGTGTTTTTTCATCCAACTGCGGATAAGCGCCTTTCACAATCTCATAAGCCACACTTTCTGTTGCTTTTCTGCCCGGCACGACAATGATATCACTTTCTTTGATCCGACGCAGAGCCTTTAACGTCAGAAGTTCCGGGTCTCCCGGACCTACTCCGATTCCATATAATATTCCAGACATTCTATTGCCCTCCCCTTTCCTGTTTGGTAATTCTTCGAATCAACTCCGGTACGTCTTTCGTTTCCCCGAGATAGCCATGTTCATTGGAAAACAAAACCGCTCCGAGCATCATCCGCTGATAAGTACGATGATGCAGATATTCCTCAATTCGTCCTGTCACTTCCCGCATGAACTGCGGCAAACGATGTTCCCGCTTGATGAGCGTCAATGCTTCCTCTGTCGTAACGGTATTTAAAATCTCCCGCACACATTCCAGAGAACATCCAGCCCGGACAGCATTTGCCGCCATGAGCTCCGCTCTGGCATCGGCATTACGGGAATGTGTATTCATAATTCCGCCTGCCACCTTAATAAATTTGCCGATATGCGCGACAAACAGAATTCCCTCCACGCCCATCTCCAGCGCAAGATCCAGCGTCTCACCGACATAATTGCTGCACTTCATACTCTCTGTCTGCGGCAATTCCCTCTGCGATTTCAAAAAATCCGCACCGTAATTGCCCGGCGTAATCAGCAGATATTTTGCGCCGTTCTCCACCTTCTGGCGCATTTCTACCTCAATACTTTTCACAAGAGCCGCCTCACTCATTGGCTCAACAATCCCAGAGGTACCAAGAATTGAAATACCTCCCTCAATCCCCAGACGCGGATTGAAGGTTCTTCTTGCCACATTCTCCCCTTCCGGCACATAGATCGTAACGGAAAGACCGCCGTCATACCCGGTCTCCTCGCAAACAGATTCCACTTCCTGCTCAATCATCCTGCGCGGAACCTGATTGATCGCCGCACTGCCGACCGCTTGCTCCAAACCTTTTTTCGTTACCCGTCCAACGCCAATCCCACCGTCAATCCGGATTCCGCCTGCCGCACTTTTTTCTACTTTTGCGAAAATTTCCAGTCCGTTTGTAACGTCCGGGTCATCTCCGGCATCTTTTTTCACTGCACAGACAGCCATATCCTTTTCCAGCAGTGAATGCAGAATTTCCAGATGAAGCTCAATCCCTTTCGGTGTCAAAAGCGTTTCCTCCGCAGACGTTTTCCCAGTCAGCAAAAGCCGCGCCGCTGCCTTCGCCGCTGCTGCCGCGCAGGAACCGGTCGTATAGCCGAAACGCATTTTTCTATTATTTTTAATACTGTAATAATTTTCCAGTCCGGTTTTTATCATTGCTTTTCCACCTTTGTTTACTCATAAAAAAATCCGCTGTCCTAAAGACAACGGATGAAACTGCTTCTAAGCAGACAGTCTGCTGCTGCGAACGAGTCCGGTTGCCGCAGACTGTCCACCTTCTCCAAACATTCCTTGTATCTGACTTTTACAGTAACGGACTTGCGCAGGACTTCCACCCGCTTCCAAAGAATGTTCAGTTTTTTTTATATTATACGCTTGCCCTTGACGGAAAGCAAGTATTAACTATCACATTCGAGATGATAAATTTACAAGAAATATTTGTCCTGCTGTCAGCAGAAACACACGATTTCCAGAAGGCCATCCTCTCTTACTGTTACCGCATACCCGCCTCCGTTCCTTACCTGATACTCATAGTAATCCCTCTTTGGATACGCAAGCTCTGCCAGAATACTCATGATCGTTCCACCATGCACGACACAGGCGACTGTTTCTGCTTTCTGCTTTTTTGCTTCTTCCAGTACCTTTTGAAACGCATAGACACAGCGCTGCTGAAATGATTCCCGACTTTCCCCTTCTGGAAACGGCAGCATACCATTACTGTCAATCCATGCCTGATAACGCGGATCATCAGAAAGTTCCTGATAATTTTTGTTTTCAAAAACACCAAAATCAC
Organism: Marvinbryantia sp.; assembly: GCA_050944495.1. GTDB lineage: Bacteria > Bacillota > Clostridia > Lachnospirales > Lachnospiraceae > Marvinbryantia. The sequence goes on from JBMNRF010000001.1 coordinate 115,909, forward strand.
ATTCCCGGAAGTCATTTACCGAATACTGTTTCTGTCCAGGAAACAAAATCTGCGCTGTCTGCACACAACGTTTCATCGGACTGACAAATAAAAGATCCGCCGTATAGCGTCCACTTTTTTCCCGCAGCTCTTTTGTAAATTCCACACAAAGCGCTTCATCCGTCCTGCCGATATAGCGCCCAAGCAAATTTCCCTCTGTCCTTCCGTGCCGCAGTAAATAAATCAACATTTTGCTTCTCCTTTGATTACCGTCGGTATGCCCGCCACCACACGAACCACCGTTTCTGCCTGCGCTGCAAGTGTACAACAAATGCGTCCGGTCTGTTCCCTCCAGTAACGTTCCTCTTTCTCGATCGGTACAACTCCATAGCCAATCTCATCTGTAACAATCAAAAGCTGGGGATTATTTTTCAGCTCTGCCGTAAGTTCTGCCGGATCTTTCCCGGCCTTCAAATATCTTCTCACATAAAGATGAAAATTTTCCAACGCCCGACAGGAAAAAATCGCCTGAAAATCACAGCTGCCGCCATCCAGAAAATCACTTTCTTCTACATCAAACAGCCTGCACGCTGCCTGTTTTTTATTTTGATATGCCCCGCCTGTTACTAGTATCATACTTATCCCTCGATTCCTATAAGTCTTGCTGCAATCACCACAAAAAACGCCATCATCAGTTCGCACACCTGCAGAAAGAATCCAGCCAGATCGCCGGTAATTCCGCCGAATTTCCGGTAAGACATCCAGCGATAATATCCAAATACCGCTGCCGCCGCCAAAAGCACCGCGCCGCCAAGAACCGGGTTCATCATCAAAAGCGCAGCACTGCAGAGCAGGATCACAAAAATCATCACTGTTCCCACACATTTCTGCTGTGCCATATCAGAAAAAGATGCCGCCAGACCACTGTTTTTCGCCTTTTTAAAAAGTACCACCGATAGTCCGCTAAGCGCCCTGGACAGAACAAATCCGACTGCCAGCAAAGACATTTGCTCTGCCGTCACCTCACTGTATACTCCAAACATCAGCAAAAAATAACTCGCTCCAAAAATAATTGCAAACGCTCCCGAATGAGAATCTTTTAGTATCTCCAATTTTTCTTCTGTGGATTTATAGGAACTTAACGCATCCGCTGTGTCCAAAAATCCATCCAGATGAATTCCCCCGGTTACAAAGACCGGGATCATCACCAGCACTGCCCGAAAGAAATTTCCCTCTCCGACAAGAATCGTTCCAAACCGCATCCACAACAACATACACACCCCGATCGCCGCTCCCACCAGAGGGAAAAAACAGAGCATATAACGCATACGCTCTTTTGTCCATTCAATCCGTGGCATCGGAAGACGCGAATACATCGAAAACGCGATCACCGCCGCACCTAACAAATTCATATTGTTTCTCCTTCTCTACTACTTTATTTATATACCAGCGGAATCCCATATACAACCTCTGTCACCTGATCCGCAAGTTCTGCCATCGCACAGTTAATGCTTCCCAGACAGGATAAATACCGCATCGTTTCTTCATCGTATACAATACCGTCTGAAAAAACCTCATTCGTCACAACGATCAGATGTGCCGCATCTTTTTGCAGTCTGCGGATACCGCGCAGGATTCGCTCTCGCACTGCTTTCTCTTTATTTTCAGAAGATCTTTTTAAATCTGTACGGAAAAATTCATTTGCTGTCAAATTCGACATACATTCTAAGAGCACCGTGCTGTCCGATTCGATCTTCACACATGCCAGATCCACCGGACATTCAATTGTCTCAAAATTTTTCTGTGCGCGCATGTTGCGATGCCGCAGAATCCGTGCTTCAGTTTCTTTATCAAAACACTGCATTGTCGCAATATAATAGCGTTTCCGTTCTCCCGCTTCTAATACGAGCTGCTCGGCATAAGCGGATTTCCCGCTGCCACTGCCGCCTGTCACTACGCTGAACATCTTTTCCTCCCATTTTAAGAAAGCGGCTGATACGCTTCCAGCTTGATTTCATCAAAAGTACTCATTTTTTCATAGACCTCACAGGCCATATCCAAAATCGGGAAAAGCGTCACCGCCCCGGTACCCTCACCGAGACACATCTCACAGTGAAGCGCCGCCTCCAAACCAAGTGCATTCAGCACCATCTGCGCTGCAGGTTCTTTCGACACATGCGAAGCCAGCATAAAATCACGACATTTCGGCTCGATCTGCGCCGCCGTCAGAGCAGCCACCGAAGAAATAAAGCCGTCGATCACAATCGGAACCCGATAAATGGCACCGCCTAAAAAGACTCCCGTCAGTCCGGCAATGTCAAATCCACCGACGCATGCCAGAATGTCGATCACATCTGTACACTTCGGCAAATACCGCACCAATGCCTCCCGGATTACCATAATTTTTTTCTCCAATCCGGCACTGGTCAGTCCGGCGCCGCGTCCGGTCATACTTTCCGGTTTTTCTCTTAAAATCGCGCAAGCAAGCGCACTGCTCGTTGTGGTATTGCCGATTCCCATCTCTCCTGTCGCCAGAATCTGATACCCTCTTTCCGACAAGTCTTTTACCAGATCCATCCCCGTCCGAATCGCACATATAGCCTGTTCCCTTGTCATTGCCGGTTCTTTTGCAAAGTTTTTCGTGCCGTACGCAATTTTACGATTTAAAATTTTTGTATCTGCCGCGACCCCGATATCTACCGGAATAATATCTGCGCCGGCCTTTTTACATAAAACTGCCGCTGTCGCCGCTCCGGATGCAAAATTGTTGGATACCAGAGCCGTCACCTCCTGCCCGGACTGCGTCACACCTTCTTCCACGATCCCATTGTCCGCGCACATCACAACCAATCCCTTTTTCGTAAGTGAAATCCGACTGCTGCCGCAGATTCCGGCAATTTGCACCAACGAATCCTCCAGCTTGCCAAGGCTGTGCAACGGCTTTGCAATACTGTCCCATTTTTTCTGACAAAGCTCCATCGCCTGTCGATCCAGTCCCTCTATCCTATCTGTAAGCTCTGCTAAAGACATCTTTCGTACCTTCTTTCTTTATTTATCGGTCTGACTTCCTTTTCTGTTCCGCAAAGCTGACCATACCCTACGCTGTTTTGCATTATAGCACATATTCAAAAGCTATACCACTTTTGCAAAAATTAATTTACGCATTGCTGTTTCAAATTCTTCCGCGCACTCGGCTGCGGCATATAAACAAATAGCTCAAACCATCCTTCCGCCGTTTCCAGTTCCAAACGACCGCCATATCGCTTCACGATCTCCTGCATACTCTTCAAGCCATACCCATGGTTCACCCGATCTTTTTTGACAGAATGCGGCAGAACGCCGCTTTGGATCTGCATCCTGGATGGATTCTTCACCGACATCATAAACATACCTTTTTTCATCTTCGCCTTTAAAATAATCTTTTTCCCTTTCTCCCCGGGTATGCCGCAGGCCTCCGTCGCATTATCCAGCGCATTTGCAAACAATGCGCAAATATCCACGTTCGAAAACGGCAGTGTCTCCGGAATTTCCAGTTCGTATGCAAAATCTATGTTTCTTTCCCGCATCACCTGTTCTTTTAAAGTCAATACTGCGTTCACTGTAGCATCGCCGCACCAGGTCCGTACTTGGGTAACCGCCTTATCCTGCAGCAGCTGTGCAATATAATTATCTCTTTTTTCCTGCGGAAGCACAGATAACGTTTGCAGATAATTTGCCATATCATGACGCATTCTGCGGATTTCAAAATGCTGTTGCTCCATATTTTCATAGTACTTTCGATTTATCTCTTCATATTTTGCTATATCCTCCAGCTGTTTTTGCTTTGCCAACACAACTGCTGCCCATAAAAGTCCCCAGAAAGAGACCAGCGCGATTGCCAGAAATACCATCATCTGCAGAGAAAGTGCCGCGGAAAACGGATCCATCGATGGATATACCACTGTGGCCGCCTCCATTTCGTAACGGGGCGTTAATAGTACCACACTTAAAACAATTCCACCCGGCGCTGCCGTCAAAAGCAACAGCAGCTTCCACATCGAAGAAGTCAGCTCCATTCCTTTCTCCGGATGCAGCATGCGAATAATGCTATAAAGTGGCAGAGCGAACACCAGCCGCAGTATCATTTCCACTGAATCAAACTCAATGAGCACTTTCAAATACGTATCAATCAGAGCATTTCCGGCAAAAATCGCACAGGCGGTAATCATGCCCAGTGTCAGACGCTTCAAAAAACTGCCTTCACATAAAAAAATCACTGCCAGTAAAAAAATAGCCAGCGTCGGAGGTAAGTTTTCCAGATCCCCGACATAAATCACCATACCGGTACATAGCATCGAAGCCGTCAAAATTCCCATCTGTGCCCAGAATTGTTTTTTTACTTCCAGCAGACGGCAGACACTGCAGTAATTAACGACACCTGCCATTACATACATTACAATTCCTGCTTTTTGTATGAATTCATACATGTTCTATTCCTCCAACATCGCCCGCACCAGTTTCGCGGTCGCTTCTTCTTTTAGCGCCCGACTGATTGGAAGCGTTGTAATGCCATCCTTCTTTTCTATCTCCACTGCACCGCCTGTGATTTTTGACACTGCTTTTGCATGCACCAGATAACGCTGATGAATGCGCACAAACGAAGCATCCAGCTGACTCTCCAGTTCATCCAGTTTTTTATAAAACAAATATTCGCTGTTTCGCGTCACCAGATGTACCAATCGTTTCTCACTGTACACATACAGGATGTCGTCAAACGCAAAGCGGTAGATCCCATCCACATTTTTCAAAAGCAGCGTTTTATCTGCCTGCTTTTCCAAATTCTGACGAATCCGTGCGCAGACTGTTTTCAAGCGCTCCACCTGCACCGGCTTCATTAAATAATCCAGCGCACCCACCTGATAGCCGTCAAAAACATAGTCCGCGTAACCGGTCACAAACACAATCAGCAGATTCTTGTCAAAAAGGCGTATCTGCTGCGCTGTTTCCATCCCGTTCATCCCTTTCATTTCCACATCCAGAAAAAGTACATCAATCTCACCGGGATGCTTCTGCAGCCAGCTGACGGAACGTTCCCCTGATGTGAATTCATAAACAATCTCTTCTGTCTCTTCCTCTATAATCTTCTCCAGACAGATACGCAGGGCATCTCTAGCCTCTGTCTCATCATCACATATTGCTATTCTCAGCATCTTCTCTCCTCCTACGTTCTATCTCTGCATTTTATTGCGATTACAGTATACCTGATATGCTTACTTTTCGCAATCCGCACACGCACCGTCGACATTTCTTTCTGTGTCGATTTTTACATCAAAAACGCAAAACTTTACAACTCCGCAAACTCCTTGCCAAGTGTTACATCCATCCTGCCGAATATGACAGGGTGAAACTCTGCCCTGCATTTTTTATGCTATAACATCTTTACGATGTCAGGAGCAAAAAACATCCATACATTACAAAGAAAGGCAGGTAAAATTATGCTCTATGTAAAAAATCTCTCAAAATCCTATGTTTCCGGCAAAACAGAATATCCGGTTTTAAAGGATGTCAGTTTCCATGTAGCAGCCGGAGAATTTGTCGCTGTAATGGGGCCGTCCGGCAGCGGCAAAACCACGCTTTTAAACTGTATCTCCTGCTATATCCCGTTTGATCAGGGAGATATCACCTTGGGCGGTCAACACCTGGCGCACCTTGATGAAGATGCTCTTGCACGCGTGCGTAATGAAAAGCTCGGTTTTGTTTTTCAGGATTTCATGCTTCTGGATGGACTGACCGTGCGTGAAAACATCCTCGTGCCGCGCATTATTAAAGGAACCATGGACATGGAAGGCGAACATCTGGCAGATAAATTGCTGGAACTCTTTCATATTTCCCATATCCGTGCCAAATATCCTGCTGACATTTCCGGCGGAGAGCGACAACGAACGGCAGTTGCCAGAAGTCTCATAAATTCTCCTCTCGTCCTTCTGGCAGATGAACCGACCGGAAATCTAGACAGCAAATCCAGCCGCACAGTCATTGATTCCTTTGAAAATGCCCGTGATAAAATGAACGCAACTATTTTCATGGTTACGCATGACAGCTTTTCCGCCTCCTTCTGTGACCGTGTCATCCTTTTAAAAGACGGATGCGTTTACAGACAGCTGGAACGTACCGGCACGCGCCAGGAATTCCACACAGAACTTCTTGAAACCATTAAAGAAATGAGTGGTGATAACGTATGAATATGACATTATTAGAAAGAAAACTGCGGCATGCCGATTTAAAGCAGGCCATCCTATACTTATTCTGTAACTTTATTTCTCTGATGCTGATCTCCGCCTACAGTGCGATGATGTTTTCGCCCACCATCCTGGAAGTTTTTCCGGAGGGCGGTGACAGCCGTAAACAAATGCTGATGATTTTTGCCTTGGCACTTTTTGGATGCACTGTCTTTACCGTTTATGCCTCTGGCCTGTTCTTTCGCAAAAAATCAAGACAGCTCGGTATTCTGATGGCACTCGGTGCTTCCAGACGTGCGCTGGCTCCAGGGCTTTTCCGGGAAGTCCTCTTTCTGAGCAGTCTCTCCGCCATTGCTGGGATACTGGCCGGAATCCCGTTTGTATTCCTTTTATGGAACCTGTTCCGCCTGCTGCTTATTGACAGCACACAGATGCAGCTGCGTATCAATCCCGAATACCTGCTTCTTTCTGTGTCCTTTGCTATTCTGGTAATCCTTCTCTCAACCGTGACAGCTGCCCGTTATCTGCGGCGTACCAATATTATGGATACCATCTGCGAGGAACACAAAAATGAACCGGTAAAAGAATACGGCAGATGGATGGGGCCGGTCGGCTTCCTTTTGATTCTTGCCGGTGCCATCATGGGTTACTATGCCGGAACCGTCTATCAAAATCTGTTCATGCGCTATCCGGGTCCGCTGTTCCAATTATTTTACCTGCCGATCGCGCCAGGACTTTATCTGGTAATGCTGCACACTATTGTACATGGCTGGTGCTCCCATAAAAAAGCCCCCTACAAAAACTTAATTGCAAGGAGCATGATGAAATTTCAGGGACGGCAGACAGTAAACAACCTGATTGTCAACACTGTACTGATCGCCGGAGCCTGCTTTGGTCTTTTCTATATCCCAATGCTCGGCACCGGACAGGCACTTGCTGTTCAAAACCGTCCCTATGATTATCTTTATCACTACCGCTCCGATCAACCTGTCCCATCTCAGACGGAAGTCGAGGGGCTGGCCAGCGACTATGGACTTACCACAACAGACTGGAAACAGGCAGATTATATTTTCCTCGGCATGGATGGCAAAGCCCGTATTGAGGAAGAAGATCATTCTTTTCACTTTGAATACACTAAGCTTCTTCAGGGCGGACGATTTCTCAGTGAATCCGGCTACAATCATCTGACCGGACAGGCCATCGACGTTGCACCTGGTTCCTATATGGGAATTTCGGACGAAGAGGAAACCGGCACCTACTGGCTGAATAGTAATGCCGCCCTTCTGACAAATATGACAACACGCGAAACTCTATCTACTTCTTTTGCCGGGTATGTGCACTATGAACAGCTCACAACGAATGCCGGATCCTATGTGCTTGATGATACCGACTTTGCCGCACTCTCAAAAGATTTGACCGGAGAATGGAAAGGCACCTATCACGCGTTTAATATCGACGGCAAAGACAGTTATTCCTTTGCAAATGATTTCTTCCTGCGATTTGTTGCTTCCTTCGATAAGTCCTGCGAAAAGCCGGTTTACTATGATCCGGTAGAAAAAATCGCAGATGAAGAAGCCGGAAAAATTTACTGGGGCGATACGCCAGATATGACGCCAGTCAGCTATGATCAACCGAATGATTCCAATTTCCGCTCTTTCTGGACGTATATGCCAAAGTTCCGTATTCTTGATGAACAGGATTTTCTTCGCACCTATTCCGTCTTTCTGATGATGTTCCTGTTTATCTTTATCATCTGCATTACAGCAGCCTGTGTAATCGCTTATATGCGCTGCCAGACAATCGCCCTAAACAATCGCTATATCTTTGACGATCTGAAAAAACTCGGCGCTCCGCCCGCCTTTCTGAAAAAAGAAGTACAGATGCAGTGCCGCAGTGTCTTTCAGGTTCCGACGTTCGTCGGCATGGGCGCCATGTTTGGTCTCTATTGCCTGATGATGCTTGCAAATGATGGTCGCTTCAGTTCCAGTGAGGTATACGGACTGTTTACCTGTTCGGCTGTACTTATCCTGGTCGGTCTTTTGATTTTCGCAGTTTATCGAAAAACCATACGGACGCTGCAAAAACAGTTGAATATCTAGTGCTGTGCGTTTGCCGTTCTATATGATATCATAAACAAGCAAAAACATTTTTCTATCGCAGTAAAACAGCCGGGAAACAAAATGTTTCCCGGCTGTCATTAATCGATTCCATATACATCGTCGTATTAATAAATGATTACTGGATATCCTCCCTCAACATAACTGTACAATGCAGCCGCCTGATCGATCGGCATATTGATGCAGCCGTGACTGCCCGCATATTGATACACCGTACCGCCAAATGAGGCCTGCCAGTCAGCATCATGAAAGCCCTGTCCATCCTCAAAGGGCATCCAATACTGCACTTCCGTTTCATAACCGTAGATATCACTGCTCAAGACAAACGGGCTCGCCTTATAAGCAAGCTCGAACGCACCACGCAGAGTAGACCAGTCTTCTGTCTCTCCAGTCTTTGTATTGACTCCCTCCGGCTTTCCGGATACGATTGCCGTTTCCATAACTGCCTCACCATTTTTATAACACCACATATACTGATTATCCAAACTGACCTCAATATAATTCCCCATCAGATCATCCATTCCGTCACGGTTGTAACCTGTCTGCGCATAAATCGGCTCACGCTCTATTGGTACCCCGCTCTCCAGATCCTGACACAGCTGCTGATACTCCGCCTCCTGATCAATCACGTAGCCGTACTCGCTCTGCCACATCCCCACCTCATAACCATAAGAAGTCATAAACAAACGGTCAGCTCGTTTTGTATTATACTTTTCTGCCATCTCCGCAATATAGGCGCGCATTTTCTTTTCGTCAAGGTAAATTTCTTTATCATTCTGAACAACCCATTCCCGTATCGTCTCCGCACCAAGCTGTTCCTTTTTACTGCCGAACGTATATGTAACAGATGCGGCCGGATAATACTCCAACCTCTTGTTCAACAATTCCAATTTCTCTTTTAAAGCCAGCTGTCGGTCCGTAACAGGCGGGTCTTTATAAATTGCTTCATTAATTTCTATTTTAATTGCTCCGGCAAGCAGGTTCTTTGCAAAACTGTTCTCCAGCGTCTCCCTTGTCCTGGCCTGCAGCTTTGCTGCATCAATCTCCGTTCCCGGAACAGCTGCACGGATCTCATATCTGCCCTTTTTTTTATTAAAGACAATCTCCGCGTTCTGTGCCGCCTTTCTCTGTTGACCGTCTTGCGTCAAATGTGCCGCGTCAAATATAGCCGCCTGTTTCTCGATCTGCTGTCGGACATCACAACTGATTTTACGGTTTTTCGGCAGTTCCAGCAGACTTAAACACGGCTTTCGCTCTTTTTTCAGACGCGTCAGCTCCTGCAGTACCTGATCTGGTTCCAGTGAATAGCCCGCCTCCGCCAGGGTCGTCTGATAAATGGTTTTTCCATTTTCCACAAATAAAACTTTTGTCTGCGCAAAATCTTCTTCTATTTTTTTCTGTGCTTTTTCCGGAGACATCCATGAAACATTCGTACCACATACTGACATCCGGCATCCCATTGTATCCGAATCCATCACTTTATCATAAACTACATAAAAAAGAGCAACAAATAACAAACAGACAACGCCAATCTGTATTTTCAACGTCCGCTGCCGTTTTTTATGTTTTTCTTCTTTCCGTCGCTCTTTTTCCAGTCGGATTCTCTTTTTTCTCGCACGTTCTTCCATCCCCATGCGCCCCCATTATTTTTGTCTTTTACAATCGGTTTTCCAGTACTCCCCTTACTGTATATTAGATACAGAAAATGCTCCAAAAGTTTTTCTCTACAATAGAAGTTGTATTTTTGATTTTACAATATCGAATGCTACGTCATTCATACCGCTGTTGATAATAATATCCGCCATTGCTTTCGTCGGCTCCACATACAGATAATGCATCGGCTTAACCGTTGTCAGATACTGCTGCACAATATTGTCGATATCACGACCACGTTCTTTGACATCGCGCACCACTCTGCGTAAAATACGTTCATCGGCATCTGCTTCCACAAAAATCTTAATATCAAGCAGATTGCGCACTCTTGTATCTGCCAGAAGCAAAATCCCCTCCACCAGAATGATCCGCTTCGGCTCGATGCGCACCACTTCATTCGAACGGTTGTGCAGACTGTAATCATAAACCGGACACTCTACCGCCTCGCCATTTTTTAATTTATGCAAATGTTCCACCAAAAGCTCCGTCTCTAATGAATCCGGGTGATCATAATTGACCTTCTTACGTTCTTCAAACGGAACTTCATCCTGTCTGCGATAATAATTATCATGATATACTACCGCCACTTCATCCCCAAAAGCATCCTTCAGACGATTGGTAAAAGTAGATTTTCCAGATCCAGTTCCCCCGGCGATTCCGATAATAATCGTTTCCATCTCATTTCCTCCCGCTCTTTTGTAAACTATCTCTTTATGCATGCACTTTCATTTTTCATTATAATCTTCTGAACGTACAGCGTCAATTCCAAACTATTCGAAAAGAGACAGCATCTTTCCACCTACTCAATCCTCATCTCCGGCATCATCTGCTTCTGGTTCGTCATATTCTGGTTCTTCGTATTTTGCCGGCTCGTCATATTCTGGTTCTTCATATTCTTCCGGCTCGTCATATTCCGGTTCTTCATATTCTTCCGGTTCATTATATTCCGGTACTTCAGCATTCTGGGGCACTTCATATTCCTGAAGTTCTTCTAAATCTTCCGGTTCGTCATATTCCGTTTTTTCATATCTTTCATATAATTCTTCTGTCTGTTCTTTTTTTTCTTCCAGTTCCTCTTCGGATTCCTCTTTTTCTTCCTCGTTCTGTTCCCCCTCATCCTCTGAATCTTTTTCTTTCTCTTCTGTTTCCGGGTTTCTCATTGGTGTCCCGAACCAGTTTACAAATTCTTCCGGATCCACTCCATTGTCCTGAAGATAGGGGATCAATTGATTCATTGTAAATTTTGCAAGTTTTTCATAACTCAATTCCGGATATTTTTCTATGATCCGCTGCAGCAAATACGCTTTTCCTGGCGTAATTTGATATTCAGAAGACAATTTTTTTAATTCCTCTGTCGTTTCTAAAGTCTGATTGAGTATAGACCCTTCTCCCAGCATAGAAACCAGACATTCATCGATATCTGTCGTAAGACGTTTCTGAAGCTCCTCTGCCCGTCCGGTATCTCTGCTGTCTACAGACAAAAGAATCAAATTTTCTGCTTCGCTCAAATAACCATGACGTACCATCGATCCCAAAATCGCGTTCATCGCAATATCCAGATCAGTATTTTTTAAATCCATATTGTCAAGAATCTTTTCGCCATCCGGATTGTCCGCTCTTGCAAGAAGTACTTTTTCCCGACGATTGATCTGCAATTCCACGCTTGGGTTTACATCCAGATAAATTGTGGCATCTGTACGAAGCTGAATCATATAAAATGCAATCGCACAGACAGCCATACAGGCTGCTGCTGCAGACAGAGCTCTTACTATATGAGGAACTCCCGAATGTCTATGTCCGGTTCCATCTAAATACCATTCGTTTCCCTCGGCTCTTGGCACATCCTTCTGCCAAAGTTCTTCCACTTTCTCCGGAACAAGAGATTTCACAGCCGAACGCAAATGCAAAGAAATATAAGAATTTGTAATTTTTTTCATAATCTCTCCTCCAATTGTCTGCGCAGCTTTTTTATTCCCCGGTTATACTTAGACAAAACAGTCGATAACGGTTCCTGCAGCAGTTCTCCAATTTCTCTGTGTTTCATCCCGGATACTGCATGCAAAACAATGATCTGACACTCTTGCTTTGACAATACCTGAAACGCTGTTTCTAATACAATTCTGTCTTCACGATCCTCAATCTGGCTGAAATCCTGTTTTTCTTTGATTTCCTCTACCGGAATTCCAGACATATGCATCTGCTGACGATATTTCATCATGCAAACATTTCGTGCAATTGTCAGAATCCATGCCATCGGTTTTCCCATCGCAGTATACAGATGAGCTGCAGAACGAATTTTCAAAAACGTCTCCTGCATGGCATCTTCTGCGTCTTCCCGATTTTGCAAAAGAGAAAGCGCATAGGAAAAAACCGCATTGGACGTTTTTTGATAAAGCAGACAAAATGCCTCTTTTTCTCCTTTTCCAATCCGAACAAATAATTCTTCCTCAATTTCAATCTGAGGTTTTTGTTTTGAATCTCCGCAAATGACGGCCGCAAATACCAGCATCATGCTTTCTCCTTAGTTTCTCTCTACTTTTATATTTTAATTATAATTCATTTTTCTCTCTTTGTACAAGTCCGAGTATAATAGAAAGATTTCCATTTCTGCACCGGAGCGCATCCATAAATTCTTTTTCCTGTTCTTGATTTCTTAACTGCACCCGGTAAGAAAGCTCATACATAGTTCCCATATTCGTCGTCTTTACTCTTTCCAACATATGTGATCTGGTATAAATCTGGAACAAATCATCAAAAATTCCATTATAATTTAAATCTTCCGGAATTGTAATACGCAGTTCCCTTTCTTTTGTTACATGACTTCCAAATCCGGCTTTTTCCAAAATTATAATCATTGCACCAACCACCATCGTCAAAAGCGCTGCTAAAGAAAGAAATCCCATTCCAACAGCCAAACCGACAGCCATCGCATAAAAAATAAAACTGATTTCTCTCGCAGAACCCGGAGCACTGCGAAAACGCACCAGCCCAAACGCTCCTAAAACTGCAACTGACGTTCCAAGATTCCCATTGACAATCATTATTACAGCCGATATCATCAGAGGAAGAATCGCTAATACAATTGAAATATCCTCCCGATATACTGCTGTTTTTTTATAAATAATCGCAATTACGATACCAAGAATCAATGCCGCCGCCATTGACGCTGCAACCGATTCGACCAAAAATGTGCCTGCGTGAAAAATACTATTTAACATACCTTTTCCCTCCTAATACTATTCCAATTTTCTATTCTATGTACCATCATTTTTTCCGGCTGAAAAGAACCATGTTCTTTTTTGTAAATATTTCCATATTTTGAAAAAGAAACCGGATAAATTGCCAAATCTGACAAAATCTCTGCAAACCACAGCGGCGTAGCACCCATAATTTTACTTTCCATTAAATACTCATTTCCCGGTAAAAGAAGATTCCCTCTGTCACCTTCTTCTAATCCCATCTGCACATGGCGGCTACGGATTTTCTGATCAAAGGTCACACGAAACTGTTCGTCTTCCCGTCCATACAACGCAATCCTATCATAAGCTAAATAAATACCACGTTTCAAAGGATAACGTTCCAGAAAAAAATCAATTTCTCTTAATATCTGACTGTCCGCATTAGGACGAATCCCTCTTTCCACATAATCATAAGCCTCCTGTAATGTAAGTGAAATTCTGCGTTTATTCACTACCTTACAATACTTTTTCTTGATCTCTAAAAAAACCTTAGAATCCAGCTTCGGTATCCCATAACTGCGCAAACGCAGCTTTTCCTTATAAACCGGTTTTTCAATAGAACGCCGAATCAGATCATACTGCGGCGTATCGTAATAAATATTACAAATAGTATGAAGTCCGTATTGATCCTCCTTCATATAAGGTTTTAATCGACACCGCAGTTCTGTGTATATATCTTCCGGTATTAGATACTTCTTTTCATAACGGTTAAATACGGTCTGTGCCATCTTTCATCCCTCCTATCGTTCCAGATCCTGATGCATTTCCAGCTGTTCTCCATCGCTGATTACCGTTATATTTCCATCCTTTGTCTGTAAAATCTGTACTCCCGTCTGTTTCAGCAGTTCCAGCGTTTTTGACTCTGCCGGATTTTTTTTTGAAGAACAAATCACCGCCTTTTCTGGTTTCACAATTTCTATCAACTCTGCAAGCGCTTTGTTATATACCCCATGATGCGGCATTTTCAGAAACTGGCAAGCCGCATGCTCTCTTTGAGAAATCCACTCTCGTATTCTCTGCTTTTCAATATCTCCTGTAAAAAGTAAGCGATTTTTTCCATGTGTAATAGTCGTAATCAAAGAAAAATTATTATCATATTCCATTACACCCTCTTCTATTTCATAAGAAATCGGCGGTTCTACCAATACTTGTGCCTCTCCAAATGCAAAAGAAACCGGTTCCGTCAATCGCTCTGGTGTAAGTTGCTTCTGCTGTAGCGCATTCACAAAATCAGAATACTCTGTACTGCTTCCCTCATAATCTGGCAGCAAAACACGTTCTATTTCCATTTCTTCCACTAGCGTATCGGCTCCTCCCACATGGTCTTTATCATAATGCGTAATAATCAGTGCATCTATTTTTGTAATTCCCTGATTTTTAAGAAATGTGACCATTTCTTCTCCATCCTCCTCCTCTCCCACATCAATTACCATTGTTTTTTCGATTGTCTGAACCACAATGGCATCTGCTTTTCCCACTCGTAAAATCGTAGTTTTTAATGGCTCCATTTTCTGTCCCGAGTGAGCCTGCCCCCCATTTGAAAAAAACAGAATTCCTGCCGCACAAAATACCATCAGAAAAGCCATTATCATTTTGTTTTTTTTCATAGATTCCTTCCTCCTTTCATCTATCTATTTGTATAATGCAGGAACTACAGATTTTATTGCATCTTTTTTATTTTTTTATGTACCAAATACATTTTTCTCCTTTCTGAGTACATTGCCTGCGCAATGCAAAAAAATAGGAACCGCCCTGACATCTCTGCCAGGACAGCTCCCTTATCCGGAAATAATCTCCATACTATTCTTTATTTTTACATCGCAGCGCTTTGCCATTCAAAACTGCTTCTCCTGCTGCCTCTTCCGATTCTTTCGAGCGTTCTCTATATACAACAATGCAGCTTTTCTTTTTATGCAATCGTCATTTTTGTTTCTGTTGTACCCGCCGGAATCGTCATTTTCTGAATCTGCGTGCCTGTATAAATCTCCATTGAGATTTCCTCAGTCGTCTGCTGCAGATGAAGATCAATTTCGTTTCCAGTCCGTTTTGCCATAATTGTATTCACAATATTCCCGTTTATATCCGGAATCTCGCAAACTGCTGTCTCACCGTTTTTCAGCTGATACAAGCGCAGCGTCATGCCCTTTGCATAATCGTAATCCGGTCTATGATCGTTCGCACCCAGAGCCAGCAGCGTATTCTCTCTGACAAACAGCGGCAATGAAAAATAATCATAAGTATCACGGTACCATCTGCCGCCTTCTTTCACATCGCCCGAAAGTAAATGTGTCCAGCAGCCCTCCGGCAAATAATATTCTGCCATCGAATCCTCCCGTAAAACCGGTGCCACTAAAAGTGCATCACCAAACATGTACTGTGTGTCCAAATAAGAAATCCCCGGTTCCTGTCCAAATTCAAAAATCATCGGACGCATCACCGGCGTACCGTCTCGATGTGCTTCAATTGATTTTGCGTAGATATACGGCATTAATCTGCATTTCAGCTTGGAAAAGAAGCCGACCACTTTACTTGCTTCCTCATCAAACAGCCACGGCACACGATAGCTGCCGCTTCCATGCAGACGGCTGTGTGTGGAAAGTAATCCAAATGCCGCCCATCTCTTATAAAGATCTGGAGTTGCCGTACTCTCAAAACCGGAAATATCATGGCTCCAGAATGAGAATCCACTCATAGCAAAGGAGAGACCGCCGCGGATTGTTTCCGCCATGGATGGATAATTTGCGGAACAATCACCGCCCCAGTGCACTGGGAACTGCTGACCGCCGACCGTAGCGCTTCTGGCAAAAAGCACAGCCTCATTTTCCCCTTTCACCTCTTTGAGCAGTTCAAACACCGTTTTATTGTACAGATATGTATAGTAGTTATGCATCGCCTGCGGGTCACTGCCGTCATAATAACTTACATTGACCGGAATACGCTCGCCGAAATCCGTTTTAAAGCAGTCCACACCGCAGTCCAGCAGTGTTTTCAGCTTGTCAGTGTACCACTTCACAGCCGCCGGATTAGTAAAATCTACCAGTCCCATGCCTGCCTGCCAGTTATCTGTCTGCCATACCCCTCTGCCATCGGCACGTTTCAATAAATAACCATTTTTAGTACCTTCTTCAAAAAATGGCGTTCCCTGCGCAATATACGGATTGATCCAGACGCAGATTTTCAGACCTTTTTCCTTATATCGTTTTAAGGTGCCATTAATATCCGGGAAAAAGTCTTTGTCCCATTCAAAATCGCACCAGTGGAATGCTTTCATCCAGAAACAGTCAAAATGAAATACGCTCATTGGAATATCTCGCTCAAACATTCCATCAATAAAGGAACTGGTTGTCTGTTCATCATAATTCGTTGTAAAGGATGTAGACAGCCACAGTCCATAAGACCATGCAGGCGGAAGAGCCGGTCGTCCGGTCAGTGCCGTATATTCTTTCATGATTTCTTTTCCGTTCGGACCATAGAAGAAATAATAAGACAGTTTTTCACCCGGAACAGAGAAACCGACATATTCTACTTTTTCACTTGCTACCTCAAAAGAAACATTGTCGCTGCTGTCCACCAGCACACCGTATCCATTATTTGTCATATAGAACGGAATACTTTTGTAAGAAATCTGAGAAGCTGTGCCACCGTCCTCATTCCACGTATCGACTGTCTGACCATTTTTTACAAACGCGGTAAAACGTTCTCCAAGACCATACACACATTCTCCCACTGAAAGAGAAAGCTCGTTCATCATATACGGCTCATACTCCTCCGTCAGATAATTCTGTGCGCAGAACATTGTACTAGGCTGCCTGTTCCAGCGCATCAGACCAAGATTGCGGAAACCGCAGCTTGTCAATACTTTCCCATCCGCTTCAAAAGAATA
Source organism: Marvinbryantia sp. (assembly GCA_050944495.1). Classification (GTDB taxonomy): domain Bacteria; phylum Bacillota; class Clostridia; order Lachnospirales; family Lachnospiraceae; genus Marvinbryantia. Next base: position 132,998 of record JBMNRF010000001.1, read on the forward strand.
GCCAAACGGTTTACGACTGACACGGACCTTTAAAAGTCCGGTATCCAGCACCGCTTCTTCTTCGCTGATTTCAACAACCGCATCTTCCAAAGTACTCTCATTTTTTTCAAATTCCGGTAGATGATTGTCGTACGCTTCATAATGCCATGCCTTCACTGAAATCGTGCGGTTCGTGCATGCCCGAAACTCGATTGTGATCGTCGGAGTATTCAAGGTATCTCCGCGCGATTCAATTTTTTTCACCGGTGCGACAATACGCATTCCACCCGGTATTTTCTCCACAGTGTATGCCTCTGCCGCGAAAAGACCGTTTGCCTGCTCACTCTGCAGCCAATAACCTTCTGTAAATTTCATAAGAAAACCTCCCTCTTGTTCTTATGTCTTTTTTAACACAAATATGAAGACGTGTCTTGCAGTTTTTCGCTATATTATTGTTGTTTCTTATCTTTTTTATATTTTGCCGGTGTCATACCATATTCCCTGTGGAACGCATCGATAAATGCCTTTACATTAGGAAAGCCGCAGTTCATGGCAATATCTGTGATCGTTTCTTCCTGTTCCAGCAAAATCCTCCTTGCATAAATCAGACGAATATGCGTCAAATACGCATGAAACGTCTGCCCGGTAGAATTGCGAAAGAATCTGGAAAAATAAGACGGTGTCATTCCCATTACCTTCCCCATATCCTCCATGCAAATACGATTTTCGAAATTTTCTTCCATATATGTAATTGCTTTTTTGACGCGTTTCGTACTTTTATAGGTCAGTGCCGCCGGATCATGCGCGCTTTTTTTTCTGCAGCATTCTTTTAAAAGTAAAAGGCAAATCTGCCGCAGCAAAACAGACAACTCTAATTCGTAGTACGGCTGTTTTTCTTGGTAAACCACGGCACAGTTCCGAATCAGTTTTGCCAGATGTTTTTCCTGACTGCTGCCCTTTTCTATCTCAAAATAAAGTTCAGAAAACTGCGGACAATATTCCCGCAGCAATTCATCCGAAAGCAACACAGTAATCGAACGCAGCGGACCGTCCTGACCCCCGTCTGTTTCATGCAAATCTCCGCTGTTTACAAAAAAAATCTCACCAGGATTTGCCTTTGTCTCCTGTCCGGAGATCCTGCCGCAGATACTGCCGGAAAGTACCAGATCAAACTCCAGATTTTGATGCCAATGCAACGGATAGCGCAGTTTATCGGCGCTGCCGCCGCCGTAAAAAATCCTTGCCGGAATCAACGCATCTGTCTCTATTTCCTCACGATAGTATTCCATAATCGTTTTCCATCCATTCCATCTGTCGATATCAGCGACCGGATCAAAACAATACTTAAGAACCAATCGCTTTTATAATACAGACATTAAACAGCGAATTGACTTGCTTGTCAATGGATTCACACATTATTTTTTCATTTTCGGCTGACTGAAAATACTGGCAATATAAGAAAAAATCAGTGCCGCCGAAATTCCTGCCGCACTAGCGGTAAACCCACCAGTAAAAAGTCCCAGCAGTCCGTCTTGATCAATTGCTTTTTTCATTCCTTCCCATAAAACATTGCCAAAACCAAGCAGTGGGACGCTAGCTCCCGCTCCGGCATATTCCTGAAACGGTCCATATAGACCAACTGCACCCAAAACAGCGCCGGAAATCACCAATATCACCATAATACGTCCCGGCAGAAGTTTCGTTTTTTCCAATAAGATCTGAACAAGAGCACAGATTAAGCCGCCCACCCAAAATGCATTAATATAGTCCATTGTATTTATTCCATCCTTTTCCATATTCATTTCCCGTTTCAGCCACATGTTTCTAATACGACTGCATGCGCAATCCCCGGCACACTCTGTCCCTCATTAAAGCTGACCGTAGACAGCAGCGCTCCCGTCGGCACAAAGAGAACACGTTTCCAGACACCTTTTTCCAGACGCGGCAAAATATAGGCAGACAACATCACCGCTGAACAGCCGCAGCCACTTCCACCGGAATGTGTATCCTGCGTCTCTCTGTCATATATTTCGATACCACAGTCCTGATGCTGCGCGGAAATGTCAAACCCTTTTTCTTTTAAAAGATCAATAAGAATCTTCTGCCCGACATAGCCCAGATCCCCGGTAATGATCGCGTCATAATCAGATGCCTGCCGTTCAAAGTCCATCAGATTCTGATAGATCGTATCGCAGGCTGCCGGTGCCATAGTCAAGTTAACACCATAAATTTATTATGCTCCCAGTAAAAATTCTGTTTTATTCTTGTCTAATATATCTTTATTATTCTTAATATATTCTAATGCCTCTAAATATGGATTCTGATACTTAAATACGATTTTAACTTTCTTGTTCTCATAAATATATATAGTATCTATAAGTGCCACCACTACTTCCCTTGTCAATTTATCTATATTTTGATATTTTACAAATTGGTCAAGGAATTCATTTTTGCTGTCTGCACCTTTTTCAGTCTTTTCTATCTGATCTTGATATTCCATAACTTTCTGAAGTGCATTCTGTTTCTGTAATTCAAAACGTTCCTTCAATTTGACATATTCATTTTTTGTTATCACGCCGCTTTTCCAGTCTGGATACAGATCACAAAGCATATCCTCAGCTTTTTGAACATCACTCCTTGATTTTTCTAACATTTTTCTCAATCTTACTGCTTCTCTGTTTGCATTTTCATTCATATTAATCTCATTGATTGCCTGTTCCATATCTACAGCCAGCGCAATCTGACTTTGAATTGCTGAAAGCACGATTTTTTCCAGATTGTCTATTCGAGTGGAATGTTTGGTGCATGCATTTTTATCAATCTTTACATATGTGCTACAAACATAATAAGCATATTCTCCATAACTATGATGGTGGCATTTTCGTGACATACTCCGACCACAGTCACCACACTTCACAAATCCTGATAATGCATAAAGCTTATTATTTTGAGGTGCCTTTCTTCCCCTTCGTTTTAATAATGACTGAACTATTTCAAAATCTTCTTTTGATATAATTGCTTCATGTGTACCTTTTACTATAATCCAATCATCTTGATTCACTCGTTGCGCCACCTGTACTTTATAACTTTTAATTTTAAGCACTCCCTGTACCAAGTCTCCAATATACATCTGGTTGCTGAGAATTTTTCTAACGGTACTATACCCCCATTTTCCATCCGATATTTTTGCATACTGATTTTTATAATTTATTCCCAATTCCTTTTTATAAGCCGATGGATTTTTTACTCCCATTTCATTTAATTTTTTTACAATGGATATTATACTTATCCCTGAAATATACCATTTATATATGTCACGTACTACGTATGCCGCTTCTTCATCAATAACGAGATGATTATGATCTTGTGGATCTTTTTTATAGCCATAGCAGGCAAATGATCCAATATGCTTTCCCTGCTTTCTCTTCATATCCAGTGAACTTCTTACTTTATTTGATATATCTCTACAATATTCGTCATTTATCAAATTTTTAAAAGGTACTATGATATTATTCATTGACTGGGGATTTTTATAGCTGTCTAATCTGTCTGTTATCGAAATAAACCGTATATCCATCAATGGAAATATCTTTTCCATATACTGTCCTACCTCAATATAATTTCTCCCAAATCTGGATAAATCCTTTACAATAACGCAATCTATTTTTTTTGCTTTTATATCATCTATCATGCGTTTAAATTCTGGTCTTTCAAAATTTGTTCCGCTCCATCCATCATCCACATATACATCAAATACAGATATATCTGATTCTAACTCTACAAACTGGTGCAATAACTCCTTCTGGTTTCCTATGCTATCACTTTCTGCTTTATCCCCATCTTCTCTTGATAAACGCACATAAAGAGCCGCCTGCCAAATCTTCATAGTTCTGCCAGACCGCTCTTTTTCATTTTCATACAATAATAATTCATTTACCATAGACACAGTATCATCCTCCACTCATAATGAATGGCGTACTATGCTAATGTTCTACACGCTTTTATTATACACGCCATTCCGGACTAATACAACATTTATCTGATTCATCACTATGGTACTTTTTGTTAATTATCCGTAATCACACCTTCCAATAATTTCTGCAAAGTTTTTTCACTATTGTCCCAGATAAGTTCCACCTGATACCCTTCCATCACATATTTATTCACAGATGTTATATTCGGAAGCAACGATTTCATTCTTTTTGAAGGCGGAGATCGAAAATCAATACTATCTGATATCCCATATACATCTTTTAAAACATTCCTATTAATTGAATCATCGTAGTTCAAATCCAAGTTCTCACTTCCTCTCATCCATATTATTCCATTTCTTTCAAACCCTATTCAGTCAACTGACATTCCACTTTTTATAATAAAAACAGCCACATACATTTCTGTACATGACTGCCTTTTTTCTACTTCCATGCTGTTTCATAACGCCCGATATAAGCCGGAACCTGGTCTGACAGAAATGCTTCTTCCTGTCTCTGTCCCCTGTATCTCTTCGTACACATGAATATCTTCCCATCCCTGCTTCTGCTGCAGAGCCAGTAATCCCGTTCCCCGGTTCCTGCGACCTCTTCCCGGACATCCACGTAATACTCCTCTGATACTTTGTACCGTTCTGCTGTTACGATCTGTTTTTCCACTTTGGCAAACCTCCACTTCCTCTTTTGGCTGCCCCTTAATTTTCCCCATTGCAGTCTATCATACCACGAAAACAGGAAAAGGAAAGTATTGACTTTTTGATAAAATTGCAGTATGGAGAGCATTTGTCTCCCTACAGGGCTGTCTGTATTTTTACTTGTTTCTTTTACGGCAGGTTTTTTCCAATTTTTGCCAGCCACTTTTCCAGCCCGTCCCAGGATGGCTTTTCTTTCGGGCGGATTTCCGTATTCAGCAGTACTTCCGGATCTATTTCCAGGATGACTGCTTTTCCCTGTTTCTCCAGTTCCCGGAAATACTTCAGGTCTGTCTCATTGATCAGCTTCAGGTTTTCCATCTTCTTTTTTCGTCTGCTCCTTTTTTGCTTTCTTTTTGAACCCAAATACCAGTGACCGGTTTTCCGGACAGAAAAAGGCGGCTGCCTCTTTTGGTGACATTTCATGGAACACGGCATTTTCCTCTGTCCAGTCTTTCTGTATATCCGCTTTGGAAAATGCCCCGACAATTGTATGTGCATGCAGGATACCGTCTGCCGCTTTTACCGTTTTTGCTTCTACCGAAAGTGCCACGCTCATGAGATGTTCCAGCTTGCCGGTCTGGTTATAGCAGACATGGCTAAGCAGGTAGGCATTCCCGGCACGTACCTTTTCCAGTTCCTGAAATACTTTGGATTCTTCATAAACACAGTGGTACTTTTCAATCTGCCGGACATAGGATTTTACCAGTGTCACTCCTCCGCCATCCAGATAAAACCGTTTCTGCCCTTCCCTCAAAAGGCTCTCCTTTTCCGCCTTTGACATATACGGGCCAAGTTGTTCGGATTCCAGATAGGCTTTGCTCTCCCAGGTATGGTACTTGTCATCCATGACGGCATCGTAGCCCTTGATAAAGATCAGGCATCTGCGGTTGTCCATCTTTCTTACCTCATCCGGCATCAGGATCTCCCGGCCTAGGACATCATAATTGTTCGAACTGCTTCCATGGCTCCCTTTTGTTTCCCCGTGGGATTTTTTATCAATCGTATACTTGCCAAGCAGCTTGCTGATGTATTCATGTGTCCCCTGCTCGTTGCCGCCAAGGTAAACAAGCGTGTCACAGTTACCTGTCAGCGATTCCCAGTCATCCTTAAACATGGATTTGATCTGTGCAATGTTCTGGATGATGATATTGGCACTCATGTTTCTGGAACGCATGGTAGCCAGCACGTTGATAAAGTTTTTTGGCAGTGCAATATTGGCAAATTCATCGAGCCAGAATGCCACATGGACCGGAAGCTTCCCTTTGTGTTTTTTGTCCGCAATCAGTTCCAGTTCCTGGAACATCTGCGTATACAGCATCCCGCAGATAAAGTTGTAGGACTTGTCGTTATCCGGGATCTTCAGAAACAATGCCACTTTCCGTTCCGGGTTTTCAAAGACGCCTTCCCCAAAGGATGCAAAGTCCATGTCATCGGTTTCCAGAATGCGCAGAACCTTTGGATTCTGTAAAAATGCAAGCCTTGCATGGGCGGATATGAAAATCGACCGGATCGTATCCTGTGCCCCGCCACGCACCTTTTCATAGGTGACACGGGCCGGATGGTCTGACGGGAGCTGTTCCATCAGCCTGTCCAGATCAGACTTCTCGCCCTCTTTTGCCGGGACTTTTGCCATGTTCAGCATTTCCATAAAACCGGGCATGTTCGCTTCTCTTCCCATTTTGGGAAACTCGTACCAGACGTAGGACATTAACGCCTGGTGCAGCATGGATTCCGCGTGTTCCCAAAACGGATCAGACGGGCTGGATTCCTTTGGCGTGGTATTGGCCATCATGTTGGTAATCAGCTTAATGATGTCTTCATCCGAATGGATGTATCGGAACGGGTTGTACCGGTCCGATCCGTCAAAATCAATCAGGTCAAGGACACGCACCTCATAGTCATGCTGCTCCAGATAGCCGCCACAATCCCGCAACAGTTCTCCTTTGGGGTCTGTTACAACAAAACTGGTTCCGCACTGGTACAGGTTCGGTTTCACCTCATAAAATGATTTACCGGAACCGGAGCCGCCAATGATGACCGAATTGGCATTGACGTTCTGCATGTCGTATTGAAGCCTGGCAGTCTGAGACAGAATCTTGTTTTTCTCCGGCTGCTGGAAGTTACAGGTATAACGGTTCAGTTCCTTTGCCGTCAATAGTCTGCTGGTGCCAAACTCTCTGCCCGGCATGAAGATCCTGGTATCTGCCATTTTGTACAGAAAGAAAAGACCCCACAAAAAGGATAAAAACACCGTCAGTAAAACTGAATTTTTTGTAATGAGCGGGACGCTGCATGGATCGGTCAGGGCAAGGATCATGGTTTCCTCGAAATTCTCTATCGTTACTTGATGGAAGTCCACCCGCCCGACAGCCCATCCAACATAAATCAGGAACAGCAGAAGGATCACGTAAAGACCAGCATTCTTTTTCTGGTTGTTTCGGTTGTCCATGTTACCTTGCCTTCTGTCTGCCCTGTTCCCGCAATTTGTCCGGGATATTTTTGATCATTTCTGACAGACTGCCAAACGGCTTTTCCCGACTGAACAAAGGCATTCCCTCTGTCTGCTCTTCTGCTTCCTGCTTTGACAAATTCAGCATCTGCATGATCCGGCTGCCACTGTCATAGGAAACCGCTGGCCGTGCTCCTTTTTTCGCTGTTTCTATGACTTCCTCCAGATCTACCACCGGGTAGCTCTCCTGGCTGTCAAGGATGCAGATATCTTTTCTGTGTCTTTTCCATGCCTCTGTATATAGCTCCACTTCCGGTTCTTCCTTGTCCACTTTTTCCAAACCTTGCGTTTTGGGGCCCCGCTCTCTCAAATCCATTCGTCTCGGATTCCATTCTTCTGCCTTAATAATATGCTCCTTTGGCAAAACCACGCCTTTTCCATCCACCGTCTCATACAGTCCCCACTTTTCGTTTTCCGCCAGCGGTTCCTGTTCAAAGGTCTGGCTGGTTTCTGACATGATCTGTTCTCGTAATTTTGCCATGCCGGACAGCAGGATATCCGTTTTCGGCTCCTCTGCCGCTTCCCTGGCTGCACCGGAAACCGTTCTGGCCGTTTTCCTCTGCTCTTTTTCCAGTTCTTCTTTTGCGGAAGTTTCCAGGTCTTTTAGTTCCTTTGTTTCTTTGCCCTTCTCATCCCGCCCGGTTTCGGCATAGTCCATGGCAGAGATGAGCCCTGCCGCACTCTCACGGCAGGGTCCATCCTTGTGATCCAGCAGGAAGACTTTTACTTTTCCGATGTCCGAAGCAGCAATGGCGTACTGGGTTCTCCCATCCCCTCCGCACAGATCCGGCAGCCTCGCAAACAGGATCTGATGGGCTTTTAGTTCCTTTTCGATGCCTTTTAATTTTTCTTCCTTTTCCGTGGAAAAATTCAGGTAGATCAGGTTGTCGCCCTTGATTTTCCGTAAGCGGGTAAGGTGCGTTTTGCCTTTCCATTTGGACAGATACAGCGTGTTCCAAAGTTTCATCTGGATCAGGGCAGCCCGGTAGGTCAGCTTCGTAGCCACGCCAAATACCTGGCCGGATATCATGATGATCTGCAGGGCATCACTTACTTCGCTCATGCTCTTGTTTCTCCTTTCCGGGCAGTTTCTCCTGCTCCGCAGCTTTTTTGTACGCTTCCAGAATTTCCTGATTCAGCATCTCAAGGAACATGACGTGGTACGATGCAGGGCAGACGATCTGGTACGGCTGGTTCCGGTACAGCCCATGTGGATAAAGCACGTACAGGCTTCCCCGTTGTTCCCGGATCTGGATTTCACGGATCTCCATACAATCTTTATAGGTAAGCGTTGCAATCCCTCGGATATATTCCGATCCCTTCACCAGCCGTATGGAGATCCTGATATCCTCCATGCAGTAGTCCCATCCGACATTCTCTCTGACCAGCCTTGCCACTTCCTGCAGCACCGCCGTTTCTACTTTTTTCTGAATCTCCGGATCTGTGAAACGCACCACCTCTTTCTCTTCCTTTCCTACCTTCCTTTTCGGGAAGTAGACACGTGTCTCTTCTCCATTCTGGAAAACCTTTACCTGCTGTATCTCTATCAGGTCATCCAGAATGACATCCCCGACCGCAAGAAGTTTTTCCTGCCCGATGATTTTCATGTTCGCTGTGATGTTCATGTTTCTATGTTCTCCCCTGCATATGCCTCCCCGGTTTTCCTATCCATCTCTTCCACCACCCTGCCTGTCAGCATCACGCCTTCTGGCACTGCCTGTTCTTTCATGAGGAATGCCTGTGCCGCTTCCTGCGGGGTATACAGAATATGGTATTTTGATCCAAACTCTGCCATGAGGATACGCTCATAGTTTTTCAGCCATTTTTCATGTTCCTTCTGCTCCTGTTTCTGCATCCGTTTTTTTAACAGTTCCCGTCTTTCCTGCATTCTCCGGATTTCCTCTTCCATCTTTTGCATCTGTTCTTCGGTGCGTTCACTCTGCTGCTGTTCCATTTTCTCTGCCCTCCTCTTCCTTATCTGCACATGGCTCTTGGTTCTTCTTTTCGTTCCAGTTCCTTTTCATAGGCCCGTTCCATGCCCTGTATGATCGCTTCTGCCGTTGTCTGGATGGTGGTCAGGGATGCCAACAGCTCCGGCACCTCTTTTCCGGATGACCAGCCTGCGATATACCCAAAGCTGTTTTCATCCGTCCGGTTTCCAAAGTAACTGTTCACCACAAATGCCACCGATTCCGCTTCCACTTCTTTCGTCCTTCTGTCCTTCCTAATGCCGGTCAATGCCTGTTCTTCCTCCAGCATTTCCTGATTATGCAGCATGGCATGGCTGAGTTCATGGATTAATGCTGCGGCGGTCTGGCTTTCACTCATCCCCTCCCGGATGCAGATCCGTTTTTCCGTATGGCTGTAATATCCATCTGCCGTGTCTTCCATCGGTTCACAGGATACCGGCACCGGGGAGATCTCACAGACGGCAGAAAAAAAAGAAGCGAACTGTTCCACTTCTCCATGAAGGCTTTCCGCGATGGATGGGAGCTCCCTGCCCTCCGTCTGGGAGACATCAAACACATGCACGACCCGGAAGCCCCGCAGCATGTAAAAAGGATCCGGTTCTTCCTGATCTTTGGTTTCCTCATCCACTTCTGTTTTTTTCTTTTTCGTCTTGTAGGTAACCGGAGCCAGGATCTGAATTCCTTTTTCGCCTTTTTTCACCTGACGCCCAAACTTACTTTTCCAGGTCTGGTAGCCCGCCACATGGCTTGCAGCTGGTCTCTGCAGATAAATCAGAAGCGTATTGTTAAAGCTGTAATGTGGGAACTTCGCCATGGTCCTCAGATAACTTTTATACTTTTCGCTGTCAAAGATCCCGGTGACCCCATCCACCAGTTCATCCATCAGTTTCTTTACCTGTTCATCCATTCCTCACATCCCCTTTGTGCTTTTATAAAACCGGTGCAGGCATGGGAACTGCTTTTTCCTGTGCCGCATGTTTCTTTCCATATTTTTCCGGATCCTTTTCTGCATTTCTGACATACTGGCCGGCATTTTCCAGGACGTGTGCATAAGCAGAATAATGCTGTACCTTATCTGACAGGAAATCCTCTTCACTTACCTCACTCCTGTTCACTGACTGCACCAGTTCTGTCATTTCTTCCAGCGGCATGACATCCTCCTCCGGGAGAAGGATGACTTCATGTTTGGATGACGGCAGTACATAATAATCCCCTTTCAGTTCTTTTGCGATCCTATCCTGGATATCCGGATTCATAATACCTCCTGCACCAAACTTCTGGTCCACGTTGGTAAGGATATACATAGGCACAGGGGATATCCCGCATCCCGGAACCGCCTTAGCCAGGAATTCGCCTATGTTCAAAAACATCATATTCTTTTTTGCGTTTTCCATAGCTGCCCTGTGGATCTCTTCTCTTGTTGTTCCCCACTGTTCCATGATTCCGTCCGTGATCTTGATACTGCTGTTTTTGAGTGGATACCCAGCCACTACATAATACTGTGCGAAATCCCCCTGCTGTTCATGCACCACGCCGGACAGCATCTTCTGGTTTTTCTCTGCATCGCAGATATATACCTGAATATTTGGTTTCATTTCTGCAAAATCCAGAAAACGCTCCATCGAGATCTGTTCGGTTTCCTTAAGCGCCCCGCAAAAAACTTCTCCCATCTGGAAGCAGATTTTCCGGTAATCCTTTTCTCCAAGCATTTCCATATCCTGCATATCTTTTTCTTTCATATAAGCATCTAACAGATCCTCCAGATAAACACACGGTGCAAGGGAACTTCCATCCGCTTTTTTCACCGACAGGCTGATACCGGTCTTTTTTCTGTCATTTGCCCGCACTACCGTTCTGGTATCCAGGTCACAGTCCTGATATTTTTCAGGCACACATTCTTTGATATGCTGGCAGATATAGGCCAGCAGTTCTTCTTTCTTCTGTTCCATTTGTATGTTTCCATCCTTTTCTTATCTTTTGCCTTTTTTCAGAAAAGCTTATCCACGTACCATCCCTGTCCGCTGCTTTGCCGTTTTCTCCTGTTCCTTTCCATACTTTTGTGGATCCGCTTTTACTTTTTTCTGGTACTGGCAGGCATTTTCCAGGGTCTGTGCCGACGCTGAATAATGCTGCACCTGGTAGGATAAAAGCTCTTCTTCCCCCACCCGTTCATTGGCCATTTTTACTTCTGCTGTCAGATCATCCAGATCTGTTTCCGGATTGTCTGACACAATCAGGACTTCATGGAGCGATGACGGGAGCACGTAATAGTCCCCTTCCATCTTATCGGATACCAGTTTCTGGATATCCGGATGTAAAATCATCCCTGCGCCATAACAGCCTTTTTGATTTGTCAGTACATACATGCCTCTTTCTCTGTTTTTTTCCAGTTCGTCTTTTGTGCAGGCCCCTTCCATAAATTCTTCCATCGGTACCAGCCGCATTTCCTGTTTCATATTTTCCATCGCTGCTTCCCGCAGTTCCTCTTTTGAAACCTTCCACCCCTCCAGCATACGGTTTGTAACCTTCAGCATGGTATCTTTCAGAAGAAAATCTGCAAGATAATAATATTGTGCAAAATCTCCCATCCTGTCAGAAACCAGTGTTTTCAGCATTTCCCGGTTTCTGTCCGGATCACAGATCCCAGCACGCAGGGCTGGCTTTACGTATGGGAACGAATGGATCTGGCTGGCTTTTGCAAAATCAAAGTCCGATCTGGTCATTCTGTTTGCTTCGTACACAGATGCCATTTCCCGGCAGATCTTCTGGCAGGTCTCTCTGTCCCCGGCAATCTGTTCCAGATCCCGATACACTGGATATTCATATTCTTCTAAAAAACTTTCCAGAAACAGGCAGGCACTGACATGCTCCATTTTCCCCTTTTCTGAAACGATGACCGCCGTCCGCTTCACATCATTTTCTTTCAGGATCTCTTCTATCCTGATCCGGTATTTTTCTGTCTGCGGGAGGTAGTCCGGCAGATGCTCTTTCATATATTCAGCTAATTTTTTCTTCATCTGCTCCATCTGGTTTTCTCCTTCCAGCAGATCTTACGCCTTCATAAAACGTATACATCCGCATCCTGTTCTTTCCTGTATCCTCCGGTTTGCTCTCTTCCAATGTTATGCTTCCGCCCTTTGGCAGCGTCATCTGATAATCCATCTCTGGTCCTCTCTTTCATTTTTATTTTCTGCGATATGTGGTAGTAGGTCTTTTTTCTTTCAAAACGGCAATGGAATCACCTCGCATCTTTCGTTTATTCCGTCAGTTTTCTGCTTCTCTTTATCTCTGTCCTTTCCAGATTCAGTTCCTGATCTTTTTCTGCATCACTCAGGATTTTCAGTTCCTGGTTCAGGTCTTTTTCCGTCATGCGGTATTCCTTCTGCTTTTCTTTTAGATTTTTGTAACGGCTCCTCACCTCTTCCAGTGTCCCGTAGCGTTCCACCTCGGATAGAAGCTGTTCTGCTTTTTCATATGCTTCCGGCAAGCCTTCCATGTTTTTCGTAAACCGCTCATATTTTCGCAGTGCCACAAATGCTCCGCTTTTCTGGATTCTGGTGGAGGTGATTCTTTTCTGTTCCATCAGATACTTCTTTTCCCTGAAAAGCTCCGACTTTCGTTCCTGCAGATCATCCACGGATTCGATATCGTGTTCTACCAGATAACGGATCACATCAGCCAGCCTCGTCACTTCCAGTATTTCCTTCCGGTTCGCCGCCCAGCTCAGTTTCCTGTACTCTGGTTTCCGGATAAAAAAGGTCTGGTTCCATCTGCGGTAAAACTGTTTCTGGTACTCCGGCATCTTCCAGCCAGGTGACTTCTGTATCCTGGCACAGATGATGTTCCGCATCTCCCTCCGGCTGCCGTAGGTTGCCATCCGGTAATCCAGTACATCTCCATACTCTTTGTTTTGAATCCGCTCTGTCAGTTCTTCTTTCGTGTATCCCATTCCCAGCCGGCTGGTACGGACGGCCTGCTTTCTTCCATCTGGTTTTAATGATAAATACTTTCCGCTTCGCACCTGATAGCCATGTTCCTCTAAATAGAAAAGAAATGCTTCGTACGTGTCACTGTATTCTATGGCTTCGTCAATATCATCCCGGATGATGTCATACCAGCTGTACCCGGCCTGTTCCTTTCCTAATTTTTTCTGCTCCTGTTCATGCTTCCATTCTCCGTAAGTTTTCCCGGTTTTCTGATCTGGTTCCAGAACGGAAAAACCATACTTTTGGCATAACCGGTCCGTGATGGGCTGTATCCGTTTCTCCCAGTCCCCTCTTGGAGAATGAAATTTTTTTCCTGTTGTTATCCCCACCGAATCAAACGTGATATGCGCATGAAGGTGCCCCGTATCGTTATGGACGGCAATCAGGTACAGATAGTCTTCCCCCAGAAGCTCTGCGGCAAATTCTTCTGCAAAGGCCAGGCACTGCCCCGGCGTGATCCTTTCATCCGGTGGAAAGGAAATGACATAATGGAAGCCCTGTGTACCGTCTTCTTTCTCCCAGTACGCTTTGTTCCTCATCATGCTCCGGTAAGCCATCTCCCATGTATGCCCTGCTGTTCCTCCAATATAGGTTCCCTGCATGGTTTTCTCCGGCCTGCAGATATAGCAGAGATTATGTTTCAGATGCCCGGCCCGGTTACCAGATTTACGCTCTTTCAGACGCAGCAGCTTTGTGATTGCCATGCCTTTTTCTCACTAATTTCCGGTATACCTTTTCGTAAGATTCATCCAGTCTGTTTAAAAGTCTGCTCAGTGCATCGGTATCTTCCTTCATTACAAAGCCTCTTGCATGGCCCGCCTTTACGATCTGGTTGATATTATTTCCGATTTTCCGGTTCAGGTAGTCAAGCTCCTTTAAGGCATCCAGTATCTCCACCGGCTGTTCCCTTGCTGTTCCGTTTAAAGCGCAGTTTCGGACATAGGCAGATCTGGTCTGATGGTTCTTCCGGGCAAGTTCATCGATCCGCCGGATTTCCCGTTCGCTGCAGCGTACAAGGATCACCCTGTCCTTGTTGTTTTTCTTTCCCATAATCTTTTGCCTCCCGTTTTCCAGTATTTTTATAAGCCAGTGCCGCCCTCTTTCTTGCGGTCTTTTTCTATGAAATAAGTAAATGGCAAGATACGCCTTTGTATATACAAAGGCACCCTGGCAGGGAGTTCCCTGCGACCCCGAATCTGCTCATGTTATGAGGCAAATTCCCATGATCCGCTGTCCAGCCAGTAGATGCCCGTAACCACTGATCCGTCTGATACGGAAAATGTCACTTCGGCTCTTCTGGTGTCCGCATCAATCTGATAGCCTGTCACCGCTGCATCTGTTGCTGCCTGATTTTCCCTTCCGTACAGGTAGTGGTACAGCTCATACTGAAGCAGGTATTCATTTCCGATATAATTTTTCAGTTCTTCCGGGAGATGCCGGATGGAAAATCTGGATGCATCATATGTGTTTTCGGTTTCTTCTGCCTTGCGTTTATCTGTTTCCGGAGCAGTCCTCTGTGCTTCCGGCACTGGCGTATCTTCTGTCATTCTGGCCGGTTCCTCTTGTTCGGTTTCCGTCTCTTCCGGTTCTTTTTCCTTTAAGGCAAACAAATAGAACTCTGGAAGTTTTGGGAAAAAGGTCACAACCAGTTCTTTGCCTGTCTCACTCCCAAGGTCTGCCAGATACACTTTTGATGCTGCAGAAGATCCGGTAATTCCTTCGGTAAACCGGACACTGGATACCGTCAGGTTTTGGTCCTTACAAAAATATGAGAGTGCCGTTACAAATGCACTCTCGCAAAAATTCAGTTTCTTTTTTTCTTTATCCGTCAGCCCGGATACCCGTATCATCCCGCCAACCTGTGTTTTCGTTTCTTCTCCAAACACCCATTCAAGTGGAATTGTGTAACTTTCCGCTTCCGTTTCTGTTAATTTCTGGATATGCACCTGGGCTGGCTTTTTCTCCAGCACAGCCGGTTCCTGTCTGGCAAAGAAAGCTGCCGCTGCAAGTGCGGTCAGGATTCCCGCAAAGAACCAGCCATACCGGAATGTCTGATGTTCCTGCTGTGTTTCTTCCTTCGCTGGCATCATCCTCTGCTCCTCTTCCAGTCTTTGCTTCTCTTTCATGTGGCTCCCCTCATCTTAAAGCCCTTTGTAGGAATAGGCTTTTTCTTTTTTGTTATAGGTTCCTTTGATGGTTTTCCCGGTATTTAATTTGATTTCAAAGGTTGCTTCTTCCTTCTCCACGTCAATCTTATGGCTGCTCATGGTTCCCACAATCTCGCCTGTCAGCTTTTTGGATAACACATATTCAAATGCCTTATCGTAAAACTTGTCTTTCCCGCCGCAGTAATCCAGCAGGTTCTGTGACACTTTCAGGATATCAAAGGATGTGGTGACCGTCCTTGTTTCGACTCCGGATGCACCAGTGCTTCCGGAGGAACTTCCTGCTGATCCGGTCGTTATCGTGCTGCTTCCACCAGTGCTTCCATTTCCAGATGCTCCATATCCGGATGCACCTCCTGCAGCTTCCGGACTGTCCGTTTCGTTCTCTCTTTCGTTCTCTCTTTCTTTCTCTGTTTCCGGCAGTTCCGAGAAAACATACCGCTTTTCCTTCACAAAGAAAGTGGCAAGCAGTTCCCTTTCCATGTCTTCATTTAAGTAAATGTAATGATATACTTTATCACTGTCCTGTTCCCCGTCATATGCCCGTTTTTCAAATGTGATGTCTGTTACATCTGAATAACTGCTTCTGGCAGAATCCACATGCAGGGAATCCCCGAATTGCCGGATAAACTCTTTATCATCAAATAAACCGTTATAGCTGACCAGGATCTCCGAGGTCACGCCATGCAGCGTGATATCATAGCCATCTGTACCTTCCGTTTCTTCTGTCTCTGTTTCGCTGTAAGACAGCATCTGGTCCGAAAAACTGAAATTCATAATCACGTCTGCCTTTGGCATGACAAAATTAATTCTTTTCTCCGTTGTCTCCGTATCCAGCACCGAATAGTTGATCCTGCTTAAGTTCGTATCCTGCATATCCAGATCTTTAAATTCCTTTCCATCTTTTGGGGATACCAGGATCGTCACAAACGTATCTTCCGGTATGGACAGGATCGTTGCCGTTCCTGCATCTTCTTTTAAATACTCCTGATTGAATGCAAACCCGGCATCACTGCTTTTATACAGGGTCACCTCATGGGACACGGCTTCGGTTTCCGGTTCCTCTATTGGAATGTCATTCTGATGCTTTTTCACGTTTAAAAAAATCAGGATTGCAAATACCATTACCATAAATACACCGGTAATCACAGCCGGAAGTTTGCTCTTCTTTTTATACATATCCATTCTCCTTTAATTTTCTTCCTCAATGCCTTCCGGATAAATCCGGTAGAACTGATACGCTGTATCATACTCACAGATCAGGTTTTCCTCATGGGTAAATCCATCTTCGGTTTCATAAACCAGTTCTGTCCGGTATCCGCTCTCTCCATAGGGTTCCAGAAACGTTGCGCTGGTTAAGTGGCACGTCTGGCCTGTGATGCCCTGAAGATATAATTCTGCCGTTGTACAGAAAGCAGCTTCTCTGTCTCCAAGAAACTTCTTTGAATATCCTTCTTTTCCTTCCCGGTAGAGGGTTTTTCTTTTTTCCGCTACTGCCTCGGTTTCAGATAAGCCGCTCCTTTCATCCGGGTCTTCACTTCCACCTGCCGGTGTCTTGACAGATAATCGTTCTGTCTGTCGTTTTTCACTTTCTGTACCATCTGTTTTCTCCGATTCACTTTCCTCATCCGTTTCTGTCTCCTGTACTCTTCTGATTCTTCCCGCCAGCCCGTGGCACGTATCCGTAATAATGCCGGGGATGACAATGGACAGCACCATCACGGTCGCCCATAAAATAATAAAATACCAGTTTCTTTTTTTCATTTTTCTTCATCCTTCTGTTATGATCCAAAATACCAGTTCCCGCCGTTTCCGATCTGCACTGCATCTGATCCGGTCACCTTTCCTTTCGTTGAACGGAAACAGGTGTATGGGTGGTTACGTATCCCTTTTTTCAGGCAGTCATGAACCGCTTCTATGACATATCCCGGTACATTTCCGCCCAGCCTGCTTCTCCAGTAGTTGTCGATACTGTAGCAATACTGCCCGTTCGCTGTCAGCTGCTGCAGGGCATTGGAACCGCAGTAGGACCATCTGGCAGATTCTGTCCTGTTCATGGCTGATGTGATGACGGCCAGTGCCCCGTCATAACTGCCATTATCTTCCTGCGCCACAATCGCCCAGATCAGTTCCAGCTGTTCCTGCGTATAAACTGTCCCGTCCGTCTGGTTTCCGCCACTGCCTTTTTTCGTTTTTCTTACGGTCTGTGTCGTATATCTGCGGATGGAAGTCACCGGCATATAATCCGCCCGGCTGATGGTCGGTCCAGGTCCCGGATTGGCAGCTGTGTGATACGAATCCCCGGAGCACTGCACCACCAGCCCTTTCCCTATGTAGATTCCAACGTGTGGCCCGGAAGACCAGTACACAATATCCCCCGGCTGTGCATCCATGAAACTGCCAACCATCTGTCCCTGTATGCCCTGTTCTTCTGCAAGCCTTGGCAGCACAATACCAAACCTTGCGAACAGGCTCTGGGTAAAACCGGAGCAGTCAGCACCGCTTACAAGGGATGTGCCGCCCCAGACATAGCCCAGACTGCCAACATACTGCTGTGCCGCCTTTGCAATCTGCTCTCCCAGTGTGCTGCAGGCTTCTTTCACGGATATTAAAGTGTAGTAACAGCTCCGGTTCTCCTGCGGGGAGATCACTTCCTGCGCCAGCGGCATATCCGCTTCTCCGATACTTTTTACCAGATCCACAGATGCCTGTGTTTCCAGAAGACTGCTGATCTGGACAAAGCCACGCACATCCCCGGATTCCACAAAGAGCCATCCGTCATCCGCTGTTTCTAAAATGTATACCAGGCATCCGGATGTGCTTCTGCCTACTTCCCTTGCATCTTTTCTGGCATATTCTAAAATGGATCCACTGTATAAAAAGACGGCATATTCCTTCTGTGCCAGAACTGGCCGTGTCGTTGTATGAGTATAGGTAAAGGCTGCATTATCTGCAGCCTCACACCACGCTTCCCCATCCGGGAATGCTTCTGTCCCGATTTCAGTTACCAGTTCCTCAGCCATGGTTTTTTCCAGAAGTTCCTCCTTTTTCACAAATCCACGGACATTTCCGGATTCCACGTAAGCCCATGTTTCATCCACCTGATCCAGGATATACAGTTTCCCAAAGTAAGGGATTTCCCCTACCTGCTTTGCATTTGTACCAATGGATTCATAGACTGCGGTGTTTCCCAGTCCGTCTGCAAGTGTACAGTACCATTCTGCTTCCGGGATCTGAGTAAAGCGGAAATCTTCTGCATATTCCATGTTCTCTCCATAGTCTGTCCACGACAGGCTGCAGGATGGAACCTCTGGCAGCCAGGCTGCTTCTGTCTGTGGTTCTGTCTGTCTGGCTGTTTTGTGCTGTGCTTCTGTTTCTGGTACATTTTCCTGGCTGCTTCCAGATTCTGCTTTACTTTCTGTTTCCGGCTCCGTAATGATTTCACTATCTGGCTTGTTTTCTGTTACACCCTCACTTTCTGTCTCTGTCACTGTTTCCATTTCTGTCTCTGTTTCACTTTCCTCTTCTGTCACAGCTTCACTTTCCGTTTCCGGCTCTGTAATTCTCTCACTCTCCGTCTCAGATTCGGTCATGGTTTCACTCTCTGTGACTGGCTCCATGGCTGTTTCACTGCTTTCCATCTCGCCCTTTGTATCCGGTTCGCTTTTCGCTTCCGTCTCTGTCTGTGTCACTGCTTCCGTATCCTGCACTTCCGTCAGATCTGTATTGCTTTCTGTTTCTTCTTTTTCTGCACACTCACTTTTGGTTTCCACCACTGGCAGATCTTCCGCCAGTACCGGCTGCATCTCACTCATGCATAAAGCCATTGCACAGATTATCCCGACTGCACGTTTCATCTTTCTCCTCGCTTTTCCTTAATTTCCAAAATACCAGTTTCCATTGGCCCCGATCTGTACCGCATTCGCCCCTGTTTCACTTCCTCTGGTAGAACGGAAACAGGTGTACGGATGATTCCGGATGCCTCTTTTCAGGCAGTCTTCCACCGCCTTTTTGGTGTAATCCGGCACGTTGCCTCCCAGCCTTGCCTGCCAGTAAGTATCTATGCTGTAGCAGAACTGACCCGGTGCGGTCAGCTGCTGCAGGGCGTTCGATCCGCAGTAGGACCACCTTGGGGAATCCACCCGGTTCATGGCGGTACTGATGACGGCAAGAGATCCTTCGTAACTTCCATTATCTTCCTGTGCCACAATCGCCCAGATCAGTTCCAGCTGCGCCTGTGTATAGCCTGTCCCGTCCACTTTATGCCCTCCGGTTCCAATTCCACCGGTTGTTACCGGTTCATTGATCCGGATAATGGCTTTTATGATACCAGACGGCAGAGTTTGCGGTCCCAGTGACTGCACCCTGATACTCTGTGCCCCTGCTCCCGGTACGGTATAACATTTGCCTTTCCCGGCATAGACGGCTGCCTGCATCTTGGTTCCGTAAAAGCAGATATCCCCTGCTTTTAACTGTCCGCTTTTTACCAGCTTCCCTGCTGACTTTTTCACTTCCAGAATCTTGCAGCTTTCCTTTAGTTCTTTTTTTACCGTGTCGTTCATCACCAGCTTTCCGGCGGCACTCCAGTAAATCGTCTGTCCATACTCCAGGATTCCAAGGTCATACAGCCCCCAGCATACCAGCCTTGGCCCGTTCAGGCGTTTATTTCCATCCGGCGCAATTGCTTTTTGGAAACTTCCCGCTCCGTACAGCCTTGACGCATGCCAGCTTTTCCCTTTTTTGATATCCTCCCGTATTTCCTTATCATAGGCTTTCACGACCTTTACCAGCTCTTTCCCGCTTGCCCCGGCAGTCCCTTTCAGCCTGTAAATCTGGCTGACTTTCTCTGACTGACTTTTCTGAAGCGGACCGATAGAAACGACTTTTCCGCTGTCGTTTTTCACATCGTACCATTTTCCATCCCCGGCATAGACATTGATGTGGTCCGCATACAGGCAGATGTCACCCATCTGCAGGGTATCTTCTTTCTTTAACTGGGATACTGTTTTGTAACAGCTGATGGTCTCGCAGTATTTTCGGATTTTAGACGATCCTCCACCAGCAAAGCTGATACTTCCATTTTCCTGCATGGTAAAACCATCCCCTGCGTCAAACACGCCCATATCCCGAAGCGCCCAGGTTACCATCTGTGCCTCTGTCAGCATCCGTTTTCCTTTCTTTTCCTCTTCAAAGGATTCTGCATTGTCATACCCATAATTCCAGTTTCCCTTTCGGATCTCAGAAGCATATCCATCTAATGTCTCAAGCAGCTGCTGTGCGGAAAGAATGTCACTGTCCACTACTCTCCGCACCTGATAAGGACGTCCGTCTGAAGCCACGCTGCTCTCACAGACGCCTCTCCCGGCATGGGCGGCATCGTAATTTTCCGGGCCACCGGAGCAGTGGATCATATTTCCGTTTCCGGAATAGATTGCCACATGGCTGCTGGCATTTGTTGAAATGCTCCCTGAATAAAATAAAATCAGGTCACCCGGAAGTGCCTGGTCTGTTCCATTGGTAGCAATCACAGTCCCGCCGGAGACTTCCATTGCATAGGTAGTCGAACCAATGTCATGGTCAAAATGGGAAAATACACCGCTCACAAAAGAGGAACAGTCTGCGTAATCCATCCAGTCATCCTTACCGCCACGCCCTGCGCCCCAGACATAACGGGTTTTTCCAATCCATTCCCTTGCATATGCTGCAATGGCTTCCCCATTGGAACTTCCAACGGACTGGTCCGTGTCCTCATCCGATGCCAGAAACATCCCTGCCATCATCATCAGAACCAAGATAAGAAGCAGTGGAAAAGCTGCCCCGCCAAGTGCTGCCAGGACAGCCATGCCCGTACGCATCCCAGATTCCTTCAGGTGTTTTACCGATACTGCCCTTTTTTTCAGGAACCGTAACGGAATTCCCAGCATATAGCCCCCGGCTCTGGCAGTTTTCTCTGTCTCCTCTATAAAGCTCCTGTTCTGTTCCAGATCCCTTGCATCCTCCTTTTGCTGTTCCCTGTTCAGAGTCCTTCTTATGTAATGGAACATCCGGCGCTGTTCCCGTTTCTTAGATCTGGTTTGCTGTTTTCTGTCTTTCTGCATATCCGGCTTCTGCTTTCTATTGGATTTTTTATGTATAACTTTTTTCTGTCTCTGCTTATTTCTGTCAAGATATCCGGATACGGCATCTGTCTTTTCACTGCCTTGTTGTCTGGCCTGCCCTGCATTCCTTATGGCTCCCGGCATACTGCCTGTGACTTTCCTCATATTGGTGTCTGAATACTCATATCTTTGCTTAGCAGTCCGTCTTCGCCTGACCGTACCAGTCTGCACATCCCCTCTTTCTGACAGCCCATATCTTTCTGATTCCAGATAAAGTCTTTTTTGTACCGGCCTGCGTACCCGCTGTTTTCCTGCTGACGGCTCATGCCTGTCTGCCATTCCCTGATTGTTCGGGGCCACTGCATAACTTTTTGCTTTTTTTAATATCCGCTGTCTTTTCCTGGGGCTGTATCTTCTCCAGATCTGCCGTTCCTTTCTGGACAGTCCGGTAAATGCATCCCCGTTTTTTCGGATGTCCAACTGAAAAGACCTTACCTCTGGTGTCTCCTTTCTGGTTCGTATCTCCATCTTTTGTCACCTGTTATCGAATCTTCCCCTCCTTTTTCTCTGGCTGATTTTTTTCCGGCGTTTTTTTCTGTTCCGGATGGTCCCGTCCTTTCACAGCCTCCTGATATGCCTTCATCATAAGATCCGTCACCAGCCTTCTCGTCATGGAATCAACAGGATAAAAATGATTTTTATAAATCTGTTTATTGTCTTTCGTAAACTGGCCGCTTGGATAAGCCGGGAATGCTACATACAACTCCTTTTTCTCACCAGTATCCGGATCTGTTTCTGGTCCGTTGTATTTCCTTAAGGTAATTCCCGAAAATGCAAAGCAGCCATCCATGACCACGCTTCCTATGCCCTTCGTCATGGACTGCGGATCTTCTACCAGATATGCTTTCGCTTCATATTTCACTGCTGACTTATCATCAACATTAAACTGATACCATCTGTTCTTCGACTGTCCGGTATATTCATAAGCTTTTAAGATATTTCCATACAGTTCTTCCCGAAATTCTTTTGTGATTGGGAAACAGTAGTCCTGATAGTTTCCTTCCTTATCTTTGTAATGGGGCATGGCTACATAAAGCTCCTCTTCCCTGCTTCTCAAAATCCTGATATTTTCCACCTTCATATTTTCATTAAAGATGATACATGCAGACCCGCATACATTCTTTTTATTGTCCCCATATCGGCTGATCCCGATTTCATACTGCATTTTTCCGTTCCTCCTCTTCCTGTACTTTTTCATGAAAGTTGGTGTTAAACATCTTGTAAGGCTCACTGTCCTTGGGGAGCCGTCCATCCCTTGGGATATATTTCTCACCAAATTTCAGAAGCCCGGTTCCCGGCGGTGCATTCCGGACATATTCTAACAGGCTGTCCGATACATCAAAGATCCCCTGCAGGATATCCAGTTCCGCATCACCCATGGACAGCAGTGACAGATACTCACTGTTGCTTAACATGGTTTCCACCACCTTCGACTGCATCAGGTCAACGATCTGCTGCGTAATTCCGGTACAAAGGCCGCCCAGTTTTCGTACCTCTTTCCAGATTTTCTGCAGCCGTCTGGCGCTGAACTCATCCGCAACCAGATTGTGAAACTCGTCAATGTAGAGCCATGTGGCAACTCCTCTTTTGCAGTTTTCTGCGATCCGGCTTCGGATCAGTTCCAATAAAATCAGAATTCCGATGCCTTTCTGCTCGTCTCCCAGATCTGCCAGCCCAAATACCGTCAGCCGTTTATGGATATTTACATTGGTCTGTTTTGCAAAAATGTCCATTGGCTCTGTGATCCATGCTTCCAGTGCCAGCTTCAGTTCCCTTGCATTGCTCTCTGGCTGTCTTCCCAGTTCTTCGGAAAATTCCCGTAAGGTCGGAGCCTGTACCTGCTTTCTTTTGACCGGATCTATATTTTTATAGATATTCTGCACGCACCGGATCAGAATGGATTTGTCCTGCGCTGACAAACTTCCACCCTGAATCATGGAAAACACAGCCTGCATCAGTTCCGCTTTATCCCGGATAAAGGTCTGCTTCGTGTCCATGTACTTCCAGGTATCCAGCCCCAGCGGATTCACATGATGACCTGTAGCTGACCCAAAACGGATAAACTCACCTTTTAACTTTGGTGTAAATTCTTCATTTTCATTCTGGGGATCGACATAGATAATGTCATCTTTTGTGTTTAACAGCACCTGCATCATTTCTATTTTGACGTCCATCGACTTTCCACCGCCCGTAACTCCAAGGGTAAACCCATTCCCGTTTTTTAACATTTTCCGGTTCCCGATCAGCATATTTTTACTGATCTGATTCACGCCGTAATAGATTCCACCCGGCATGTATAATTCCTGCACGATAAATGGCGTAAGGGCACTGACTGGCTGGGTAAAGAGCGGCTGCATATCCGTGACATACCTTGCTCCGGTCGGGATTGCCGTCTGGATCACCTCAATCTGCCGGTAATAAGCAGGTTCAAACATCAGGTTTTCTTCTGCCGCTGTAGCACGGAACGCTACCAGATGGTTTTCCAGTTCCTGCCGTGTATCTGCAGAAAGCACCGCATACAGAGCAACGTAAGACATTTTTTCATCGTTATCGTGTATAATATCCAGATAGGATTCCAGTTCTTCTTTTTCCTGCCGTTTTTCATACGTGATATCACTGGAATAAGCATGCTGCTTATTTCTCGTTTCCTGCTGTTTTTCAATAGCCCTGCCATTTTGCATCAATAACTCTTCCAGCCTTTTCGTCACGTACTGCATCGGTACTGCCGCCACATCCATGGTAAGGATCAGATGGTAGGTACCGGATGTCAGCCGCTTTATCACATCCGGGTTTAAGGATGCAGGGAATACCGGAAGATACAATGCCGTCACATAACGTCCGTCCATCTGGATACAGCTTCCGTCATATTCCCCGTATTCGTTTTGCCCGTGTTTGATGACGTGCGGACTGATGATATCATGCCAGTCCTGCTTTCCTTTTTTCAGAGTATCCCAGTCATACTGAAATTCCGCTTCTTTCCCGCACCGGTAAAAGTCATGCAGCATCCGAATCCGTTCTATCCCGGATATGGAAATCAGCCTGCTTTTTAAGGTGCGGAAATTCACCTGCAGGTTTCCCTCAATGCTCCGGAAAAAGTTTCTGGCTGCATCCACATCTTTCCGCTTACAGCTGATAACCAGAACCCTGACCTGCTCCATCCCGGACAGCCCTTCCATCAGAATCTGTTCCATATGACGGTTCATGGATCGGGTAAGCTTTTCATACTCAGGATCTTCGTTTTTCAGGAATACCTGATCTTTCACTTTTTCCATGTCCCGGTTTACGTTCATAACCAGGATTTTATAAGATACATTCAGGGAATTTAAAGTCTTGCACCACAATTTCAGAAACTCTGTTTTTCCATCGTCATCCATGGTTGAAAAATTGGCGTCCTCAAACCAGTATGCTTTGTCATACAGTTTTTCCGCATCCTCCGGTTTTTTCTCCAGTTCAAAAATCCCATCCTCTGATATCCGGTGAACCGGTATCAGTTCCTGCACCCGCTTCGGAACCGGATATAATTTCACACTTTTTTCTTTAAAGTCCAGCATGGATTTCCCGATCCAGCCCATCTTCTGTCCCTCCTTCCATCTGCAGGTATACCTGCTTTATTCTGCTGTTTTTCTTCCCTACGCTTTTCTCTGGTTCTTCCAGATAATACCGGTCCCGTTCTTCCGTCAGTGGGGACGGACTGTAAAAACAGGATGGCATCTTTGTAATTTGATACTTTTTCAGAAGATTACCTGCTACATCGTGCCCCGTTACTTTTGCCATTCCTGCCAGACCAACTGTAAGAGGCAGCGGCAGGGATAAATACATAGCCATTGTCTGTGGTACAAAAAGGCAAAAGGTAAATGGCGTCTTTCACATTTGCTATTCTTCTGTCCCCAAACAAAGAAGGTACTTCCTCCAGCCTGACCCTCACCTGTTTTAATTTCTGCATATATCTTCACCGCCAAATTCGATCTCCAGGATCTGGTCTTCCGGGAGATTCCAAATCAGTTCCAGCAGTTCTTCCAGTGTTACTCTAATTGTCACAGTTATCGTTCCTTTCCAGCTAAAAGAGCCGGCCGTTTCCGGCCAGCCCTGTTCTTTTTAGTCTTTCTTCTTTTTTCTTCGTAACAGACAGATCCCTGCCATGCCAACGCCTGAAAGAATCAGGACAAACGCCGGGAGATAACGGTTTATATCACCGGTCTGTACCATCTGCGCTATGACATTTCCACCGCCTGAGGAAGACGGGGTGCCGCCTCCGGTTGTGGTAGTCTTCGTCTTTCCAGTCAGATCTACCAGCGTATCCTTTGGTTCATCGTACATGGTAACAGGCTGCACTTCCAGCGAATCCGTTACCGTAAAAGTCACATTTTCTGCCACTTCATAGCCTTCCGGTGCGGTCACTTCGATCAAGGTATACTCTCCGGCTGCCAGATTCATTTCATGCGGGGTTTCTTCCGATACCCATTCTTCTATCTGATTGCCTTTCGCATCTTTGACCGTTAATTTGGCTCCCGGCAGTTCTTTTTTGCCAGTGATATCTTTCTTGCTGACTGCCACCCGGATCTTTTCATCCAGCATCTCCACCTTCTGGATGTCTTTGGTATCCGTTACTTCAAAGGTAATTGTTTCCGCCTTGGCATAGTATTCCGGCGCTGCAGTTTCCGTCAGGGTATA
This sequence comes from Marvinbryantia sp., assembly GCA_050944495.1. GTDB lineage: Bacteria > Bacillota > Clostridia > Lachnospirales > Lachnospiraceae > Marvinbryantia. The sequence continues at coordinate 159,120 of JBMNRF010000001.1, forward strand.
GGTTCCAATAGGCAGCATTTCTATGTAATGCGGCTCTTCTGTGGATACCCAGCTTTCCACTGCTTCACCGTCCTCATTTCGGATCTCCAGGGATGCTCCCGGCAGTTCTTCTTTCGTGGTGATATCTTTCTTGGAAATCTGTACCTTTGTAACTTCATCCTGCATGGTTACTTTCTGCACTTCCAGTGAATCTGTCACCTCGAACATCACGGTTTCCGATGTGACATACCCTTTCGGCGGCAAAGTCTCTGTCAGGTAATAAGTTCCAGCAGGCATGCCATATACGAAATGCGGTTCTTCTGTAGATGTCCACTCGTCCATGACTGCATCATCCTCCGCAGAGGTAATTTTCAGCTGTGCCCCTGGGATTTCTTTTTCCCCGGTTATGTCGGTCTTTGATACCTGCACCACATTTGGCTGGTTTGTGATTTCCAGCTCATATTCTGCTTTTCCATCAATCAGCCCGTTTTCATCCACTTCAAACGTATAGGTCTCTGTGTTCAGGTTGTAGCCGGGGATCGTTGCTGTTTCCGCAACCATATAAGTGCCGTTCTTTTTCAGGTATGGCACACGGATTTCTCCATTTTCATCCGTCACATAAAGCTGGTCTTCCGCATCTTCTGCATCGGCTTCCTTCACCCGGAACGTAATGCCGGATAATACTTTGCCGTCTACGCTGTCAGTTTTTCGGATCTTTACCGCAGTCGGTTTATCCTTAATATCATCCAGAGGCAGGATCATGGTCTGGTCTTCCGGATTCAACAGATTTCCTTCCTCATCCAGTTCGTCAGTCAGTTCAAATTCAAACCGGTCTGGATTGATTGCCATGCCCGCATCCGGCACTTCTGTCTCCTGTACGTAATAATGTCCCAGGAATAACTCTTTGGATACCGCAATACCATCTTCATCCGTGGTGATCCGGTCTACAATTTCCCCTTCTTTTACGTAAGTCTCTCCGGCACAGTCTGCTATATCTTCACTTGCTGTAATTTCAAAGACATATCCGGCTCCCAGATGCTTCCCGGTCTCTTCATCCACTTTTGTAACCTGCACCTTTTTCTTCATCGGTTCATCCGAAATGGCAAGCTCCACCGGCTCCCCTGTCTTTTCCCCGTCTGTGATCTGCACTGGATATTCTGTTTCACTAAGCAGGTATCCCCGGATACGGATGATTTCTTTTACAAGATAAGTTCCGGTATAAAGTGGTTTGGATTCTGCTACAGACTCTTCATTGGTAGTAATCGTATCAACGACTGTTCCTTTTTCATACCCTTTTCTGGTATGGCCACTTCCGTCTTTCACTTCATCTGCCTTGATTTCAAATACAAACTCTGCCCCCGCCGGGCTTCCTGTTACGGCATCTGTCTTTTTCACCCGGATTGGACGCTTCACCGGATCATTGGAAAAGACCAGATCTTCCAAACCGCCCAGTATCTCAATATCGGTCTGCCAGTCTGCCCCTTCCTTTTCCGGTTCTTTTTCCACTACTTTGAAGGTCAGTTTCTGCTTTGTATTTAACTGGTAATGATCTGCAGCCTCAGTTTCTTCAATACGGTAGGTTCCAGGGTAGAGCAGCTTCGTTATCTGCGCCCAGCCTGTCTCATCTGTCCGGATCTTTTCAATCACAGCATTTTTTTCATATCCTGGATAGGCTTTTCCTGATCCGTCCAGTATGTCTTCCTCTGCAAGGATCGCAAAAGTAAATCCGACACCGGCCATTTCCTGACTGTCTGCGTCCAGCTTTTTCACTTTTACCGGTGTATACTGTGCACGTTTATCGGTCACGGCCACGACAACCGGATGCTCCAGATCCCCTTCCTCAGTCAGTTCCACCGTTACATCCTCTGCACGCTGATACCCTTTTGGCGGGATCAGTTCGTGGATGGTATACGTTCCAGCTGAAAGCGTTTCTTCAAACTGCACGGTTCCATCCTCTGCGGTCTGGAAGGCATCGGTCTTTTCTTTTTTGCCTTTCACCTGAAGGGATACTGTTTTTCCCGCCTCGTCCAGGATCTGGAATGTGGCCTGGCCTCTTGTAATCAGGTTTCCCGTATCTGCATCCCGTTTTTCAATCACAATGGCAGCCTCTTTTAAATGGTTTACAATCTCAGCCTCATATACGCTTTCCTCATCAATGGTGATGATCTCTTTTTCCATTGGCTTATGGTATTTCGGCGGTGTAATCTCTGTCAGCTCCCAGTCACCAAAATACAGGTTCTCTGCCATGCCTTCCCCTTTTTCGTTTAACTGGATACGTACTTTGATACTTGGATCTGCCACATAGGTAAGTTCAAACACTACTTCAGATAAATCACGTTTTTCCCAGATTTTCGGATCTTCCTTTTCGTCCGGTGCCTTGATAATTTTCAGTTTCCCAGTTTCTGGTTTTTCTGTCACATGTACTGCAATCGGTGCATTTTCTGTATTTCCAGCTGTCACCGTCACACTGACCACCTCATCCGATATATGATACCCGGATGGTGCCGTCTCCTCCCTGATCTGGTAGGTTCCGGTCTTGATTGCAATGGTTTCTGTCCTACCATTTTCCTGTGTGGTCAGACCTGCCACTCTTTTTCCGGTGCTGTCATAGACCCCATACACCGCTCCTTTTAAGCTGTATGGTTCCGGTACTTTTGTGCCAAGCACCTGATCCGTTTTTTCCAGATACAGATAGCCTTCATCTTTATCATTGGTTACATTTAATGGGGTACAGGTAAGCTTGACTGCCTGTAATTCTTTTCCGTCTGTGTGGTCACTTACCCCCACGCTGTACTCCCGGCTGTCTAATACATACCCTTCCGGTGCTTCCACTTCTTTTACAGTCAGAACTGTGCTCTCTGGAAGCCCAACGCCCACCGTATCATTGATCTGGTACAGGGCATCACTCTTCTGCGTTTTCCATGCAGCCAGATAATGCGCTGTGTCATAACTGATTTTTCCGTCTGAGTCTGTTTTAAAATACCATGTACCGACTGCCTTTCCAGAACGTGTTCCTTTTACCTGAAAAACAGCCCCGGCAAGTGGAGTCTGAGTCTTTTTATCTTTCTTTACCAGAAATGTGCCATTAAAATAAAATGGTTTGTTGGTAATCGTCAGACTGGTATTTTCCCCGTTATTCACGGTTACTTTATATTTGTGGGTATCCCATGCATGTCCAGGCATTCTGGCTGTCTCCACGATCCAGTAGGTACCCTCATCCAGTTCTACCACCTGGGAGACTTCTGTTGCAGAAGCTGAGGACGGGGAAATGTCCACATCAGCTGCCTGTTTGGTGCATGCCTCATCCTCATAAATGACAAAAGCAGTGTCTACCTGAATATCTGAAAAAGTCTTTACCAGATTGTCAGATGCACTGCGTTTTTTCAGGGTTAAAGTGCCGCCGCCTTCTTCTACCTTAATATAGGTGGTTCCTCCAAAAGTCTGGAATCCATTGGCGCCCTTTAAAGTCATTGTCAGCTTGATCTTCGTTGGTTTATTATTTTTGTCCGTCATCAGCGTTGCTTTCATGGTTGCTCCGCTACAACACTGGCTGAGTGCCCCGGATGTATACCAACCCCAGTGTCCGTATCCAGATCCCGGTGTGGTACATTTCACATCCATCTTGGTCGGAATTGCGCTTTCCATATCCAGTTTTAGCGTCTCTTTGATCCAGGTCTTGATCTTTGTCCGTAAGGAAGACTGCAGGGTTACATGGGCTTTACTCTTCGCTCCTACCGCAGAGGCCCCGGAATCTGACCCATAGGTCTGCAGGGATTTCACTACAGTTGATTTTCCAGACCATGTTTTGGAAGTTGAGGCACGCATGGAAGAAAGTTCCATGCCATCTTCCCATACCCATTCATCACTCCGCTTGTCTGCTTTGCCGGTATCTTCATAGCCTGTTACATCTGCCAGAATCTGGTAGGTATGTCCTTCCTTCAGATCCATCACATAGACTGTTCCATTTTCTGTCATGTTCTGTTCCAGCACACAACCATCTGCCACCGTACCGTCTTCATATACGGTTACCTTTGGTGTAATCTGATGTCCATACGGGGATCTGGCTGTCAGTTCCAGCATCTGTGCTTTTCCTGTATAATCTGTCCCGTACTTAGCCAGACTGATTTTGCCACCTGCTTCCGTTACCAGACATTCCACTTCACCGGATACTATATGTACCACTGCGGTCCCACTTTCCTGTTCTGCATCTTCTACCGTGGCCTGACACTGTACTTTAAACGTCTGGCTTAAATCACTCCATGCATAAAGTTCATAAATAACAGTATACGTTCCTGTTTTGGATACATCAAATCCGCCGTCATCCAACAGATCCATGCCAAATATATCCCAGTCATAATCCAGGTTTACATCTAACAACTGGAATGGTTGACCAGCCTTTACATGTATCCCCTCACCCTGTACTGTTTCACCGATATAGGTTGGCAGCTTTCCAGCATGGGATGTGTCACCATAGGATTCCAGATAAAAAATATTGTCATAATCGTTAGATCCTGTATCTGCATCTTCTTTTTTATCCGTCACCGCAAACGGCACAACAACATACCACTGATAAGCTGGGTCTTCCTGTAACGTGGCCTGATAGGTCACTTCACTGATGTTCTCTCCACTGTAGTCAATTTCCCCTTTCAGCCACACAATGTCTGCTCTGTCAAGCATGGCGCTTTCCGGATGGTAATCTTTCACATCAAACTTCTGGTCCTGGCTCCAGACTGTACGCTTCTTTAAGGTAACTGTTTCGCCGGGATCTGGAAGTGTCATACGGTACAGTTCGTCTTCCGATACTTCCGTTCTTTCACTGGCTGAAGTCTCTTCTGCCGTTTTCTTTTCCGTATTCGTCTCAGTCTCTGTCTCTGTTTCTGCTTCTGATTCCGTCAGAATATTTGTCTGTTCTTCGGTTTCCGATTCAGCTTCCGTTACCGGAATTTCTATTGCCCCTGTCATAGTTTCTGTTTCGGATTCTGTGACAGGCTCAGATTCAGAAGGATCTTCCACCAGAATCGGACGTACGACAAACCAGTACTCCTCACTGCTTTTATCTACCCGGTACACAGTCTCATATTTACCCGGCTTATCATAGGTAATATTCTCTGATATCAGGGTAATTTCATAACCGTCTGCTTCATATGGAATGTTACGGAAATCTTTCTCCGGGTCAAAATCCCATGTATCATACGGAATAGACAGTGCCTCTACTACTTCAATGCTCCCAGTATTCGGCAGTAATGTCTGTGCATCTGTTTCTTTGGATGGTTCCGGTATTGGATGTGCTTCGGTTTCCGTCTCTGTCTGCTGCTCTGTCACTGCTTCGGTTTCAGCCTCCAGCACTTTTTTCTCTGTCTGTTCCTCTTCCGGCGGTCCAGTTTCCGTCAGGTTACTTTCCGTTTCTGTCTCTTTGGCATCTGGATTTTCTTCTATGGTTACACGCAGCTCTACATTCTTTTCCGGCATTCGAAATTCGCAAACATCTTCTTTCCAGCTGCATGGAATCTCTTCTTTCTCCGCTAAAACCTGAACCTGTTCTACATGGAGACCGTCTTTCGCTGTAATGCCTATCTTGACCGCTTCCTCCGGTGCATATGCCAGTATTACCGACTTATTTGAAGTTTCCTTCACTTTCGCATGGTCATACTGATATGTGCATCCATCCATCTCTTTTAACAGCACCTCATAAAGCTGTACCGGCATTTCACTTTCACTGTCGGTTTCTGTCTCTGACTGTTCTGTCAGTTCTTCTGTCTGCTCCATCTGTTCCGTCTGAATCTGCTCCGCAGCAATGACCGGAAGAGGGGATAACAGGTTTGAGACTGACATAACCACCGCCATCAACAGGGATGTTGCCTCTTTTCCTTTCTTCATATTCACTTTTCCTCCTGTTTTTGTTTTCGGCTTTTTTCTCTTCACCTCGTTTCCCGCCAGTTTTTAAGCAAAAAAAGAGACCGACCAGTTATGATCGATCTTACTTTGCAGGTCTTTTCTGCTTTTTCTTTTTTTGCATCTTAACAGTAACACAGGTGGTTATTTCCATTCAATACTCATCCGTTTCGAATGGTTTCTGCATATTTTCATATGTTTTCACTTTTTGATACTTTATAAATAAAAATGAACTGCAAATAGTCTTTTTTATTGTTGATGCATAAAATATATGATAGAATAAAACTCACAGTTATTTCTACAAAACGAAGAAAGGAGGAATATACTATGAAGATTATAGCCCAAAACGAATTGGAAGAAAGCACTTCATCAGCCAAATCAAAAATTGACGAATTATATTCTAAAACTGATCTGAAAAATGCTAATGATATTAAACGTTCTCATAATTACATGCAGTGGATTCACAAAAAAACGGATATCATTATCAACGAACCTCATTTTACTTGTGATAAAAAAGACATGCTAAAACGTGGTACTGTTGTCTGGATTGAATTTGGATTTAATATTGGAAATGAATTTGGTGGGAGGCATCCTGCAATTATTTTAAGAAAAACTGCCGACAGTATTTTTGTTGTTCCATTGTCTTCCCAAAAACCTGATTCACCGCAAAAATATCATGTTAAAATTGAAAAAGTCTATGGATTTAAAAACATGGAACGTTGGACTAATGTTTTACGATTACAAAATGTAAGTATTCAACGAATTGATATGACTGCTTCTATTGGGAATGTGAAAGGAACTGTCCTGGATGCCATTAACGATGCTTTGAAAATTTCTCATATTTTCTAGTTGCAATTTGACTGAATTTATTTTAAAATAGTGTTGACAGAACGAGAATTAAATGCTATAATTCATAAGCTGTCAGATTGATAGTGTGAAGGGGCGCAAGCTCAGTAGATTTATTTTTGAAGGGGGGAAGGTCTTTGACCTTCTCTCAGTTTTTATAAAAGCCAACCATCTTAAAATAAGTTGGTTGGCTTTTAGTTACTCCTTATGTCATTTTACAATTTTCAAGAATAGATCTTTCACTATTGGAGAAGTCGGCGCATTACTTAGATACTCAATAACAAATATTGCCCCTATTAGTGAAATAATCCAAACACTTACAAAAAATATTTCTGACCTTTTTATCGTTTCTTTCATTGTCGTTAACATTTTATCATTATTAAATATTTCACGAATATCTTCTACTGTTAGTATAGATTCATAATTTGCTTTCAAATATTCATAGCTTTCATAAACTTTTTTTACTTCAAAACGAAATTGACCATAACATATACATAAATATACAAACGACCCCAGTACCACTGATTCCATTAATACTGTAATTTGTCTTGTAAATATATTATCTAATGGTTGGTCAGATACTATATTAGCTAATATAACTGAAAAAAGGAAACCAAAAATTGCAATCAAGTTTGATTTAAATTTATCGAGTAAAGCAGTTGCATATTCCCCTGTTTTAGCCAATGTATTATTTATGAATTCTGCAACTTTATTTTTTAATTCCAAATATTCTTTTACATTATTTTTTAAATACAACTTGTAATTTGATTGTATTGAAGCAATCACAGTATCATCTAGTTCCATGATAGATGTATATTTGCAATGAAGACTTATAACATTTCTTGTTATAATAGCTTTATCAATAGCATTTCCATCAGTATAAATCCAATCATATATCTTGTAGAATGTGTTATTATCATTCACTTTTTCTATGTCACAAACATACTCTATCGAACGCTGTCCATTCACAATACCAGTTAGCTTGCTTTTCTTAATTTCTGCTGAAGAAGCAATAAAACTGATTGATAATATCATCGATAATTTTTGAAAAATTCTCGTCAAAGGATTATTCGTATAATTCACTGTAATCTTAAAATCATCAGGTAATAGTTCATATCGATCCAAATTATAAAAATAAGATGTATCTTTGCATTTATCCAATCTTAACTTCCGATCAAAAAAATCTGTGGTAAAATTCTTTTTATCATTTGGAATAAAGAACATTGTTTTTGTCATAAAAATCTCACAAGTATCATATATATCAAAATACAGATATTTTGAAGTGCCTTTCAGTAAATTTGAAAAAGCTACTAAAACCTCTTCAAGTGATAATGACAATAAATCGTTCACAAATTCTTTATATGAATATATTGAAAAATGGTCTTCTTTTATATTTTTATCTATGTGAATTCTCACATCGATTATCTCATCATCCAGTGTCTCAAGTAAATAAGAATTGTATTCTTTTTCTCCTTTAACATCCAACGAAGAAAATTCAAATATTCTATCATTTTCATCCTGTAAAGTAATCTTTATAACATCCCTATATGAGATAGCAGTTAGAATTTGGAAAAAATAATCATATTTCGGCGCATTATTTAATTTAAAACTGTAAGATGCCTCATATACTTTTATTCGCTCTGAAAAAGTTTCATTTAAAATTTCAACTGATCGAATCAATTCTTCAAGCATACTGGCACCTCCTCTGTTCATTTTATTGCAAATTGATTGTAAACTTCCTCATTATTTGTTTTTATCTTTATATATTTATTTCCGTCATCGTCTCGATATGCATTAATTGTCTCATTTAAATCTTTTATTGCATCTGTTATCTTTATCTGTATTCCCGGATATACATCATAAACTTTTCGGATTTTTGCATTTATAATAGATGATACTGTATTAAATTGTTTATCGAATTTATGTTTACTAGGAAATTCCATTGCCTTTTCAACTAGTAACTTCATCTTGCTCTCATCTAATTCTTCTGGAACATAATCTACTAATATATCTTGGATCATATCATCATAATCTATCTGCTTCTTGCTTCTAAAATAAGCTATTAACGCATTTCTCAGTACAGTATAATCCCTAGGTGCCTCTTTTTTTACATTTCGATTCAACATACTTTCTATTGATTTAAATGCTCTGTCCGTATTAACTTCATCACTCACAACTTGCTCTAATTCCAAAAAATCATTGACCCAATATTTTGCGGCTGTATTAGAATATACCTTGGCCATAAACACATCGGATTCTAAAGAATCAATTTCAAAAATACATGTTTTCCATATTTTTCGCATATCTTTTGAAAAACCTGACTTAAAACTAAAATCTGAATCATCTACAAAATCCGTATGTTCCACATTTGCTAAAAGGAAAATATATCTTTCTTGTTCGCTATCATATAATAATGCCTGTATTAAACTCCCCTTCTGCACATTAGTATTTAAGTGAGATATTGACTGTTGTGCTTCACGCTCTTTTAAAAGTAATCTACTAGCTACAGCTTCTATTTTTGCATTAATTAAATCACTGTTGTTTTTTTCTTTTATAATTTCCAATATGCAACTTATTACTTCCGTATTAACCGAACGCGTTTTATAGCTACGAACTGCATCATTGCCACTTATGTGATTTATTAATTGTTTTAAATATTCAGAAAATGTAGCGGGTGTTTCTCTATAAAAAATCTTATTATTCTCATAATCAATTACTCTAATAGATTGGAAAATTATTCTCATACTTATTTACTGCATTTTACGGAGCTCAGCGCTCTCTATTCCGTTTTAAAACGACCGCTTTCCGAAATGAAACGGTCGTTTATACCCACAATCTTCACTCAAGTCAATGGCAAAGGCTAAAGCCAGCATAAATGCCCCATTGACCGGATTTCAGACTGTTGATTACTGTAAGCACGCAGAATAAAGGATTGTTCTGCTAATGTCTATTTAGTGACCGCTTTATTCTGGAATATGGCTGTTAAGCTTCGCAATATGCATTTACTCCCATTTTTTTTAAGTATATCATAAAATTTTCTACTATTCGACTTAATTTTTTTAATATTAATTTACATTTTCTAACTTTTCATAGTATCCTTACCCCCTGCACTACCTGTCTTACGGCCTTATCTCCCGTACAGGTGGAAAGTGTAACAATCTTTCCTGTCTGCCCGTCCCAGACATCTAGTGTAGATTGCCCCTGCATTTTCCTCATCCATGCTTTGTATTTCTCCGCATCACCAAACTGAATCGTATAGGTCTCACTCCCCGTTTGGGTGCTGTACACGGCACATATCTGGTACAGCAGATTTTCTTCTGGTGTGATGAGCCAGAAGTACGGGCATTTCTGCAGTATCTGTTCATTTTGCAGATCTTTCAACTTAGCAAACATACTTCCATCTCTCATATTATGCCCGTAGATGATACTGTTATAATTCTGGAAGTCCGGATCATTCGCTGCATCCAGAAAGATACTTCCTGCAAACAGTTCCTGCCTGTACATATCATGATGCAGGTAAAATTGATTATCCCCTCCCTGAAGCACCGGATAAGAAATATCCAGTGCCAGGATCTGCAGCCATGCAATAATATCCTGGTTGACTGCTTTCACCTCTGTCCACTTAACCTCCGGAGGCTCCGGTACTCCCACCGGCAGTGCTTTCTTTTCTTCTATTACTTCTGCAGTTTCCGTTTCTTCTGTATCGGATTCTATAAAATGTACCTGCGCATATATGTACTCATCCCTGCCTTTTTTGTATTCCTCATGTACACTTATGCCTTGATACACGCCGCAAACAATTAAACCCACACCGACTATACCAGGACAAACCGCTGCTGCAATCCTGCTTATCTTTTTATTCTTCATATGTACTATACCCATCCATCAGCTTCAGCATCATACTCCGTCTGGCTTCCTGTAACTGCTCGCTGAAAATCTCTCCCAGCTGCTCCAATGCACGTCCCCGGATTCTGCTGATCGTTGACACACTAAGCCCGGCCATTTTTCCATATACCTGCCACTTTTCTCCCTGTATACAGATATGATTCACTATTTCCTGTTCTTTCTTTGGCAGCTTTGCAATACATTTCTTCAGCAATGTGATCTTGCATTTTTCCCGTGATATTGTCACCAGTTCCTCAATGACTTCTTCGATCTGCTCTTCCACATCCTGCCTTGACCGCATCAACGCATAATACAGTCTGTCTTTCTGTGAGGTCGATTCCATCTCATCAATGACTTTTCCGGCAACAATACGTGTTCTGCTGTTACGTTCCATGGCACTGTCCAAAGATTCTACCTCATGCATCACATCATTTTCCCGATTATGGAGCATTTTTTCCATGTCCGCCAGATGCGCCAGATACTCAGCCAGCTCCTGTACATCCATAGCTGCAAGCTCCGAATAATATTCTACTCTCTGTCTGTGCTTCCCATCCTGTTCTTTCATGGCACTGGTATCCTCCACTATTTTTTATGATCCAAAATGATAAAATCTCGAATATCATTTTGAGGAAACGCCCTAGACATCCCAATTAAAAAAGTGCTTCCACCATCTCTTTCGCCTGAAAGAACCCTGCTCAAATAGGAGCGGGATATCTGCGCCCTCTCAGCCAGCTCGATCTGTGTCCATCCTCTTTTCTGCATTAATTCCACGATTTTTTCTACATTCATTTTCATCCTGTCTTCCTCTTTTGTTTCATTGTGATTTGTTTTTTTATATTTTTGTTTCCATTTGTCAACACTTAGATAAAAATAAATGCTGCCATTACAGCAGACTTTCTAACTATGAGTATATCTGTAGACCTCCTTTTCGTCAACCCATTTGTTTCAAATTGGTTATTTTTTCTTTGTATTTGTTGCCATTTGGCAACAAATATGTTATAGTAAAGTTCACAAGAAGAACTTATATTTACCAAAATATCATATACAATCATAGAGGTTTTCATTATGAGTGATCATTCCATTCCTTTTAATAATCATAAAGATACTGTTCCTTCTACCACTGATCTGACCCCTGGTCAGTATTTAAGGGAAAAAAGACTGCAACGGGGATATAGTATCCGCAAATTGGCAGAAGAAGCAAACTGTAGTGCATCCTATCTTAACCGGATTGAACATGGTCAAAGACGACTGGATTCCATGGCGAATATCATATTATTGGCATCTATACTGGATTTTCCAGTCAGTGAACTGTTACAACTCACCAATCTTTCTGATGCTGAAATGCTTTCTCCGATTCGGACTGCATTTCCAAGTATCCAGACCAGTCATCAGGAAACCGTTATCACCAAATTTGCCAGTCTTATCACATCTGGTGCCCTCTCTGAGGAACAGATGGATCAATTGATATTCAATGCCACTGCGTTCAAGGAATACTGCCAGAAATGTAATCAACATAAATAGAAACACCGGGACTTAACTCAACAAATAACGTTGTGAAATGTCCCGGTTTTTTAGATTATCCGCTTTCAGATTGCGGATCTTTAGACGTTTATTTTATGAATTTCCTTATTCAAAGGTTCTGTAGTGTTATCCCTGATAGCAGAATAACACTACACTTGTTTTTCAGATGATGACTTTTACCTTATACTGCTTTCTTTTTACAAATTACTAACTGTAACTCAACTTCTCTATCCAGTTCATTACCGCCGTTCTTTACCGGAATCTTCTTACCGGAAAACAACTCACATACCAGAAGCAACATGGTTTCCAGAATCTCATCCGTATCCGTATAAAAAGCCTTTACGCATTCCGCATCTTCTGTATTGGTAAGTCTCGCCAGGTATTCATCCACTTTTGCCTTACAGCTATCATGCCTCTGCAAAATCTGCTCAATTCTCTCATTATGTAACACAATTTCATCTGTCAGATATTCCTGCTCATCTTCATCTGAAACAACCAGCACCTCCTTATCCGGTGTATTCATTCAATTTGTTTTCCTTTCCCTGTTACCTGAAAAAAAGCTGTATGACTACTTTCCCCCTTTCCCGCTTCCTTTTTTCTGGTAACAAATAAGAGTTCTGTTTCATCATTTTTATTATACAATATTCGCCATATTACTACAATCAGAACTTGCTTTTTTATGCAAATTTCATAATATACACCTTGCTTTATCTTTTACCATAGATTAATGATCTTCTTTCTTTTCCGTCTGTTCTGCATAATAATTCGGTGACCTATTGGGAAATACACAAATTCAACATATATGTTACAGTCATCCTGATCCTTCTCTGTTTGGTATACTGTTACCGTTAATTTATCCACTTCTGTATTCACAAAATAGTATGGCTTGAAACCATTTTTCTCATATTTTCTGACAATCTCCTGCGCACATTCTTCTCTTTTCACCATATCGTCATACAATACTACTGATATCCATTCATTTTGCTGTCCATCCATCCCATTTCTGATACTGCTGACTACTTCCATTGTTCTGTTTTTTGTTGGCGATATTGTCTGTCCACAATGTGACAATACCATTAAAGCTCCGCATAATAATACAATTTTCTTTTTCATTTCTTCCTTTCTCTCCGAATGTTTCGTTATAGCGAAACATTTTAAGCATAATTTGACCTAATATTAATATAAAGATATATTTTTGAACCCGCAAAGGATTAACAAACACTATGCAGAAAATCAGACCGGATCTGGATATAGGCAGAAACATTCAACAGCTCAGATATAATGCTCAGCTCACTCAGGAACAGGTGCTTGCAAAGCTTAATGTCATGGGCATCCAAATGAGTAAAAGTACCTATGCCAAAATCGAAACTAATCGTATGAACATCAAAGTCAGTGAATTAATTGCCTTTGCCAAAATTTTCGATACTGATTTCAACGCATTTTTCAAAGGGTTATGACACATTCTCTGGGATTTCTCCCAGAGATTTTTTTTCACAGAAATACTACAAATTTTGAATCAGCCTGTATAGCTTCTCAGTAAATTCTTTCCCACATTTTTTCTCCGTCAGATACCAGAATACTTCTGTTATGTGCATATAAAAGTCTTCCAGCATCATTGTCCCTTTCATACTGTTACAGACCCGGCAGGTACACTGATAATTGGCCAGTTCATTTTTTCCTCCTGCGCCCAGTGGTATGATGTGGTCGATTGTCATCTCTTCATAAGATATTTCTGTCCCACAGATCTGACAAATTCCATGGTATTTTTTGTAAATCATCTGTCTTTCCTTTTTTCTGATACTTTTCCTTTTTGCGTTCATGTAATTCTTTTTATTTTATTCCTCCCTATATATATACGGATCAGACATAAAAAAATGACAGCAGTTTACAAATTTCTACAAAAAAAGTTGCTGCGGTTTCCCACAACAACTTTCCAATCATTCATTACTTTAATTTTCGAAATCTTCTTTCGCCCACTACCTGCAGCCCTATCGGCAGCAATAACAATACTGCATGGACATAGATGTAATGCCCTTATATGTTAATCTAAAAAAAGCCAAAGGGAAAGGTCAGCTCTTCTGCAGATCCTGTTTTCTTTGTTAAATCTTTACGCACTCTTGCGCTCCATAAACCACTTATTTGATCTTGTCTCCTCCTTTGTTCTGTTTTCTGAGAAATCTGGAATATGCTTACCATGACAGATTTCTCAGCCTCGGATCAATAAAAGCATATGTTTTGTCTTTTCTTTAATTTTTCCATGACCGTTGGATATTTTTTATAATCTGTGTGAGGTAAGGCCTGGGCAGCTACCATCTGTTCCAGAAAATCATCCACTTCCGCAAATTGTATATAAGTCATTTCTTCCAGTATCTGATCAATATCTGCAAGAAGTTCTTTGTTCAGCAAAAGCTTCTGTGCTCCTTCCAGCGAAGAATTTCCAGCATTGATCATCTTCTCCCGTTCCATGTCAGGATACATCCCAATGGTAATGGCTGATTCCACAGATACATATTTTCCAAAAGAGCCGGCTACATAAAATCGATCTGCCTGATTCAGTTCAAGTCCAGATTCCCGGAGCATGATCTCAACCATTATATGTGCTGCGGCTTTGGTAAGAATAAATTCGTCGATATCTTTCTGATAAAAATACAGACCCGGAGCATATTCTATGCAAAGCTGACCTTCTCGTTTCTGAATAAGATTCGTTTTTTCAGGAGAAAACTTACCACGAATATCTATCCATCCTTCTAAAAAAAGTTCCGCAATCAGATCGACAATACCGGAACCGCAGATACCCTTAGGGCTAATTTTTCCTGAAGAGTTACCAATTACATGAACATGGATTTTTCCACCTCTTATCCTCACGCTGTCCACTGCTCCAGCATCTGCCCTCATCCCGGTATGTACTACACCGCCTTCCAATGCAGGCCCCGCCGCACCGGCGCCGCAAAGAAGAAAATCTTTATTTCCTATCACAAGTTCACCGTTGGTTCCAATGTCAAAGAAAACACTGATTCCATCCTTTTTATATAATTCCGTTTCAATCATTCCACTGATGATGTCACCACCCAGATAATTAGACTTCGCCGGATAACAATATACATAACCATTCAGCGGAATGTCCAGATCTTTTGCCGGCTGGAATCCCGGACGGTCTGCATGAACAGCATGTGGCGTATAAAAGACACAGAAAGCATCTATTCCCAAAAGAAAGTGGATCATGGTGGTATTGCCTGCTACTACCATAGACAGACATTTTCGTGACACCGGATGCTTTACATCCAGCTTATCCATGCACTCTATAATAGACTCAACTGTAGCAAGCCGTATCTCTTCCAGTTTTTTCCTGTCATCTTTGCAGAAAAAAATACGTGATAAAATATCGGTTCCCCACTGAATCTGTTTATTAAAGCAGCTCTCTTCTCCCAATATCTCACCACTATTACAATCTAAAAGTCTCACCACTACCGTTGTACTTCCAAGATCCACAGCCAGCCCATAATGCTGTCTGGCTGTATCTCCGCTTTCTATATCAACCAGCTCCCATTTTTCTCCATTCCAGGAAAGCGAAACGGTTATTTTCCAACCTGCACGATCAAGTAATGGATATAGTTGTCTCAACATGCGAACCGGAATATGAACCTCCTCTTTCACGCCCTCCGCGGATAAAGCTTCCAGAATGCGCTGCTGGTCTGAACGCTGATCCTCTTCGGTTGGAACAGAAAGATCAAGATATAATTTTCGGCTAAGACCTCTCATAGTATTCATCTCCCTACAATTTGTGCATTTTTTATTCTGTAAAAAAGAAGGTCATCCGTTATATCACATACTTGACGTCCTTCCTTTTCATTGTTATTTATTATACTTCTGAGAACTGATCTTTTCCTACGGAACATAACGGACATTCAAAATCTTCCGGAACATCTTCCCATTTTGTTCCCGGTGCGATACCACCTTCTGGATATCCTTCCTCTTCATCATACTCCCATCCGCAAACATCACATACGTATTTCATTAGTTAATCCTCCTAATTCTGATTTTCTTAAGTATTATTAAAATCCAAAATACATTTTTATCATACCCAGAACAAAGAGATGTACTGGATAAAACAAATAATTTACAATCTTATTCTGCCTTCCCCGTTCTCCATTATATGTAAGGGTTAATCCAAATCCCAATAACGCCCACGGTTCTTTATACATAGCCAAAAAGCAAAATGGAATTGCCCAAACAGGTTTTTTATGAAAAATATATAAAAAATACCCAATTAAGACTGCATGATACTCATAATCCAATCCCAATATCATCGCACTCAGGCATCCGGCTCCCACGATTACAGCGGAAATAAAATATCATAATATACGCCAACGTACTCCCATTTTTTCTTTTAATGTATCTATGATCCAAATGATAACGAGTACCAAAGCCAATGTGAACATAATATTGTTTCCATTTGGCTCAAAATAGGATGCCGTTGTAAACATGTCATATGGAATTTCTGAGATTATTCCAAACAAAAGAAGCATACCTAAATATTTCCACCTGTTTGTCGTTCTGAAATAACCTTCTATCAATAAAAATATAAAGATCGGGAAAGCTATTCTTCCTAATATGTCAAAAATATCACTTATCACAAGCAATATTCCTCCATTCAAATTAGGATAAATCAGAGCCTTATTTACATGATCTATGAGCATAGTTGTAAATGCGATATACTTTAATTGTGCTCCGGATAATGTTTTCAGTTTGTTCATTTCCGCCCCTCATTGTATCGTATAACAGACATACCCATATTCATATCTGCAATTCACATTAATAGTTTTCTGCATGTACTTCAAAATAGCTCTGCGGGTGATTGCATACCGGGCATACTTCCGGTGCTTTTGTTCCCACTACGATATGTCCACAATTACGGCATTCCCATACTTTGACTTCGCTCTTTTCAAATACCTGTGCAGTTTCAATATTCTTAAGAAGTGCACGATATCGTTCTTCATGATGTTTCTCAATCTCTCCTACAGCTCTGAATTTTGCTGCAAGTTCTGGAAATCCTTCTTCCTCCGCTGTTTTGGCAAACCCTTCATACATATCTGTCCACTCGTAGTTTTCACCTTCTGCAGCAGCGGCCAGATTTTCTTTTGTGTCACCAATTCCGGCCAGCTCCTTGAACCACATCTTTGCATGTTCTTTCTCATTATCGGCTGTTTTTAAGAATAATGCTGACATCTGCTCATAGCCTTCCTTTTTTGCAACAGAAGCAAAATAAGTATATTTATTTCTTGCCTGTGACTCTCCTGCAAATGCCTCCTGTAAATTTTTCTCTGTCTGTGTTCCTGCGTATTTGTTTACTGCCATTTCCTTTACCTCCGCTTTCTTTATCACTTTTTCAAAATCTGATGCCGGATGTTTGCACAAAGGACATACAAAATCATCCGGTAATTCTTCTCCTACATACTCATATCCACAGATCCTGCAACGCCATATTGTCTGACCATCTTCTGTTTTTCCTACTGCCTGTGGCTTAGGTTTTATGTGATTCTGATAGTACTCGTATGTTACAGAAGGGATATCACTTAAGACTTCCATGTCTGTTATTTCACCAATAAACATCGTATGGGAACCCAAATCTTCTGTTTTATTAACACTTACAGAAATATACGCATTTGTTCCTTCTGTGATATAGTAAATTCCATTTTCGCCCCTTGCACATTTTTCAAATGTTTCAAACTTATTCATATCCCGCCCGGATTGAAAACCAAAATGTTTAAATAATTCAAACTGGGCACTCTGGCTTAATACTGACACTGTGAATTTTCCGGTTCTTTGGATCATTTCATGTGTATAATTTGCTTTATTTACACAGATACTTAATTGATTAGGTTCTGATGCCGCCTGGATTGCAGTGTTAATGATACAGCCATTATCCTCTTGGGCTTCTCTGCAGTCAGTACAAATAATCCGTAACTCAGCTTATACATCGCTTTTTTATCCATTCTGCTCCTCCTTCATCTTCTCCCTGCATCTCGGACAAATGCCTTTAAAGGAAATATCATATTCCAAAAAATCAATTCCATGCGTATCATGAATTCTTTTCATTAAATCCGGTATTTCCTCCATATCTACATCCGATACCTCACCACATTTTATACATCTCACATGATAATGATTTTTCAATGTGATATCGAACCGATTTGCTCCATCTGGCACTTCAACCTTTCTCAGAGCACCTTCTTCTGACAGTATATCAAGATTTCTATATACTGTTCCTTTTCCAATGGTAGGATATTCTTTTTTTAGAAATTCATATACTTCATTTGCTGTAACATGCCTTTTCATTTCATATACAGCATTTTTCACAAGATCTTTCTGAATTGTATTTCTTCTGTTAGTCATTTGCCCTCCTTATTAGGATTTATTCTTAATTAGAAGTATATATCAGAAATTTAAAATGTCAATATTAAATTAGTAATAATTACTATTTTTTAAATAATAACACTTTGTAAATGTCCCTTTTTCGCACAATCTTATTCCATAATTTTTCGTTCAAAAACATATTCTATTTCAGATGATAAATCTCTTCTAAAATTGTATCCAAGTCTGTCAAACGTATGTACGTGTATATACCGACCAGACAGAGCACACTGCACGGTGTTTTAGTGCATACCTTCCGCCGATACAGTGCACGCTTTCCGGTCATCAGTGCATGATGCTTATTCAGGTATAGATATTCCGGCTTCTGTTAACATAGCCTCAAGTAGTTTTACCCGGTCTAGCAGATAACTGATTTCTTTCCAATTGGAAGAACACAGTTCCTCCGCCTCCTGTAATGCAACACATGCAACCTGGTAATCAACCCAGATATCACACTTGTTGCATAAATTGAAGGGACATTCTTTCATCATGAAATGCCTCCTTCCGTTTTATTTTTCAAGCCATAACGTTTTCTCATTGAGACTTTTCCTTCAATGAGAACATCATATGCATTGTTTGTAATGCGGTCTATGATCGCCTCCGCTATAGGACTTCCTTCGTCATACTCCGGATCAATGCGACCATACCATTCTTCATCATTGTACTGTGTACACAGAATCATGGAGCCTTTCGGGCTGTTGACTCTTTTTTCAATGATTTCAAGTAGATCATATCTTTCCCGGGTAGACAGTTTTCGAATCAACCATTCATCAATGATGAGAAGTTCTATCTTACAGTAAGCATTGATTACTTTTCGATAAGTGGCATCCTGTTTGGAGAGTGACAACTCATCTAATAGTTCAGGCATTCTAATATATCTTACTGTTTTGAATTTACGGCATGCTGCATTACCCAAGGCACATGCGATGTATGTTTTACCGGAACCAGTGGCTCCTTTTAAGATGATATGGTGTCCTTCATTAATGTATTGGCATGTCGAAAACCGAAGCATCTGTGCTTTATCAATCTTACGATCAGGAAGGTATTCGATATCTTCAATACATGCTGATGAGACAGAGAAAGTAGCTCTCTTGATAAGATTTTTTAACTTGTTTGCCTGACGCCTGTTCCATTCTGCGTCGACCAGAAGTCCAAGGCGTTCTTCGAATCCTAATAGATTATAAGATTTCGGATTGTTTATCTGATTCTGAAATTCATCGGCCATGGCACTGCAGTTCAGTGCCTTCAGTTTCTCATAGGTAGATGCATTAATCATTCTGCTTCACCTCCGTTTCTGTATGCCGAAATGCCACGGGTAATACCATTGCTTCTTTTACGACATGTTTGACCAGAGGATGCTGAATCAGATATTAACTTATCCTGTCCGTTTTTAAGGATTGTAATGATACTCCTTAATGATGGCTGAACTGTAATGGTCAGAAGCTTTTCGCAAGCTCTTTCAATTCGACTGTCACCATATTTTTCAGCAGCCTTCATTAATCCAACACAATACTTGTACCCCTGTTCCGGTTCTTTTTCAGAATAGAGAAAGTGATTTACAGTTTTTAATGTATGCGCTCCAATGCCTTCAGCCCAGTGAACAAACTCTTCCGGATTGTAGGAAAGATAGATTGATGTTGAATCGATTGATGAATGCCCCAGAAAGTCTTTGATATAAGAAAGAGGTATGCCTGCTTTGAACATTGCCATTCCTATACTATGGCGAAAAACATGGCAGTGAAGCCCCACCGGAAAAGACGGATCAACTTCATGAAGTCCTTTTGCATAGGATGCGAGAAAAGAATTCACTGTTCTGGGAGCCATTTTCGTATGCTGACCATTATGGATCGTATAAAAAAGATATTCCTGATTATTTCTGTCTGGATGAAATTCATTAAGATAAGCATCCAGATGCGGCAGGACTTCTGTAGGAAGGGGATTATACCGAGTTTTGTTCCCTTTCCCATGAAGCCGGATCTGTACACTTGCGCCGTTGCGAATGATATCATCCAGCTTCATGTTGACCAGTTCTTCAATCCTGCCCCCAGTTTCATAAGCATGAATCATGAAGTACTGATTACGGCGCCCATTCCGTGTTGATGTATCCGGCCAGGAGAAGATAGATTCAAGCTGTTTAGGTTTCAGGTATTCAAGCTTAGGATCTGTTTTCCCTTTGAAACGGCGGATTGATTTCACTTTCAGATATAATTCTGATAACGTGGCATCTTCTTCACTGCAGTAACATAAGAATGACTTAATTGCTGAAAGCCTGAGATTTATTGTGTTGATTGCTTTTGCCTCGCTGTCTCTTAACCAGATGCAGAAATCATAAACCATTTCTTTTGTAAAGCAGTGAAATCCTACTTTATCAAACGGGATCTTTTTCTGTGAGCGCAGGTATTGGCGATATTGATCCAGCGAATCAGTATAGTTTTTAACAGTGGCCTCTGTGAACTTACGTTGTACGATCAGATATTTATGAAGGAAGTCCCGGAGAAGTTCATAAAAGTAAAGCTCTGATTTTTTAATCTTCATGCGGCACCTCCGGCAGTATGGAAGCGTTCACAAGGCGCATACGTGATTCAAACTCAGGGTAGAATGGTTCTGCCAATGTAAGATAATAATCCGTGTCTGCAAAGTTGGAGTGTCCCATGAACTCACTCAGATAAGGATACAATGCATTTAAATCCGCATGCTCACTGACCCATTTGTTCAGCCTGTAAACACAGTAGGAGTGGCGAAAATCATGGACTCTGGGCGGATTCCCTTTGGTCATGACTGCCTCTGGAAGCGGATCCCAGAATTCATGGAACCATACATCCAGAGTAGATTTACTGTAATAATCTCCAGACTGATTTGGAAAGAATGCTGTTCTGTCAGGATATGTATCTCCGATGATACGGTCATAGCGACATAGCAGATCCAGCATGTCATCGCTGACGAAAACAATGCGGGCTTCCCATCCTTTGGATTCCCTGATAAAAATCTTTCCCGTAGAAAGATCGATATCATCGGTGCGTAAAAGCCTGGCTTCCGAGGCTCTAAGACCACAGGTATAAATGAGCCGAAAGATAACAGGTATTACATAGCAGCGTAAAGGTGAAAAAGGTGATTTTTTACAGCGGTCTATGGAAGCAAAGAATGCTTTTAACTCTGCTTCCGTAAAAATGTGTGCATCATACCGAATCTGTTTTCTTGGTATTCCACCGGGAATGATATACGCAGACTTTCCAGTCCCTACAAGATATTTGGCGAACTGGCGGACAGGAGTTACTCGTCTGAGCAGTGTGTTCTGATGCAGTAGTGAACATTTCCTGATCCATGCATCGCATATTTCTTTGGACAGGGTATTGCAGTCTGGATAATCAACTGCAATCATGGCATCAAGATAGCCCAATACCTTTGCTGAAGTATTATAAGGGTATCCAGATGCTCTTTTCTGGGAAATGAAGGCTTCAAAATCAGCACAAAGTTTGCTGTGGAAAACAGGATCAGACAAAGTGATCACCCTCTTCCCAGTATTTCTGCCCAATCTGGGAGAAATCAAGCGGACATTCCTTTAGCATCTGTTCTTCCATTGACAGATATGGCTTGTCTGATTCTTTGGAAACATGTCCAAGGGCGTCTGTAATTACCTGATGCGGTATCTTATTTAAAAGCAGTTTGTGCGTCAGCGTATACCGGCAGACATGTACTCCGCGGCTGTCCTTGTTGACAGTCCGGATTTCTGCCTTGTCAAACAGTTTGGAGCACACCATGTACATGGATTCAAGCCTTTTATATGGTGCCTGCATTCGCACGAAAACATATGGATTTTTTTCTGCTTCTGCAGGCCGTTCGTTCAGGATATAATCCATGATGGCATTTCCGACATCATCAAGCAACGGCAGGCACATAGACACACCGGTTTTTTCCTGTTCCAGTATGATCTGGTCGTTTTTCCAGTCAATTTGACTGAAGCGGAGACGGCAGATATCAATATCGCGTAATCCGAGCCGGAGTCCCAGCCGCATCATTGCTTTTGTACGAAGCGGAGCTTCCTCAATTGCACGGAAAAGTTTTTCTTCATCTGATGCAGTTATATATGGCCTTAAATGTGTGTTTTTATATGCGGGAGTCAGGACCATTCCTGAAAAATCTGCAGGAATAAACCCGGCTGCATACAGATATGACAGGATCTGCCGTATGATTGGAAAAACAGTTCCCCGGCTGTTCAAACAAAGCCGTTCTGACAAAAGGACAAGCATAGACTGAATGTGTGAAGGCTGCAGTTCACCGAGTCCGTTAACATCAGGGACTCCGGTTCCTTCGATGAAAGATCTGAGGGCATAGTCATAAAGAGAAATAGTTTTCTTTTCGAAGTTTCTGGTTCGCAGGAAAGTAAGATACTGCTGGCGGAGTTCTTCCAGAGTATCATCAGAGCAGCGTGTTTTCTTAGAAAGGAACAGTTTCCATTGAAAACAAC
Organism: Marvinbryantia sp.; assembly: GCA_050944495.1. Lineage (GTDB taxonomy): Bacteria > Bacillota > Clostridia > Lachnospirales > Lachnospiraceae > Marvinbryantia. The sequence goes on from JBMNRF010000001.1 coordinate 182,119, forward strand.
CGGTATCTGCCACTTCAAGCAGTACACAGACAGAACGGTGTCGGATTTTTCTTTTCCATTCATGCAAGGATCCGTTCTGATGTTTTTGGTTTGTATCTGCAACGAAAGCGTTGCAGGATTCTCTGGTAAACAGGGTGTCCCCGCGAAGATACAGGAAGGTGTATAGTTCCCTCCATGCCTGCATATACTGCCAGCTTGTTGATGCTGAAAGCTGAAGATAAATCATCTCACTTTCTGCCCTTCGGATCAGAAGACCTGCATCGATCCTGCCGTCCATGATCGGAAAAGAAATATTTTGAAACCCCTTTTCTGCTTCACTGGCAGAAGGGATTTCTGGCTCATTATAGAGCTTTCCGTCTGGTGTAAATGCCTTCGTTCCGGCTTCTTTATCTACTAAACGTACAGCATGAAAAAGTTGGAACCGAAGATCTGGTGTTGTGGCATTGGAAACATAGGAATCATACAGTTCCTGGCAAGGTTCTGAAATGCCCAAACTATCACCATGGTCGACAAGATGTTTCAAGTAATTCTTTCTCGCATCATATGTCGAGGGGGCAAGATTCAACTTTTGCTGTTTAAGAACTGCATTAACTACTTTTTTTAATTCATTCATCTCAATACTCCTTTCTGCCACGGAAAACTGCCGTGGTCAGAATTAGGATATGGAATACAAGAAAGGCTAGAGCTGGAAGGCAAAACTAAAACATCAGATTGATCGTATCATCTGGACATCGGTAACTTAAATCGACCAAGCTTCCAGTGGAGTATTACAATAAGCTCCTTTTTATAAAAAAATCATAGAATTTTTATTGTAGGATTCTCTCTTATATAGTAGGATAAATTGTATACTTATTTTCAAAATTGGAGATACTGTTATGGGATATGGAAAAAATCTTGCAAATGCGATAACCGCCAGAGGTTGGTCTGTTGCAGAAACAGCACGCAGAGCCGGTGTAAATGCTAATACCATCCACACATCGATCCGCCGTGATTCCTCTATGCGATATGATCTCGCACTGAGATTGTCTCATCTACTTGGCATTGATATAAAACTGATATGCAGGGAAAATCCTTACTCACAGACAAAAACAGACTCTTTATCTGAGACTGACGGTCTTCTTTCTGCCCTAAATACGAACAGTGCTTTGAAAAATCGTATGTTCCAGATTCTTAATCTGTATTCATATAGTGATTACCCATTACTTGACCAGCTCCTTACTCAGTTTTATATACTGGATGAAGAAGGTCGCAGACAGGTTCTGGACAATCTGGAAGTACAGATGAAACGCCATACAGATTCGAAATATGAAAAACAGCTGAAACAGATATAGCATATTCAGATTGAGGGGTACAAAAAATCGCCACAGAATTTCTGCAGCGACTTCTCGTTTCTCTTGCCATACTGAATACATTTCATTATCTTTACTTTATGCCATCGTGACACAAAGTCATTTTCAATAATCATGATCCTACAAACTCTGCCAGACCAAATTCTATACTCCTTATAAGTGTTGTCAGACCGGTACCAAAGAACATCACCAGACTGCTTCCTGCTACTATTGCAAAGACTACACCAACCGTCTGCCAGTCCCGCGTGACTAATATCATCATCAGCACCATGAATCCCGCACATACCAGTATCAGGCCATGCAGCGCATACCCAAGAAGTAGAAATACATCCAGGATTCCCAGCAATGCCACAATTCCTATGATACACACAATTGCCATTATTTTTAATATCAATCTTCCTACTGTCCTCAACATGTACCTTCCTCCCTTTTTTGTTCCTCATCATATTGCTTTTCTTTTATCATACTGAAAATGTATATGATGGTCAATATGTGATTATATTAAAGTTTTATGTATTTTTATCTCTGTTGCACTTTGCATCACTGTGTCACATAGTTTTTTTATGTACCGCCAAACAAATCGTGATTGACCTCAGCCTGATAAAAGCTATTCATTGTAATTGGGGCATTATATAATGCCGTTATCAGATAGGTTTTAATGTTCTTGATTTTCGTTGTATTCTTCTTCATGCACAGCATAACATACTCGATATGTGAATAATTAATTTTCATAAAACGATTTTTCACAATGGACACTGGCTTGTCTACTCCTGCAATTCGGATCATACTGTTATCTGGCATCATCATGACCTCCACCATCAATTCTACCAGATCATCTACCTCTTTCTGATTATGACACTGATATTCAATATGATCCTGTATCAATTGACGGTAAATGCTCATTTCTTCCATCACATCCATCCCATCCTGTATATCCTTATCTGTCTGATTGATAAGATAAGATGGAATACTATCAGTCTTATTTCTCTCTGTATCATTCTTTTCAGTCTTATTAGATTGTGATTTTCCTAATTCCTGAGTTGCTTTTTTCATCATTCCAGAATTGTGATTTTCATTATTCTTTGATGATGATTCTGGAACTTCCTGAATTGTGGTTTTCACTATTTCTGAATTGTGATTTTCACCATTCTTGAATTGTGATACTTTTCCCTGCTGTTCTGATATACTATTTTCCTTTTCCGTAGCCCTTTTCATGTCCTGTAATAAGAAATTCTTCACATAGATTACATTTGGTCTGCCAAGACCCAGGCGTTTCTTCTCAATCAGCCCAATTCCTTTTTCACTGTCAAGTTCTTTCATTAATTTCACAGCCTTCTGTGTCCCGCAGTTCATCAGTTCTGCTACTTCATCTACTGTAAAAATAATGTATACCCTGTCTTCTCCATCAAACCATCGATTCTTAATGCTCAGGCTCATACGGTCCAGCATCAGACCGTATAATACCTTTGCTTCACAGGAAAGTGTCTGAAAACATTCCGCAGTAAACAAAACTTTTGGGACACGATAAAAGCTGTACTGCTCCGCTTCCATTCCCCTGAAATAATCAAACTGTATCTTATGCATCCTAATCCCCCTGTTCATTTTCCTGTCTCCATCGATCCAGAAGTCCATAGATTACCTCTTCCATCTGCTCTCTTGTATAGGTAACCGGAAAATAGTCATTTAATCTTTTCACAAAGATTGTCACATTCACTTTCTCATTTTCACGTTTCGTCAAAATCCTATAAATGGCATTTTCTGTCAGTGCTTCTATTTCTGAAGTATCTCATAAAAATAGGGATACTTGATTTTACGGGTATCCCTATAGTCTATCAATTATCTGGTAGCTCTCTATTCACTTTCCCCATATACTCAATTCATTAGCCAGTATATTCTGGATAACGACTTTGTATTGCCTGCCAAAAATATGGTGCATATGCACAACAAAATAAATCTTCCACTGTATATCTCTTACATTCATCTATCTGTTCTTTAATATTATTATCTGTATTAATACTTGGTATTCCATTACAATAAAGATTAAATGCCAATCTTACCACTTTCAGGCTTCCATCAGTTTGCCACCCCTCATGTAAACATTTGGGCTTCACACACCCATTCTTAAAATTGTAAATCCTGTTCACATTTTTTCTTGTATCATTATTGATCCCCAGGCAATAACACAATGCCATGTGATACACGTCTTGATAGCGTACCTCTTCTAACTTTTCATAATAAAATTTTTCATGTTCTTCATTGATAAATATAATATTATCTTTCTCATTTATCTTCCTTTCTAATGTTAGGTCTGCCATATCTATACCTCCATTTTTGCTGAATCAGCTATTTTCAGCTATAAATATCCTCTAATAGTTTGTGTGTAGAACCATTAGTAAGTTAATACGCCTCTTTTTTGTTATGGTTCTATTTTACACGCCGCCGGAGCCATGCACGCCCCCATATTCATGGAATCCTTTACCCCGAAATCAACAACCTTTCCGGTTGTAAATCCGCTGATCTGCACCCTGCCGCCTTTTTCCGCCAAAACAAACGCACCGCTTCCAGTTACCGTCCATGTCGCGGATAATGGACGCTGGTTGCCGTAGCCAAGCGGAAAACGAAACTGTTTTTCCGCACTTGCAAAATGACTGGAAGTCACTGCCGCCGTATAATCCGCAAAACCTCCCGCAATCGTCATCGCCGCCAAACTCAATGATTCACCGCAGGTTGAACAGGCTCCGTACAGCCCGAATAATGGAATATTATAATTCTCTACACCAAAAGAAGTAGCGATCAACTGTCCCAACAGATCCCCGCCAAACAGACAGCGAATCTGATACGGCTGCAACTTTGCATTTGCAAAAGCCAGCTGCAGTGCCTCCCGCTGCATAGTACTCTCTGATTTTTCCCAGTTCTCTTCCCCGAATTTATCATCGTCACAGATCAGATCAAATTTTCTGCCAAACGGGCCTTCTCCCTCTTTTTTACCAACTACCGATGCTGAACCGATGATATGCGGCGCCCTTTCAAACTGAATACTCTGCTTTCCCACGTACTGCTTCATACATGCCCTCCTGAAATCCTGTCTGTTTTCCTGACGGATACGCTGTTTACTTTTCTTTTACCTGAAAATTTACAGATATATGATTAAGGATAGTATTTGAAACTCAAGCAAAAATATACCATAAGTTTTTATTTTTACGGTTGAAAGCATACAAAAGAATTTTCTGCAAAACAAAGCGCTGCAAAACAGATAATTGTACATCTGCTTGCAACGCCCTTAAATTTTATTTAGATGCTAATTCAAAAAGTTATTGGCGGGTATGCCCTTTCCCGCATTTCCTTATTCTTTTTACCTATCATATTCCACAGCTGACTCTATCGCTGCCCTTTATCATACGGAATTCCTTCCGCTTTCGGTGCTCTGGACTTGCTGGAAGTAAATGCCAGCACAACCAGCGAAATAATGTACGGAAGCATGTTATACACGGTACTCGGAAGTTTTAAAGCTACCAGCGCATCAAAGCCGGTATAGACATTTGACAGTGCACGGAACAATCCAAACAACAGAGCTGCCAGACCAATATTGATCGGTTTCCACTGACCAAAAATCATAACAGCCAGAGCCAGAAAACCAAATCCAGCTACACCGTTTTCAAATTTCCATTCACTTACGCCTGCAGTAATATATACAATACCGCCGAGACCGCCGAGCATACCGGAAATCAGCACGCCTGCATAACGCATCTTGTATACATTGATTCCAACCGAGTCAGCCGCCTGCGGATGCTCGCCGCACGCGCGAAGCCGCAAACCGAATTTTGTACGGTATAATACAATATAGGAAACAATCAGAGCCGCCAGTGCTACCAACATAAACCAGTTAAACTCAAAACCGCCGATACGCACAATAAATGCTTTTTTAGCGCCGATATAAGAAATTGCCGAGGAAACGTTATTCGGATCCTGTGCCATGTTAATCGCTCTTACGATAACAACGGCTGCTGCTGTACCGAGCAGATTGAGCGCCGTACCGGCCAGTGTCTGATCTGCTTTAAAATTAATCGCCGCCACTGCCAACAGCAGTGAATAAACCATGCCAACCAAAAGACTTGCCAGGATCACCAAAAGTACGATCAGAACCGCCGGACAATTCTCCGGTAAAAACTTCATCATCAGCGCGCCGCCAAGCGCACCCATAACCATAATTCCTTCCAGTCCGATATTGATCACACCGCTTCGCTCAGAGAAACATCCGCCAAGCGCCACCAGAACCAGAACAGAAGCAAAAATCAATGTATATTGAACTAACAGTAACATTATGCTTCGCCTCCTTTCTGTCCTTTTGCGGCCAGTTTTTCTGCCCTTTTATCCAGCATACGGTTCAGCCACAGCTTAAAGATAAAAGTGAAACCGCACAGGTAAATGATGATTGCTGAAATAAAATCGGAAATCTGTGTACAGTACATCGTTTTGTCCACATAAGATCCGCCACTAGTAATATGCTGTATAAAATAGGAAGAAAATATCGTTCCAATCGGATTTAAGCCGCCCAGAAAGGCTGCCGCGATTCCGTTAAAACCCATCGCAGGAACACTGGTCTGCTGTACCATCCACTGTTCCATCCCACTCAGAAAGAAAAATCCTGCTCCGAGACCGGCAAGTCCGCCGGAGATTACCATCGTCAAAATAATATTTGTTTTCTCATGCATACCGCAATATTTTGCCGCCTGCTTATTCATACCGGTCGCTTTCAGTTCATAACCGAATTTCGTCTTTTCCAACACAATCCATACCAGAATCGCCATCATAACAGCCAATGGAATCGCAATTGTCACATACTGATTATTAGAAAATATACGATCCAGTCCTCCGCTCGGAATCAATGCTTCCGGATTGCCATTGGAAAGTGCAACTGTATATGGACTGGAAGCATCCTTTACTGTACTCAGCAGCATATTTACCGCATACAGTCCGATCCAGTTCAGCATAATACAGGAAATAACTTCGTTAACATTAAAATATGCTTTTAACATACCGGAAATGCCGCCAACCAGAGCTGCCACTAAAACAGCCGCCAGAATGCACACATACCATGGCATTTTAAACTGCAGTGCACAGAAAAGACATGCCCCTGCGCCTGCCACATACTGCCCTGCTGCTCCGATATTAAACAATCCCACTTTATAAGCAAATAATACAGAGAGCGAACACATCAGAAGAGGCGCCGTCTTTACTAACGTCGTTCCCAGATATTTCAAAGCTGCTTTTGCGCTTGGATAATAAAGGAAGTTCTTCATGATCGCCACAATTGCGCCTCCGGCTCCCGCCGGATTAATAATCAAAAGTACAATATATCCGACAAAAAGTCCCAAAACAATACAGATCAGAGATGCCAACAGAGACTGTACTGCGTTATTGCGAAGGAGACCGCCGTTTTTTTTCTTATTCATACGCCTTATGCCTCCTTTCTCTTGGCTCCGGCCATATAAAGACCGAGTTCTTCTACTGTTACTTCTTTCGGGTCAAATTCTCCGACAATCTCACCCTCATACATCACAAGAATACGGTCAGAAACATTCATAACCTCATCCAGCTCCAGGCTCACTAGCAGAACACCTTTTCCGGCATCACGCTGCGCGACAAGCTGTTTGTGAATATACTCAATCGCACCGACATCCAGGCCTCTAGTCGGCTGTACCGCAATCAAAAGCTCCGGATTTCTGTCAATCTCACGGGCAATAATTGCTTTCTGCTGATTTCCGCCCGACATAGAACGTGCCTTTGTAATTGCTCCCTGTCCGGAACGCACATCATACTGCTTAATCAGTCGGTTCGCATAAGCACGGATATTTTTTCTTTTTAAAAATCCGGCTTTATTCGTAAATTCCGGTTCAAAATACCGCTGCAGGATCATATTATCCTCCAGAGAGTAGTCGAGCACCAGCCCATGTTTGTGACGGTCCTCCGGGATATGGCTCATGCCCATAATAGAACGTTTGCGGATTGATTCATGGGTAATATCCTTGCCTTCCAGAATGATTTTGCCCTCCTTGAGCGGCTCCAGCCCGGACAAGCCATATACAAACTCTGTCTGACCGTTACCGTCAATACCGGCAATACAGACAATCTCACCTCGACGCACCTGCATAGAGACATTATTTACCGCATTATTTTTATGATGTTTGGAAACAACCGTCATGTTCTGAACATCCAGCACTACTTCTCCCGGTTTCGCCTCCTGTTTTTCTACTGCAAAATTAACATTACGACCTACCATCATCGCGGAAAGCTTTTCCGGTGTCGTATCTTTTGTCTCCACAGTACCGATGTATTTTCCTTTACGCAGTACACTGCAGCGATCGGAAACTTGCATAATCTCAGATAATTTATGAGAAATAAACAGAATACTCTTGCCTTCCTTTGCCAGGTTCTTCATAATCTTCATCAGATCCTGAATTTCCTGCGGTGTCAGTACCGCTGTCGGCTCATCAAAGATCAGAATCTCATTGTCACGGTACAGCATTTTGAGAATTTCTGTTCTCTGCTGCATCCCGACCGTAATATCCTCAATAATTGCATCCGGATCTACCTGCAAACCATATTTTTCCGAAAGCGCCATCACTTTTTTGCGCGCTTCCTCCTTTTGCAAAAATCCACCTCTGGTGCTCTCCACACCGAGAATGATGTTATCCAGAACACTGAAGCATTCCACCAACTTAAAATGCTGATGAACCATACCAATCCCCAGACGGTTCGCGTCATTTGGATCTTTGATCTCCACCTTCACTCCATCCTTGCGGATTTCTCCTTCTTCGGGCTGGTACAAGCCGAACAGTACACTCATCAATGTAGACTTGCCGGCACCGTTTTCGCCGAGCAGCGCATGGATCTCACCTTTTCTAAGCTGTAAGGTAATGTTGTCATTTGCTATGATTCCAGGGAATCTTTTTGTAATATTAAGCATTTCGACCGCATACGTTTCCAACTTCCACTCCCCCTTTCTCTTTTCTTTTTACGTTCTTTGCACATTCATCAAAAAATACTGTGCTTCCACGCTTAGTTTAACACATTTTCATGTAAATTAAAAGAAATTTCTCTCTGTTGCGCAAATCTTTTCGGTAATTTTCCGACAATACTGAATCTTCTAAAAATAAAACAATCTGCCTCCGCTGATTCAGATATCCGCTCAGATATTTTTATAAAGATAAAAAGACACCGAAAAAAGTATTTCTACCTTTTTCGGTGTCCTTCTGGTTTTTGCACTATCAATTATTTGATATTGCCATATTCATTTACTGTGATTTCTGTAGCCGGCATAGCGGAGATATCGTTGGAAACGGTAACTTCACCTGCATACATTGCACTTACCAGCGCTTTGTAGTCATCCTCTGTAAATCCTTCGCCAAACTGTGTTGATGCAGCAAGCTGTACATAGTTTTCTTCCGGATTTTCAGAAACAAGACCAAGGTTCTGGATCTGTCCCTTATAGGAATCCCAGTTGTCGTTCAGAATAATCTCTGTCAGCAATGTATTGACTGTCGGTGCAAGACCTTTTGTTGCAGATGTGACTGTCATTCCTTCCCCGTATTCATCAATGATCGGAGCCTGATCAGAGTCAACACCGATTACCTTACCGCCAACCTTTGCTGCTGCTTCCGCTGCAGATGTGTAAATACCGCCGCCGCATGCAAATACAACTTCTACACCATTTGTAGAATACCAGGTATCCATGTAAGCTGTGATATCCGCATCTCCGTAGAACTGGTTGCCGTATACATATTCAACGGAAACCTCATCTGTGATGCCAAGCTCTTTCGCAGCTGCATCTGCGCCCTGTACAAAACCGTAACCATAACGGATAACCGCCGGAACAGACATACCGCCCAGGAAACCAAGTTTCTTATAACCAAGTTTTACTGCTGCGTAACCAGCCATATATCCCGGAAGTTCTTCCTGATAAATTGCCATATAAACATTGTCTGAATTGTAATATTCTGTCACCTCATAATCATCCGGATTGCCGCTGTAATCCGGCACTGCCGCACCAAGGATATCGCCTGCTCCCACATCAAGTGCAATGAATTTTACATCCGGATACATTTCTGCCTGTTCTACCACTGTCGGCGCAAACAGATAACCCGGCAAAACAATAATGTTATGACCGTCAGCAACTGCCTGATCTACGCTGGCAATACGAGCCTCGTCAGAGTCTCCGTCCGGTTTGTAATATTTGAATTCCACACCGTTTTCTTCACTGAATGTCTGACATGCCTCGTAGGTTGTCTGATTGAAAGACTGGTCAGTAATATCACCGGAGTCTGTAACCATAGCGATCTTATATTCGCCGTTTGCAGCTTTTGTTGTCTCTTTTTCACTGTCAACAACCTCTGCTTTTTCTGTTTCTGCCGCTTCAGTTTTGGCCTCCGTCGGTGCCTCTGTCTCCTTCGGCTTTGCTGCGCATGCTGTCACGGACAGCGCCATCGCACCTGCAAGCACCGCTGCAAGAAATCTCTTTTTCATAAAAAATCCCTCCTTTAATTTTGTATATCAGGTCACTGCGCACACCTTGTCCGCACACCTGCATACGTTAACTTCATCTTAACATCTTTTATTTGTATGTGCAAGTTAAACTATAAATTATTTTTTTCTGATAATTTTACCAAAATATCTAAACAAAAAGTCCTAATACCATTCTACGGTCCAAGCAGACTGATCAGCAGATAGATCAGCGTCGCGCAAAATCCCACACAGAACAGCACCAATCCATAGGAAAGACTGCGCCCGATCAATGAACTGTTCTCCTTAAATCCGGCATATGCCAGTGCAAATCGATGCACATAATCCTTCTGATTCGGCTGTCTGCGCCAGATTGTCTTATTCAGCACAGCTACCACTGTATTTACGAACCGTCCCAACACATAGGTAACCGCGTTTCCTTCTTCCAGTTCCTGTGGGCGCGGGCTGTCCCGGTAAATTGTTTTCCTTAAGAACACAATCACACTGTCCGTGATCGTGTCAAAAAAGCCCGCCTGCACACTTCCGGCGATCGGAAGCAGCTTCGCGATAAAATCCACAACACCGTCAAGCAGCCGACAAATCATTCCACAGATTGCCGGAAGGATCTGCAGCAGCACCGGACGATAAATAGTATCCTCAATATCAAACACTGCCGGCCAGCGATTTAAATACACGCATGCACCATTCTTGCCTTTTTTGCACATCCACATCCGCACAACTGTCAAATATATTGCGGCACCGATTAAAATGGAAATCAGTGCCCCTTTCAGATTCACAAGGCTGAAATAGGCCACTTCATGCGCATGTTCCGAAAATCCCATAAAACTCTGTCCCAGATCAGCGATCTTGTCCATCGTCAGATGCGGCAGCATGCCCATCACCGGAAACAGCACTGCACAAACTGCCAGCACTGCACTGCTGATTTTATTCATATACTTTCCGTTTAAGGCATCGTATTTTTTCTGCAGCTGTGGATCCTGATTTTTTTCAACAAAGACCGCAAAGAACAGCTTACACATATAAGCAACAGTCAGACCGCCGCTGATCAAAAAGAGCCACTCGATCAGCTGCATATCCCCAACGGTAAAATATCCGCCGTGCGCAGCACCCTCCTGCAGCTCCAGAATATATTCCACAATACTCTCATGAATCAGTGTCTTACTCACATAGCCGGAAAACAGCGGAATACCTCCAATTCCGAGAGCTCCTCCAAGATAACATGCTGCAAGAAGCGGTTTTCCTCGCCCGAATCCCTGAATCTCATTTAAATTCAACTTATGCAGATTCATATAAATGACGCCCGCCGCCATAAACAACAGTAATTTAAACAGGGAATGATTCACCATATGCAGAAAGCTTCCGCGCACCGCCAGGCCATTCGCCTCGCCAAGAAGCCCCTGCATGCCGATGCCAACCAGAATAAATCCAATCTGTGATACTGAAGAACAGGCAAGAGTGCGCTTGAAATCGACAGAAAACAGTGCCAGCACTGCTCCGATCACCATTGTCAGCACACCGACAGTCAACACGAATGTTCCCCATTTCCAGTCATGCAGCAGAATCTTGCCACTGATCACCAGAATACCGAAAATACCGGTTTTTGTCAAAATACCTGAGAGCAGCGCACTGGCCGGAGCCGGAGCAACCGGATGTGCCTTCGGCAGCCAAATGTGCAGCGGAAACACACCTGCCTTTGCGCCAAAACCAAAAAACAGACAAGCTGCCGCAAGATAGACATTTTTCCCCTCACACGCTTCATAGAGCCGGTCAATTTCCAATGTTCCCGCCTGATGATAAAGCAAAAACAAGCCCATCAGCATCACAAGACCGCCGATCACTGCTACCGCCAGATAGGTAGCCGCAGCACGCAGGGACTCCTTTCGCTCGTCCTGCGCCACCCACACGTAGGAGGCAAGAGACATTATTTCAAAAAAGATAAATGTCGTATATAAATCTGCCGAAAAAAAGACTGCCTCGGTCGCACCTAAAGTTACAAGCTGAAACAGATAATAACGGTTACGGTTTTTATAATGTGCAAAATACTCCACCGAAAACAAACTTGTCATCATCCACATGAACGCGGCAATCGTTCCATAAACCGCGCGAAAGCCGTCTACTGTAAAATGCAGTCCGAATCCGCACACCCCCGGCACAAGATAGCCCAGGCGCACCTTGCCGTGTGCATCCAGTGCTCCCTGCGCCTGCGCAAATACCAGTAAAAAAACAAGCAGTAAAAATTCTGCAATCGACACTGCACTCACCAGACGATCGCGCAGCGTCTTATCCCTTCTTCCTGCCAGATAGGAGATCCCGGCACCCAGCATCGGAAAAAATACGATCACTGCCAAAAGAAATGTTGTATTTTCCATCTCCGTTTCTCCTTTCTAATAAATACCGGCCGCGACATCCATAAAGAAGGCTGTCGCCGGCGCAAAGCAAAGTCCCAATATTACAACAGCAAACGCGAACAGCACAAGCGGCAGACACATTTTCCAGCTCGGGTCCTTTACCTGCGCAATCGTCCCGTAATCAAACTCTTTTGCCGGTAAAAATGCCCGTACCACGATTGTCAGCATATAAATCGCTGTCAGAAGCGCAGAAATAAGCAGAGCCCCGATTCCGAAATAAGCCAGCACATTCCCGCTTTCCACTGCCGCACGGGCAATATTCCATTTACTCACAAAACCGGCCAGCCCAGGTACACCCATCAGTCCCAGCGCGGCAACCGTAAAGCAGCCGAATACTATCGGCATCTTCCGTCCCATCCCGTCCAGTTCATAAATATAAGATTTCTTTGTCTGATGCATAATCGCACCCGCACAGAGAAACGAACAAATTTTCATAACCGCATGACACACCAGATGCGACAGCGCTCCCACCAATCCCAGCGGCGTCATGATCGTCGCCGCAAAAATAATATAAGACAGGTTGCTGACTGTAGAATAGGCCAGCCTGCGCTTGATATGCGTTTCCTTTACTGCTCTGCTGCAGCCGTACACAATCGTAAATGCCGCAAATACCATAACAACATTCTGCACCCATGTGCCGCGCAGGAAATCCGTGCCGAAACTATAATAGGTCAGACGAATAATCGCAAAAACACCCGCTTTTACCACAGCTACGGCATGCAAAAGTGCCGTGACCGGAGTCGGGGCGACACCCGCCTGCGGCAGCCAGGAGTTTAAAGGCCAGATAGCCGCCTTCACGCCAAAGCCGAAAAATGCCAGCATATAGACAAACAACATCATATTGACACGGCCACCGATCTTTTCCATGTTCAGCACACCGCCCATCACAAATTCACAAGTATCGCCGTACACGATCAAAAAGATCAGACCGATCAAGGCAAATGCCGCACCGCCGACGGAATAATACAGATATTTACGCACTGCAAGAATTGCTTCCCTCGATAACGAATGCAAGATCAGCGGTACCGTTACCAACGTCAAAAGCTCATAAAAGAAATACATACTGAGCATATCAGATGCAAACGCAATACCAAGTGTAACGCCGTAGGTAATACTGTAAAAACAGAAAAATACCTTTTCATGTCCTTCATGTTCCATATATTCAAACGAATACAGCATGGCAAGCGGCCATAGTACTGCGATCAAACCGCCAAAAATCATTGTCATACCATCTATCTTAAAGGAAATTGACAGTCCTCTGACAAAGTAAATCACGTGAAATACTTCCATCGGTCCGTGAAACACCAGTGCAAGCACAATGGCAGAGGTGACAAGCATCAAAACTTCCAGATAGATCATCATTTTTTTTCGGCTGCCAAACCGTACGAACGGCACCAGCGCGCCTCCCAGAATCGGCAGCAGAATTGCTGCTAAAATCCAAAATTGACTCATTTTCCCACCTCTTTAAAATAAACTGCCTGCAACAGATGCAAGATAACCGGTCAGTGGATTCGGAAATACTCCCAAAAGAACCGCAAGCACAGCCAGAATCAGCATCGGCACTGTCATCAGTTTCGCCGGATCCCGCTTTTTCAAATTTCTGTAATCAAAATCATTTCCCGGTAAAAATCCCTTTACGGAAACCGGCAGAAGGTATCCCGCTGTCAGAAGCGCGCTCACCAGAAGAATCACCGGCCCAAGCCATGCAAAAACAGCGATCCCCGATTCCAGAGATCCGACTGCCAGATACCATTTACTGATAAATCCGCTGGCAGGCGGTATACCGATCAGTGCCAAAGAAGCAAAGGTAAAACACCAGATCGTCACCGGCATTTCCTTGCCGATTCCGTTCAGCTCATCCACACGCGTTTTTCCACTCTTGTAAATGATCGCTCCCGCGCACAAAAACAAGCAGGATTTGATCACCGCATGGAACACCACATGTAAAAGAGATCCTGTCATGGCATCCGGCTGCAAAAGCGCCAGGCCAAACAAAATATAAGAAATCTGACTGACTGTGGAATACGCCAGACGTTTCTTCATCACCTTTTCCCGATACGCAAGCATTGAACCCATAAATACTGTAATCAGTGAGAGCGTCAGCCAGGTGCTCTGCACCCAGGTATTCTGCAGGAAATCTGCTCCGATCACATAATAAACAGTACGGATAATGCCCAGCACTCCCATCTTCACGATCAATCCTGACATAACTGCGCTGGCGGGAGCCGGAGCAACCGGATGCGCAGCCGGAAGCCATGCGTGCATCGGAAACATACCTGCCTTTACACCAAAACCAAGGATCATAAAAAATGCCATCACCAGCAGCAGTCCTTCCCTGCCGCCGATGCCTGCCGCATCAAGATTTCCTCCTGCTGCGAAATCAAGCGTCGTCGTATACCGGCTGAAAAAGTAAATACCAAGCAGTACCATATACGCCCCGCACAAGGAATAAAATAAATATTTCAGACCGCCCAGCATCGCTTCCTTGGTTTTGGAGTGCAAAACCAGCGGAAAACTTGTGAGTGTCATCATCTCAAAAAACATATAAAATGTGATCAGATTTCCAGAAAAACACAATGCCAGGATCACACCGTATACAATTGTATAAAATCCGAAATACCGTTTTTCTTCCGTCTCATGTTTCATATACTCAAAGGAATAAAAACCTGCCAGCGGCCACACCAGCATTGTAACCGCTGCAAACACTCTTCCCAGATTATCTATATGAAAATAAACCTTCAGACCTTCTCCAAACCTCAGCAGCTCAAGCTGCGCATCCGGACCCGTAACGGCAAAAAGTCCAAGCAGCGTCGTGATAAAAAGTCCCGCCGCTGTCGCCGCGATCAGGGTATTCCGCTTTCGGATGCCCGGGAACAGCAAAAGAAACGCCCCATATAAAATAGGAAACGCTATCGCTGCCCCTATGAAAAATGATTGATTCATTTGTTTTCTCCTCTCCCTCTACGCAAAGCTGGCAAGTCCGCTCTCGATGATATGCAGGATCGGCTCAGACATCATGCCCAGCACCAGATTCAGCACAACAAACAGGGCGATCGTAAGCGCATAAAGCTTCTGCTGCTCTGCCTTGACGGTAAAATATCCTTTTTTCTTTTCCACGGATTTTTTCTCCGGCACATAAATGCGGACCACCGTTTTCAGGAAATAAATCGCATTTAAGATCGTGCTGACTGCCAGAACGATCAGCGTCGGAATCATCTTCATATCCGGATGCAGGACAGCCGCCTCCGCAAACAATACTTTGCTCACAAATCCGGCAAAAGTCGGTATGCCAACCATCGCAAGTGAGCCGACCGTAAATCCGATACCGGCGATCTTGTTTCGATAGCCAGCGCCGTTTAGCTCAAAAAAGCTTCTGCTGCCGCCCGACACATCCGTCAGACCAATCGCAGAAATAAAGAGCAGAGATTTTGTTGCCGCATGCGCCAGAATATGAAAAATACTGGCGATCATCCCCTCGGTCGTACCAAGACCGAAGCCCATATAAATATACCCGATCTGTGCAACCGATGAAAAAGAAATCATCCTGCGGATGTCTTTTTCCCAAATGGCACTTAAGGATCCGAAAATCATACCGCACAATCCGAAGACATAAAGAACATTCAGAATATTGCTGGCGCTGATAATATCAAAACCGATCACACGGTAGAAAATTTTGATCAGCAGGAACAGATAGCCCTTAGAAACCAGACTGGAAAGCATTGCCGCCGATGAAACAGTAGAATACCCGTACGCATCCGGCAGCCACGCATGAAACGGAAACAGGGCACTTTTGATCGCCAAACCAACTGTGATCAGTCCGATCGTGATTGTCAGCGGAATCCGGTACGTACCGGCTGCCATAATCTCCGCCACAGACTGCTGAATATTTGGCATCAGCAGATGACCGGTCAAGTCATACAGCATACAGATTCCAAGTAACAAAAGACCCGAGCCAAGCTGGCTCATGATCATATAACGTACAGCTGCCTCAATCGTGCGCCCGTTCTGACGGATCATAATCAGACCACAAGCAGAGATTGTATTAATCTCCACAAATACATAGGCCGTAAATAAATCGTTCGTATAAACCAGCGCCAAAAGAGAGCTCAGCAGCAGGTTTGTAAGAATATAATAAATATTATGCTTACTGATGATAACCTCATCCATCAGCTTCTTTCGTCCGCCCAGCATGGAAAGCAGCATAATAATACAAAAAAACAGCGCCATTCCTGCTTCCAGTGCACCGGCACGGATTTCATTGCCCCACGGTGCCGGAAAATGTCCCATCATAAAGGTATAGCTTTCACCAGTCTCCAAAAGAAATCCTAAAAGCCACGCCGACATTGCTCCTACCAGAATGATCACCGTCGTATTCAACCATTTTGCCCACTTTGCGGGTAAAACCGAGGAAACCGTGCCGGAAAACATCGACAGAATAATCGAGAAAAAGGGAACGTTCTGTACAAATGCCATTTAGAGTCCCTCCTTCCTCAATCTGGATGAAATCTCATCCAAATCCAGCGTATGATATCTGCGGTACAGACGTACGGTCAGAGAAAGCATCAGTGCCGTCACCGATACCGAGACAACAATACCGGTCAGCACCAGACCACTGGGGATCGGGTTAATATACTTGTCCACGCTCTGAATACCATCTACCACGATCGGCGCCACACGTCCGCTGATATAACCTTTCTCTGCCAGAAACAGGTAGACCGCCGTATCCATGATATTCATACCAATAATTTTTTTGATTAGATTTTTCTGGAAGAGCAGATTAGCAAATCCGATGCCGAAAAGCACCATGGCAATCTCCTCTCCGATATTCGCAATAAAATTTGATCCCAACATATGTTAAAATCCTCCTTTTCGAAACAGTGCATAGAACGCATACATCGTGCAGGCTACCACCATTCCGACACAGATGTTAAGCGGCAGGATCAGACCACTGCTTAAAATCGCCCCCGGCGTTCCCAGCGGAATTCCGCTCTCCAGATGATGTGCGCCGGTATAAAATGAATAACTCTTTGCCAGACAATAAAATGTCAGAGAACTAAAGCTGATCCACTTATATGTTTTTTCCGTAAAAAATTTTTCTGTCTTTTTAAAACCGAAGGCATTCAAATATAAGATCAGACCGGCACCGATAATCGCACCGCCGGAAAAACCGCCGCCCGGCGACAAATGACCATTTAAAATCACATAAATTCCAAAGATAATGATAATCGGCACCAGAAGAGCGGCAATTGTCTGCAAAATCGTATCCTTTTTCGGCTCATAGTAACTGTCATGACGCTGTTCTTCCTCCGCACTGCCCTTGCCCTTTTTGGCATCATTTCGCAGCATGATCAATACCGTACAGGTTGCAATAAAAAGCACATTAGATTCCCCAAATGTATCAAAGGCACGATAATCCAAAATCATACCGGTCACGATGTTGACCGCGCCCGTATCCTGCAGTCCGTCCTCAATATATTTCGCCGCTACCTCGTTACTGCCCGGATTATTACTGCTGCCCACCGGCGGAAGGTAAGATACCTCTACGATCAGAATCGCCACTAATGCCACACAGCAGACAAGCGCGATGATCCGGTAAAGATTCTCAAAGATACGATAAAAACGATTGTGCTCCGTATCATAAGTTTTATCCAGCAATCGATTCTGATCCTGACGGTACCTTTCCCGTTTTTTTTCATCCGGCACATATTCCCGCTGCGGAACAATTTCTATATTATCCAGAAGTGGATCTTTTTCTCCGCTGATCCAGTTTTTTACGCGTGTAGTCAGATGGCGTCTGTATTCTTCCTCAGAAATTTGTTTACTCATGATCTTCTTCGTCCTCCTTTCTCATCGCATGAATTTTTTTTAAGGTGACAAAGAACAGTAAACTCGTCACACCGGCACCAACCGCCGCTTCCGTGATCGCCAAATCCGGCGATTCCAATAAAATCCAGATGATCGACATCACCAGACTGTACGACATAAAAATCAAAATGGAATTCAGAAGATTTTTTGAGAAGCTGACCGATATGGCACAGATCACAAGAAATCCCAAAAGAATATATTGAAAAATCTGCATCAGTTTTCCTCCTCCTGTGTACTTTCTTCCGTTTCTTCATCCAGTTTTTCGCGAATTCCCTCCGCCAGATCACAATATTCATCCAGATGCGGATTGGTGACTGCCTCAAGCCTTGCGATCAAATGGGAAGATACCGGGGAAGCGCACCATAAAAAAGCCACCACCAACCCCATCTTTAAAGTTGTAAAATTAAATCCGGACAGAATCATCAGGCCAATCAAAGAGATACCGATTCCCAAGGTATCTCCCATCGCCGCCGCATGCATACGATTCAGCACATACTTAAACTTATATACACCAAAGATCTGCAATGCAAAAGTTAAAAGCCCGGCAAGTAAAAAGCCCGTGCCCAGTATAAACTGTGTCCACTTCAAAATCTGCATGTTACAGTTCCTCCTCCTCTTTCTGCGCCTGCTCCAGTTCACGCAGTTTTCTGCCTTTGTCGCGCCGTTCCAGATACACACCGGTATAAACCTTTGTCAGTACCACAACGGCCAGAAAACTCAACATCGCATAGATCAGACAGATATCCACCAGATATCCCTCCTGCATCAGAATCGATAAAATGGCAATAATCACCATAACCATCGTGCCCATCATATTAACCGCCACCACACGATCCGCGATTGTCGGACCAATGATCGCACGGATCAGACAAAGAATAATCAAAAATGCCAGAAACACAAGAGCCGCCAAAAAAATCCAGGAATGTGCCTGTATTAATTCCATTTTCGTCCACCCTCCTTTTCTATTTTCTCCATCCTCTCCAGCATTTTCACAAAGATGGAGTCCTCCATCCCCTCCGCCATGCTCTCGTCAAGACAGTGCACGATCAATTCATCATCATGCAGAGATACCGTGATAGTCCCCGGCGTCAGGGTAATAGAATTTGCCAGGATTACTCTGGCCCGTTTCGTTTTCAGTGTCGTACGGAAAGACACCATCGTCGGCACCGCGACCTCGCTCTGCGACAGAATCAGACGGATCACCGCCAGATTTGCCCTGAGGATTTCGATGATGAGCTGGAACACATATACAGCAAAAAATCCGCTCATTTTCAGCAGCAGGATTTCTTTTCTAATACTGTAATCCATAAACTTACAAATAAATGCAAACATCACCGCTGCGATCACAATCCCGAACATCACGATTTCTGTTGTGACTGCACCGTTAAAAATCAGCCATACCAGAAAAAATAACAGCAGCATACTTTTCACTCCTCCATTCGTTTCTGCCAATCATTATATCAGAAAAATCCCAAAAAGTCGCCCAAAACTTTCAGAATTCTTGTAAAATTATCCAAACTTTTTCCGCACATAAAAAAAGTGGCTTTTACACCACTTTTAACAGCTTAAGAATCCAATATAGAATGCCGAGTACCCAACTGGAAAATATCCCATACAGGATTACGGGCCCGGCGATCGTAAAGATTTTACAGCCAATGCCAAACACCTGCCCTTCCTTTTGGAACTCAATAGCCGGAGCAGCCACCGAGTTGGCAAAACCCGTGATCGGCACCAACGTTCCCGCTCCGCCCGCCTTAGCCAGACGTTGATACAACCCGAGTGCCGTCAGAATCACACTGATAAGTACCAGTAAAATCGAACACCAGGTTCCGGCCTCCTGCTTATCCAGCCCCATGCGCAGACCAATATTCGTAATGACCTGACCAATTACACAGATCGTTCCGCCGATCAGAAATGCCTTTATCATGTTCAGCGGCAGGCAGTGTGTAGGGGTCACCTGTTTCACATACTCATTGTACTTTTTGTCTCTTCTTTCTTTTAACATGTCCGTCATGCTATTTCTCCTTTTCTGCTTTGTTTTACCTACCATCTCTGATAAAAATACAACAGACTCCCTGTAATTTTCCCAAAAGCAATTGCCAGCACCAGAAAGCTCACGCCTTTTACAAGGCCGATTCTGCGCGCAAATACCGGAAAAATATTCACAACCTCCGCCAGTGCCATAATCCATCCGCCCACATAGATCCCGGCTGATAAACCAAGAAGGCCCAATCCGAAACGACCGCCCGGTACCGAAATCTGATATACCGTCAGAAGATTTCCGCTTACCGCACCGAGAATAATCGCTGTTTCATACAGACGATTATGCACTGCCGTATGTGCTAAACCTGTAAACCTTGTAATAATACCAAGCCCTACCAGTAAGGCAACCACACCGGCTGCCACCAGAATACCACCGCCGAGTCCCAATAGAGCCATGATTACTGTCTCCGCTGTCAAGGCTACTCCCTCCCCTGCTCTTTTTCCGGTTTGTGTCGACTGGCCTCAATGAGCGTCGTATTGATTTCATCTTCATAAGTACGCATCTGTACCTCCAACGGAGTCGGATCAGCCGTCAGTTTTTTGCCTGCAAAATGATTAAAGAAAATAATAATGCCCAGGCCCAAGCCAACTGAATACGCCAATTCCAGAATCGTAAATCCATCTGAGGTCTGCCCGGTAAACAACTCGTACACCTGCGCAAACAATTCCGTCACACTGACATCATTATTAAATGTCATGATTGAAAATGCCGCTCCGAAAAAAGACAGTACACAGACGGCTGCCGTTTTGATCCATGACAAAAGTTTCCCTGGCTGCTTCACTTTTTCATAAGTAATAATAAAGTCTGCCTCACCCAGATTATTGATCTCCAGATTCGGAATTTCTTTCTGGATACAGGTAATCACCTCCATCACGGAATGGATATAACGGCCCGGGCGTCTGCCGACCGCTTCCGGAAAAGAAAGTGTCCTGACGCGGCTCTGTATTTCCCGGTTTACACAGCTGATCTCGGCAATATCCATCATGTTTACCTTTTGCGTGTGCACCTGTATATTCTGATCAATTTTTAAATAAAGCGTGTCCTGCGGCATATGCGTCTCCTGTTATTATCATTTTTCATAGTATGTTCCTGAAACGGCAAATTTATTCTTTTTCCACCTCCGCCCGCATTTTTTGAATGATTTTTTTCTCCATACGCGATACCTGTACCTGTGTCATCGAAAGTCGATCTGCAATTTCACTCTGTGTTTTTTCTTGAAAATAACGCAATTCGATCAGTAATCGTTCTTTTTCTTCCAGTATGCCCAAAAGATGCTGCAGCAGCAGCTGATTTAAAATTTTTTCATTCTGATTTTCTTTTTCTTCAATGCGATCTTCCAAATAAAGAGCTGTGCCATCGCTCTGATATACTGGCTTTTGCAGGGATTCTACTTCTGCAGCCGCTTCCATCGCCAGCACAATTTCCTCTTTCGCGATTCCCGCCTCTCTCTCGATTTCCTCCAGTGTCGGCTCACGTCCAAGTGATTTTTCCAGCATCTCTCTGGCGAGCGATGATTTGTATGCGGTTTCTTTTAAAATACGGCTGACTTTCAGCATGCCATCATCGCGCAAAAAACGTTTGATCTCGCCGGTGATCATCGGCACTGCATAGGTAGAAAATTTTACATCAAAATTCAGATCAAAATGATCAATCGCTTTTAAAAGACCAATACTTCCGATCTGTACCAGATCTTCCGTCTCCGTACCTCTCCCCGCAAATCGTTTCACAATTGTGAAAACAAGTCCCATATTTTCTTCTACCAACTGTTCCCTGGCCGCTTTATCCCCCTCGTGTGCTTGTTTGATTAACGCAAGGGTATGCTCCATCTAAGACGTTCCTTTCAGTTCTAATACTGGCTGCTGCTTCTGCCGATTTTTTTTGTCATAGTCACAACAGTTCCTTTATTTACCTCGGACTCCACCTTGACGCTGTCCATAAAAGCCTCCATAAAAGCAAACCCCATACCGGATCGCTCACTGTCCGGCTTCGTAGTAAACAGCGGCTCCATCGCTTTTTCAATATCTTCAATGCCTCTGCCCTCATCCGAAACAGACAGGCGAAGTTCATTCCCGCAGATTCGGCAACGAATGGTAACTGTCTTGATCTCATTTTCATAGCCATGCACGATTGCATTTGTGACGGCCTCAGAAAGTGCGGTTTTCACATCCGCCACTTCCTCCAAGGTCGGGTTCAGCTGTGTCATAAAAGCCGCCACCGCGACGCGTGCAAAGCTTTCATTACACGAACGGCTCTCAAATTCGATTTTCATTTCATTGGTCTGCATCCTATTTTCTCCGTTCATCTTAGTACCTCCCGCGGAAGCTCCTCATAAATGTCAATCACCTTGTAAATACCGGATAAGGTAAGAATCCGATTTACCCGTTCGTTTACATGTATGGCGATCACCTCACCGCCCATGAAACGAATATTTTTATAACGTCCCATGATCATACCGATGCCCGAACTATCCATAAATTGTGTCTTCTGAAAGTCAAAAATAATCCGGCGGATATTGCGGTTCTGAATTAGCTGATCTGAGCCGCGGCGAATTTTTTCCGCATTGTGATGGTCAAGTTCAGATGGAACGCAGATGGTCAAATCTGTGCCGTGCAGTTTAAAATAGGTATCCATATATCTTCTCCTTTTTTAATTTCTTATATCTGCAAAAAAGGGGACTGCCGCGTTTTCACGCAGCAGCCCCCGCTTCGAGGTTTCTCTTTGGTTTACCAAACCTGTACTCCATCGCCGGCATACGGATCTGTATAACCTGCGTCTGTATCTGTCATCGTCGTATCTGTAACAGATGTGCCGTCAGCATTTGTTTCCTGCGAAATTAAATTGCCATCGGCGTCTGTCTCCTGCGTTTCCGCAGTCTGATTCGTTACCGTATTATCTGTAATATACGGTTCGAGTGTTGCCTGATAATCCGGGAAACGGCGGATCGTCTCCCCTAATATTTTATCGGCGTTTGCCGTATCTCCCTTATTGTAATAGGAGAATGCCAGATAATACCAGGCATCATACTGCGTCTCATCCGTCTCAGTGGCTTTTTTCAGCAGTTCAATCGCCTTGTCATAATCTCCCTGTGCGTATGCAGCTGTTCCTTCGCTGTACTGCGCACTATAAATAGAAGCCTTCGCCGCTCCTTGAATAGCGTCATACAACGCCTTTCCGTTGCCCTCCAGATTCTTTACATCCACATCCGCAAGTTCCGTTCCGGCTCCCGTCTGATCGCCTGCCAAATACTTCACTGCTGCAGACAACAGTACATCATAACCGTCCGCCTTGGCGTTTGCATCCTCCATCGTCTGATTTGCTTCATCCACCTTGGCCTGATAGCCTTCGATTTCCTCCTGCAGCTTTCCTACCTTAGCGCTCTCTGCCGCCAGCTTCGTATTTGCATCTGTCACCTGCTGGTTCGCGCTCTGATTGATCTTTCTGGTATTAGCCGGAATCGCCAAAAACCAGATCAGGGCAGCCCCAAGCAGAAATCCGAGTGCAATATTCAAAAATGTCGCCATCGTCGAGCTTTCCCGGAATGGTGTCGGCTGAATAATCGTGTCATTGCCGCTCGTATAAGAGGTCGGACCGAGAATCTTACGTTCCTCCTCAACCGGACGGATACGTCTTTTCAGCAGCTTTTTCTCATTTAAATTCGTGCCGATGCCAGTCGCCTCTTCCACTTCATTTAAATAACGAAGTGTCGTCGTGTTGGTCGTATCAATCTGCGCCGCTTTTTTCAGCAGACGGCGGGCTTTCTCGTATTCCTGCTGTTTCAGGTACAGCAGTGCCAACAAATGATAGCCCTTAATCAAATTCGGATTCTGCGCCAGCACACGCTTTAACTGGATTACCGCCATATCATCGTTTCCCTGCCTGCAGTACGCCAGAGACTGATTATATTTACGGATTGTCTGATTAATAGCATCCAGCTTGTTTTTGTTAGACTGCAATTTCGATATGTAAGCATCCGCCACATTATTTTCCGGCTGAATGTTTTTGCTGATGACCCACTCGCTTAAAGCGGAAACAACCTCACCGGTCTCGTAATATACAAGCCCCAGCAGATTTCTGGCATCCACATTCTCTTTATTGAATTTCAGGCTCCGTTTCAGACAGGAAATCGCGCCGGAAAGATCCCGAACACCGGCCTTTTCCAGCCCTTCATTATACAACAGATTCGAAATGCGCACGACACGTTTTAAAATAGAAACGTCCGCACCGCATCCACTGCAGTAATCAATCGAAGACAACGGAGTGCCGCAGTAAATACATTTCATACGACTTCCTCCTTATTTTCTTCTGTTCTTTTCTTCCCGCAGCATTTCTTTTAAAATATCTGTGATATCCGTAAAATCGCGTTTATAAATTGCATCCTCCGCCTCGTTCACATCAAGGCTCGGATGAAATTTCTTCAGTTCTTCTTCGTAATTAATCATTGATACTTCTCCTCTATGATTTCTTTCAGTTCCCCTACCAGATACAGACTTCCGGCACAGAACAGCAGCGCGTCCGCCGCAAGCGCCTCCTTTTTCTCTAAAGCCAGCGCAAATGCCGCCGCATTTTCAGAAACCGCCGTCACCGGCACCTGTGTATATTTTCGAAATACCTCCGCCAGTTGATTCGCCGGTACAATACGACCACCGTGGATCTCTGTTACAACAATTTCCGAAAGCCGTCCGGTATCACAGATCGTCTTTATCATTTTCTCATAATTTTTCTCCACTACCGCAGAAAACAGCAGTACAACCTTTCGGCCTGTTTCTACCTGCGCCAATGTCCTGGCAAACTGCAGAATCCCGTCCGCATTGTGCGCACCATCCACAATCACGCCCGGCAGCACCGTCTCCATGCGTCCCTGCCAGGTCGTATGCTCCATCGCATCTTTACGTATCTGCAGAGAAATCTCATGTTTCGGATCGAGAAACTCCATTCCCAGAAGCGCCAATGCGCTGTTTGCAGCCTGGTACTCGGCAGGAAACGGAACGCGGATAGAATTATGCTCATAATACCCAACCTTTAAAATAAAATCAATGCTTTTATCTGTTTTCCCGTCAATCTCATACATAGATTCCTGCAAAGAAATATATGGCGCGTGCTTTTCCTTTGCGGTTTTTTCGATTACCTGTGCGGCTTCTTCATTTCTCCCGTCAAAGACAAGCGGTACTCCCTCTTTGATAATTCCGGCCTTTTCTCCGGCAATCTGCGTGATGGTATCCCCGAGGATCTCTGTGTGATCCAGACTGATGGATGTCAGCACAGTTAAAACCGGCCGTTCCACGACATTTGTAGCATCCAGCCTTCCTCCAAGTCCTGTCTCCAGCACTGCATATTCCACCTTCCGGTCACGGAAGATGACCAGCATCATCGCAAACAGTAGTTCAAAATAAGCCGGATGCGCATAACCATCTTCGATCATTGCATGCACATGCCCCATTACTTCCTCAAAGGCCGCTGTAAACTCAAGGTCCGTGGCCGTCTCATGATCAATCTGAAATCGTTCATTCAGCCTGACCAGATGCGGTGAAGTAAATAATCCGGTCTTTTTTCCGCCTGCTGTCAGCATATTGGATAAAAAGGCGCAGACAGATCCTTTGCCGTTTGTACCCGCCACATGGATCACTTTCATATTTCTCTCCGGATGTCCCAGCCGTCTTACCAACTCTAATGTATTATCCGGGCCGTTTTTCTTTGTAAATTTCGGTGTGCTCTCAATATAGTCAACCGCTTCTTCATAAGTCATTTTTATACACTTCCTGATATCTGAAATTTATTTTCTTACCCCTACTATCATATATAGTTCCTCTCTCTATTGCAAGTAAATTTTTTCGCACAATTCGTCAAAATAAACGCACATCTCTATTTCTGCACAACAAAAGAGCGGGGAAATCCCCGCTCTGCAAGATTCTTTAAATCACTTTACTTAAAAATGCTTTCAAACGTTCGTTCTTCGGATTATTAAAAAATTCATCCGGAGAACCTTCCTCCAGCACTTTTCCCTCCACCATAAAGAGAATACGGTCTGCAACCTCTCTCGCAAAACCCATCTCATGAGTAACTACAACCATCGTCATGTGTTCCTCGGCAAGCTCGCGCATAACCTCAAGCACCTCTCCGACCATCTCCGGATCGAGCGCACTCGTCGGCTCATCAAAGAGCAATACTTCCGGCTTCATACAAAGTGCCCGCACGATCGCCACACGCTGTTTCTGTCCACCGGAAAGCTGACTCGGATATGCATTCGCACGATCACCAAGTCCAACACGTTCCAAAAGCTTTAATGCCTGTTCTTCCGCTTCCTTCTGACTGACACCCTGCAATTTTACAGGCGCAATCGTCATGTTTTTTAAAATCGTCATATGCGGAAACAAATTAAAATGTTGGAACACCATTCCCATCTTCTGGCGATGCTTGTTAATATTTATCTTTTTATCCATCAGGTCAACGCCGTCAAAATAAATATGTCCGCCCGTTGGATCCTCCAGACGGTTCAGGCAGCGAAGAAAGGTACTCTTACCGGAACCGGACGGTCCGACTACAAATACAACCTCGCCTTTTTTTATCTCCGTCGTCACACCGTTTAAGGCGTGTACACCGACAAACTCTTTTTTCAAGTCTTCTACCCGGATTAAAGCCTCGTTAGCGTTCACTGTTTCTCAGCCTCCTCTCGAGTAAACTTACCAGCTTAGTAAAGAGCATAACCAGCGCAAGATAAATCAGCGCTACCGCAACCAGCGGTAAAAACGGTTCATAGGTACGGCTCTGGATAATTGTCCCCGCCTTAGTCAGATCAACCAGACCGATATAGCCGGCAACCGATGTTTCCTTTAATAATACAATAAACTCATTCGCCAGTGCCGGAAGCACATTTTTCAGAGCCTGCGGTAAAATAATGTAGATCATTGTCTGCGGATAGTTAAAGCCCAGACTGCGTCCAGCCTCAAACTGTCCGTTGTCAATCGACATAATACCGCTTCGGATGATCTCCGCCACATACGCACCAGAATTAAATCCGAATGCCAGAATCGCCACCAAAATCTGATCAATATTAACAGATCCGAAAATGACAAAATAAATGATCAAAAGCTGTACGACAACCGGTGTGCCGCGGATTACGGTCAGATATACTTTACAGATTACATTCAGCAGTTTCAGTTTTCCGGTCTTTTCATTCGTAGACCGGACAACGGCCACAATAAAACCGAGCAAAATACCGATCATTACCGCAAATACAGTAATGGTCATGGTAGCCTTGAGACCATCCACCAAATACATCCAACGGTTATCCTCTATAAAATTCAGAATAATTTTTTCTTTTAATACCTGCATACTCTACCTGTTATTCCGCTTCTGTAGCTGCTTCAGTAGTTTCTTCTTCAGCTGCTTCTGTAGCTGCCTCTGTCTCTTCTTCTGCACTGTCGCCGCTGATGTACTTATCGATCACTGCCTGCAGCTCTCCGCTCTCCTCCAGTTCATCCAGCGCTGTATTAATCTGTTCCAGCAGTTCCTCATTATCCGGAGCAACCGCAATCGCATATTCCTCTTCTGTAAATGCCTCGTCAAGCAGAACCAGGCCTTCATTTTCCTCTACAAATACTTTTGCCGGCTCGCCATCGATTACTACCGCGTCTACCTTGCCCTGGGACAGAGCGATCACTGCATCGATTCCTTTGGAGAACTGCATTACTTCCACACCGTCTTCAGAAAGATCAGACACATACAAATCACCTGTTGTTCCTGTCTGAACGCCGACTTTCACATCCTTCAGATCATCCGGAGAAGCGATCGGACTGCCTTCCTGTACAATAATCATCTGTGTTGCTGTTGTATAAGTATCGGTAAATGCCACGTTTTTCTTACGTTCTTCTGTAATTGTGATACCTGCCATACCGATATCTGCTTTTCCCTGTTTTACTGCAGCAATAATGGAATCAAATTCCATATCTGCGATTTCCAGCTCCAGACCGAGTTTATCTGCGATCAGACCTGCTACCTCTGCATCAATGCCGACAATCTGTTTGTCTGCATCATAATATTCATACGGCGGAAAGGTTGCGTTTGTAGCCATAACCAGTTTTCCGTCCTCTGCCATAGCCGGTACACAAAATGCTGCTGCCATTGCTCCTGTAAGCGCTGCCGCGATTAATTTTTTCATAATTATATATCCTCCTTCAAATCAATTAAGTTCATTGCTGAATATTAACCTACCACTCTTTTTCCTTTTTGTCAATAGAATATACATATTTTTTGCATAAATATTCAATTTTATCGTTTTATGCATGAAAATGTATATTTCATTCTCTGACCAAACCACTGCGATTGCTTGCCAGAACCCTATATTTCTGTTATACTCAAACACGTATTTGCAGATATTTCATTCTATTTTATCAGGAAAGGCCGCTTATGAAAAATAATTCCACTACCGATAAAAATTCACTCAATCGTCTGGCCGTCAAAGCCGGATTGTTTTATGTGTTCGCACAGCTTCTGGTGCGCGGCATCACGTTTCTGGTGACGCCGTTTTTGACACGCCTTTTGACGAACGAGCAGTACAACGATATCCGTGTATACGAATCGTGGCTGCTGATCGCCGTACCGACGCTTTCCTTATGTTTATGGAAAAGCGTGGATCGTGCTAAATATGATATGAAAGAACGCTACAACGAATATGTCTCTGCTTCACAGACACTCTCATTTCTGGCAATCGGCACAGTATTTGCCGTCAGTCTCTTTTTTAAAGAAGAAATCAAAGCCATCTGCAACTGTGATATGAACGATCTGATGTTCTACATGGCATTTTTCTATATCTTTGCGTACACTGCGATCTTGTTTTTCCAACGACGCGAAAAACAACTGATGCGCTATAAGATGAGCACTCTGGTAACCTCCCTTACGGTAATTCCGGCGACTCTGCTCTCCCTGCTTTTGATCTGGTTTGGCAAAAATGCCGGTTATTCGGAACATCTGGTTTCTCTGCGTGTAATTGGTTTTTACGTACCACATGTAATCGGCGGCGCAATCATCGCCGTGCTGATCTGGAAACAGGGGAAAAAAAGTTTTTCCCGTTCCTACTGGAAATACGGACTGCTTTACAGCTTACCGCTGATTCCGGAGGCAATCTCCATCCAGATTATGAATCAGGCTGACAAGATTATGGTCACGAATATGATAGGCAAACAGGCATCCTCATTTATCACACTCGGAACCACCGTTTCCTTTATTATCTGGATCCTCGAAGACTCCGTCTGGAATGCCTGGCTGCCCTGGCTGTTTGAAAAAATGTCTCGAAATGAAGCTTCCGATGTAGAGAAGCCCTGGACGATCATCATGCATGCTTTCGGTATCCTCTCCTGGATGCTGGTGCTGATTTCTCCGGAAATCGTGCTGGTGCTCGGAGGACGCAACTACAGTCCGACCATTTATTTAATCGCGCCGATGCTCTGCGGAACCCTCTTTCGTTTTTACAGCTACAGTTACACCGCCGTGGAAAATTATCATAAGAAAACCGGCTTTGTAGCCGCTGCAACCGTTGGCACCATGCTTTTAAACGTCGTACTGAACTATTTCTGTATCCGACATTTCGGCTATCAGGCAGCTGCCTATACAACCGCGTTTTCCTACTTTGTACTGATGCTCGTGCAGGGATGGCTCGAATACCGCATCACCGGCACCATCATCATCCCCATGAAAAAAAGTGTACTGATCTGCATCGCGTATTTTATGCTCTGCTGCGCGAGCATGACTCTGTTTTCCGCTCCTTTCGCCGTACGCTACGCGGTGCTGCTTTGTGGATGCGCGGCAGCGGCAAAACTACTGCTGCCAAAATGTATGGGAATCTTGAAAACACTGCGGAAATAGTATCCGCATGTATCCGTAAAGAAATGTCAGTCCGTGCACGATTTATATATCAGTCGCCCCCACCCGTAAAACGGGTGGCTCGGGACGCGGGCTCTAAGCCCGCCCTACTTGGCTGCGCCTCAAGGCGCTGGCTTTCTCTTTTTATACCATGGGAAGTCTACCCTTTGTAGCCTTCC
>JBMNRF010000002.1:0-181613 GCA_050944495.1 Marvinbryantia sp.
GGATTACCCGGAAGTCGCTGTCAGAGAAGCATTGCTGAATCTGCTGGTTCACCGTGACTATTCTTTTAGTGCCAGCGCTTTTATCAGTATTTATGAGGATCGGATTGAGTTTGTATCTATCGGAGGGCTGATGCCAGGCATAGACCTAGAGGATGTTATGGTTGGCATTTCTGTGTGCAGAAATCAGGACCTTGCGAATGTATTTTACCGATTGCACTTAATTGAGGCGTATGGAACCGGAATGGGCAAAATTATGAAGGCATACGAAAGTATGCAGGTAAAGCCTGTGATTGAAACCACGAAAAATACCTTTAAGATCATATTGCCTAATATCAACGCAAAATACGAAACAGAAAATGCAACTGTAAAAACGAAATTCGGCACACCGGTTACGGTTCATACTGAAAAAGAGCTAAGTGACGAAGAAGAAAAAATATTGGAATATGCCAGAAAACATGGTGCAATTACAAGAAATGATGTGATCGGATTGCTTGAAGTAAGCGCTTCTACTGCCGCCAGAGTGATCCGAAAAATGGTAAAAACGAACTTGTTAGAACAGAAAGGAAAAGCACGAAACACCCATTATACCATTGCAGAATAAATAATTAACCATGAGGAATCCTCCTTCTTTTTGTTTAGTAGATTTTTGTTTGGTCACTTAAATTTCACACCAAAAAGGAACGGGATTCCTTATATTTTGGGCATTTTTTAAAAGTTGTGTATAATCAATAAGGCTGACTGGCAGTTCTGTGGAAAGAACTGCGGAAACTCAAGTTAAAGTAGGATTTACACTGTAATAGATCAGTTTTATAATAAATACAGACGTATATCTTATGCCCTATGAAAAGTGGTGGAAAGATAGAAAAATGAATAATGATAAAGCTATATGAATGAGAGTGAATGATGTAAAATTTACAAAAAAAAAACGGAGGATTCGACTATGGAAATGAAACAGAAACCGATTTTGCTGCCGTATCCGCAGAAAATGGAAATGCAGGAGGGAAAAATATATCTGTCCTACGACAGCCGTATTGTTCTCGGCACAGGTGCGCAAATGGAAACAGCGCATTTGCTGAAAGAAGAAATCAAGGCGTGTACCGGATTTGAGGCGGAGATTACAAAGACGCGGACGTGTCGGGCACAGGACGTACTTTTGGAATTAGATCAGAATGGCAAAGAGCAGCAGTATCAGCTGATGGTTTCAAAAGAAGGAATCAGGGTTTCCGGCGGAGATCAGCGCGGCCTTCTTTATGGCGTGCAGACGCTGCGTCAGCTTCTGCGTCAGAGCGGTGCGGCGCTTCCGTGTCTGGAAATCGAAGATTATCCGAAGATTCCGGAACGCGGCTTTTACCATGATGTGACGAGAGGACGTATCCCGACGCTGGATTATTTGAAAAAACTGGCTTCGAGGATGGCATTTTATAAACTGAATCAGCTGCAGCTTTATGTAGAACACAGTTTTCTGTTTGAGGGAATGAGTGAGGTTTGGCGGGACAGTACGCCGCTGACGGCGGAAGAGATTCTGGAACTGGATGAATACTGCCGGAAACTTGGCGTTGAACTGGTTCCGTCGGTATCAAGCTTCGGTCATCTGTATCATTTGCTACGCACGCAGCAGTTTGCGCATTTAAGTGAGATGGAAAATACCCGTGCGACTGAGTTTTCCTTTATTGACCGTATGCTTCATCATACGCTGGATGTTGAGAATCCACAGGGCATGCAGCTGGTAAAGAACATGCTTTCTGAGTATATGGAGCTGTTTTCTTCCAAGAAATTTAATATTTGCGCCGATGAAACGTTTGATCTCGGAAAAGGGAAAAATCTGGCGCGTGCAAAGCGCGAGGGCGTTACCGGCATGTATATGGATTACGTGAAAGAACTCTGTGAATTTGTGATTGAAAAGGGCAGAGTGCCGATGTTCTGGGGAGATATTATCTGCGGATTCCCAGAGGAGATCAAAAAACTGCCGAAGGAAACGATTTGTCTGAACTGGGGATATGCGCCGGATCAGCGGGAGGAGGAAACCAGAAAGCTGGATGAAGCCGGAGCTACTCAGTATTTGTGCAGCGGCGCGCAGGGCTGGAATAACTGGATCAATCCGCTCTTTAACGGATATGAGAACATCCGCCGTATGGCGGGCTATGCAGTAAAATATAATGCGCCGGGCTTTTTGAATACCGACTGGGGAGATTTCGGTCATATTAATCAGCCGGACTTTTCTATTCCGGCGATGATCTTCGGCGCGGCATTTTCCTGGAACACCGAAATTCCGTCGTTTGAGAAAATCTGTGAGGAGATTTCTATTTTGGAATACCGCAATCATTCCGGCAGAGTGATGGATCTGATCGCGTGTATCCATCAGTATGAGGACTTTAACTGGTGGTCGGCGGTATATTTTAAAGAAAAATATACGGACCAGGCGCATCAGAGAGAAGTGTTTGTAAAATATGCGCGGGAAAAACTGTTTGAACCAGAAGAGGTGGAGCGGGATAATAAAAAGCTGCAAGAACTCCGGGAAGCTCTTGCCGGGGAAATGGCGTTTACAGACAGCGCCTGCCGGGAGCGCCTTGCGGATTACAGCACGGCGATTGAGGCAATCTGTATGTTCAATAGTATCGGGGCGTTTTTGGCCGCGCATCTTGGAAGCGGACTTTCCGTGGAGGAACGCAAAGCGGCGAATACGCTGGCGAATGAGCTGGAAACCTGGTTCTATTATTATAAAAAGCTGTGGCGCAGAGACAGCCGCGAGGCGGAATTGCAGCGAGTGCAGGATGTAATTGACTGGTATGCGGATCTGCTGAGAGAAATGCAATAAAAAAATGCAGTAAAAAATTTGAAATTTATTGAAATTTATACTTGCTTTTAAGGTACGCTGATGATATACTCATTAGCGTACCTTTTTGAAAAAGGGGTTTTTATGCCCAAATAAAGGGCGAGTAAATAGGAAAGGAGGATTTAACATGAAGGTTAGATCATCAGTAAAACCTATCTGCGAAAAATGCAAGATTATTAAAAGAAAGGGAAGCATCAGAGTAATCTGTGAAAACCCGAAACACAAACAGAGACAGGGTTAATCTGTCGGTTTGTGAATTCAACGATTGCGGCTGCAGCACAGCACGACTGTGCGAGTGCTGATTGACAATATTTAGTGAACGGATTTCACCATATATTGCTTCTAATACCGTATACCTGGTACCGTCAGGCATACGGAAAGGTCGTTGGATTGCCATAGTATCTTGTATGGCAGTTATTTTTCGCGGCTGGGTAATGGAAAATATTTCCAGAACCCCAATTAAAGACAATATAGCAAAGCACCGGGCTACGCACAACATTTCAGACGTCTGGCTATGGGCGGGCTGCGTGATGACGGGAGCTTAGAGAAAATGGAGGAAAAATTACATGGCTCGTATTGCTGGTGTAGACTTACCAAGAGAAAAAAGAGTTGAAATCGGTCTGACTTACATTTACGGAATTGGTAGAGTAAGCGCGACCAAAATTCTGGAAGCTGCCGGTGTAAATCCTGATACTCGTGTCAGAGATCTTACAGATGAAGAGGTTTCCAAAATCCGTGACGTAATGGATGAAAATTACACGGTAGAGGGTGATCTCAGAAGAGAAATCGCTCTGAACATCAAGAGACTTCAGGAAATTGGATGCTACAGAGGTATCCGTCACCGTAAAGGACTTCCGGTTCGTGGTCAGAAAACAAAGACCAATGCAAGAACACGTAAGGGCCCGAAAAAAACAGTAGCAAATAAGAAGAAATAATTAAGAATAGGAAGAAAGTAGGTTAGTTTATCATGGCTAAAAAAGTTACCAAAAAAGTGACAAAAAAGCGCGTTAAGAAAAACGTTGAACGCGGACAGGCACATATTCAGTCATCTTTTAACAACACAATCGTTACACTGACTGACGCAGCAGGAAACGCATTATCCTGGGCAAGTGCTGGTGGTCTGGGATTTAAAGGTTCAAGGAAATCTACTCCCTATGCAGCTCAGATGGCAGCAGAAACTGCAGCAAAAGCAGCTCTGCCGCACGGTTTGAAAACAGTAGACGTTTTTGTAAAAGGCCCGGGCTCAGGAAGAGAAGCAGCGATCCGTGCACTTAGTGCATGTGGAATTGATGTAACAAGTATTACAGATGTTACTCCGGTACCGCACAATGGTTGCCGCCCGCCGAAACGCAGAAGAGTCTAATTTAGGAGGTAAGTTAAGATGGCAGTAGATAGAACTCCGGTCCTGAAAAGATGCCGTTCCCTTGGTCTGGATCCGGTATATTTAGGTATCGATAAGAAATCCAACAGAGAATTAAAAAGAGCAAACCGTAAGATGAGTGAGTACGGTCTGCAGCTGAGAGAAAAACAGAAAGCAAAATTTATTTACGGCGTACTGGAAAAACCGTTCCGTAATTACTACAAAAAAGCAGAAAGAATGCCGGGTATGACAGGTCAGAACCTGATGATCATGCTGGAAAGCAGACTGGATAACGTTATTTTCCGCCTTGGTTTTGCGAGAACACGTAAAGAAGCAAGACAGATTGTTGACCACAAACACGTTCTGGTAAACGGCAAACAGGTGAATATTCCGTCTTATCTGATCAAAGCTGGTGATACCATCGAGATCAAGGAAAAATGCAAAGGCGCACAGAGATACAAAGATATTCTGGAAGTGACTGGCGGAAGACTGGTTCCGGATTGGTTGGAAGCAGATCAGGAAAACTTGAAAGCAACTGTTAAGGAACTGCCGACCAGAGAAGCAATCGACGTTCCGGTTGACGAGATGCTTATCGTCGAGTTGTACTCTAAATAAGCATGAAAGCAATGAGCCGTGCATAAACGAAGAAATATGCAGCCGATTATGCAAGCATATCGTCTGTATATTTCTGAGAATATATAGGGCAATAGTCCGCGCATGAGCAGACGCGGAGCGTCAGCGAGAGGCGCAGCACGGTGAAAGAAAGTCGTGGGAGGCAGCGAAAGCCTGCATGGCTTACAGAACCCTCAACAATAAAACCCAGAAGGAGGGACCTTAGTAGTGTTCGATTTTAACAAACCGAGAATTGAAATTGCTGAAATTTCAGAAGATCGCAAATATGGAAGATTTGTTGTGGAGCCGCTGGAAAGAGGTTATGGTATAACGCTGGGGAATTCCCTTCGCAGAATCATGCTCTCCTCTCTGCCGGGCGCAGCAGTAAGTCAGGTAAAGATTGAAGGCGTTCTTCACGAATTTAGCTCCATTCCAGGCGTAAAAGAGGATGTCAGCGAGATTATCATGAACCTGAAATCACTGGCGATCAAAAACTCCAGTGAGACAAACGAACCGAAAGTGGCATATATCGAGTTTGAAGGCGAAGGCGTTGTGACCGGAGCTGATATTCAGGCGGATCAGGACATTGAGATCCTGAACAAAGATCAGGTGATCGCTACTCTTAGCGGCGGTGCTGACAGCAAGCTATACATGGAGATTACAATTACAAAAGGCAGAGGCTATATCAGTGCAGATGAAGGGAAAAACCCGGACATGCCGATTGGTGTGATCGCGGTGGATTCCATTTATACACCGGTAGAGCGTGTTAACATGACTGTAGAAAATACACGTGTTGCACAGGCTACAGACTTTGACAAACTGACACTGGATGTTTACACAAACGGTACTCTGGCTCCGGATGAGGCAGTCAGTCTTGCGGCAAAGGTACTGAGCGAGCATCTTAGTTTGTTTATTGATTTGTCCGAAAGTGCGAAATCAGCAGAGATTATGATTGAGAAAGAGGACAATGAAAAGGAAAAAGTTCTGGAAATGAATATCGACGAGCTGGAATTATCCGTGCGTTCTTATAACTGCCTTAAGAGAGCAGGTATCAACACGGTTGAGGAACTGTGTAACAGAACACCGGAAGATATGATGAAGGTTCGTAACCTGGGACGCAAATCCCTGGAAGAAGTTCTGGCAAAATTAAAAGAGCTTGGTCTTCAGCTGAATCCGAGCGAAGAATAATTAATAGATAATAATAGAATAGCATGCGCGGAAAGTAAGCCCGAAGAGCGTTCCCGCGTGCTCCATCATGGAGGAAATAAAAATGGCTGGTTACAGAAAACTTAGCAGAACAACTGCACAGAGAAAAGCGCTGATCAGAAATCAGGTAACTGCACTTCTGCAGCATGGAAAAATTGTTACTACAGAGGCAAAAGCAAAAGAAATCCGTAAGGAAGCCGAAAAGCTGATTGCTTTAGCGGTAAAAGAAAAAGATAATTTCGAAACAGTTACTGTTACAGCAAAAGTTGCCCGCAAAGATAAAGATGGCAAGAGAGTAAAAGAAGTAGTAGAC
Source organism: Marvinbryantia sp. (assembly GCA_050944495.1). GTDB lineage: Bacteria > Bacillota > Clostridia > Lachnospirales > Lachnospiraceae > Marvinbryantia. The sequence goes on from JBMNRF010000002.1 coordinate 6,325, forward strand.
GGAAAGAAAGTAACTGTTTACGATGAAGTTCAGAAAGAGATCAAAAAAGATGCTCCGAGCAGACTTCATGCAAGAAGACAGATGCTGAAAGTTCTTTACCCGGTAAAAGAAGTTCCGACAGAAGCTGCTGGAAAGAAGAAAAACACCAAGGAAGTGGATCTGGTAGAAAAACTGTTTACAGAGTATGCTCCGAAATACGCTGACCGCAACGGTGGTTACACAAGAATCGTTAAGATCGGTCTTCGTAAAGGTGACGCAGCAATGGAAGTTCTGCTTGAGTTAGTATAAAAGAGAGAGTTATTCTTAATAAAAAAACCCACAGAGTTCTGTGGGTTTTTTATTCAAAATATGACATGTAAAAAGAAACAGACACCAAAGCATAAATTGTATAGTGTCTGTTTCTTTTATGTCTATGCTTCCCATCTTCCGGAGGCGCCGCATGGAAGTACCAGCCCATTGGAAGAAACCGGAAGTCCTACTTCTTCTGCCTGTACGCGACCGTTATAGGATTTCAATTCTGTGGCTAACATATAGGACAGCACAGAAGGTGCAAGACCAGTAGTATAGGAGTTGATCAGGAAGAAAAGAGGCTTTTCGCTGAGAAGTTTTGCACAGAGCTGAACCAGCGGATAAATAGCGTCTTCGATTTTCCAGATTTCTCCTTTTGGCCCACGACCATAGGAAGGTGGATCCATGATGATTGCATCGTAGTGATTGCCACGGCGGATTTCTCGTTCGACAAACTTCACACAGTCATCAACAATCCAGCGGATCGGAGCATCTTCCAAATGGGAGGAACGGGCGTTTTCTTTTGCCCAGTTTACCATACCTTTGGAAGCATCCACATGTGTGACAGAAGCACCGGCAGCCGCAGCTGCAAGTGTAGCACCGCCTGTGTAGGCAAATAAATTCAGCACCTTGATCGGACGATCTGCCTGTTTTATCTTTTCGGAAAACCAATCCCAGTTTGCGGCCTGTTCTGGAAACAGACCGGTATGTTTGAAACTGAAGGGCTTTAGATTGAAGGTTAGATTTTTGTAGTCAATCGTCCATTGCTCGGGCAGATCGAAGAATTCCCATTCGCCGCCGCCTTTTTTGCTGCGGTGGTAGTGTGCGTTCGGATGTTTCCAGCCGCGTTGTTGTCTTGGAGTATTCCAGATGACCTGGGGATCTGGACGTACTAAAAGATACGTTCCCCAGCGCTCTAATTTTTCTCCTTTTGAGGTATCTATTACTTCATAGTCTTTCCAATTTTCGGCAATCCACATGTAATTGTTCTCCTGTGTATGATATTTTGTAAAAACAGATTCTATATTTCATTTTATTTCACACTAATATAATAAAGAAGAAATAAAAATACTCTTTTCGGATGAGAAAGAATCTGTTATAATAAAGAATACTGTATGTTAGATTATAGGGGATAATGCGAGAATGTGCAAGTATGAATGTGATATATATACGCAGAGTGTTTTTATACCTCAATTTCACTTTGTATTGAATTTAGAACAATTTTTTTAAAAAATATCTTGCATATCTATAATTTATCATATATAATACAAATGTTGTGACCTTGATAGCGTAGAAGCGTGAGGTTGCTGCGGATAGAACCGCAGGTTTTCCGTGGAGCGAATGTCAAGTTATAAAACTGGCGACAAGTCACTGTACAAGATAAGAACTGTCCGGCTATGCCCGGAAACAACGTGTGGATGTTTTAGGACACACACGGGAGAGTGTACAGTCACCGCTTGTCGTACTGCTAACAAGAGTGCGAAAAGGAGGCGACTTTTTTTATGGCAAGTCAAGTAATGAGAATCACATTAAAAGCGTATGATCACCAGTTGGTAGATGCATCCGCAAAGAAAATCATCGAAACTGTAAAGAAAAACGGATCACAGGTGAGCGGACCGGTACCCCTTCCGACAAAGAAGGAAGTAGTTACGATCCTGCGTGCGGTACACAAGTACAAAGATTCCAGAGAACAGTTCGAGCAGAGAACTCATAAAAGACTGATCGATATCATCACACCGACTCAGAAAACGGTTGATGCTTTGTCCAGACTGGAAATGCCGGCTGGCGTATATATCGATATCAAAATGAAAACCAAATAATCGGTTTTCGAAAAACTTTCATTATTAAGTAAATTATCCTAAGGGTTAATATAGAAGCAACTAAATGAAGTTCCACTTATATTAGCTGTTTTACTAGGATGATTGCACCACACAGTGTAATCCGCTGTAGAAAAACAGGAGGTAAAAAATGAAGAAAGCGATTTTAGCAACAAAAGTCGGAATGACTCAAATCTTCAATGATGACGGAGTCCTCACACCGGTAACTGTTCTTCAGGCTGGTCCGTGTGTAGTAACACAGGTAAAGACTGTTGAGAATGATGGTTACAGTGCAGTACAGGTAGGCTTCGGCGAAAAGAGAGAAAAGCTTGTGAACAAACCAGAAAAAGGTCAGTTCGCAAAAGCAGGTGTTTCCTGCAAGAGATACGTACGTGAGTTCAAATTTGAGAACGCAGAAGAGTACAGTGTCGCTCAGGAAATTAAAGCAGATATCTTCGCAGCTGGCGATAAGGTAGATGCAACTGCAATTTCCAAAGGTAAAGGTTTCCAGGGTGCGATCAAGAGATATGGTCAGCACAGAGGTCCGATGACTCACGGTTCTAAATTCCATCGTCATCAGGGTTCCAATGGCGCAGCATCTGATCCGAGCAAGGTATTCAAAGGAAAAGGCATGCCGGGACACATGGGAAGCAAACGTATCACTGTTCAGAATCTGGAAGTGGTAAGAGTAGATGTGGAAAACAATCTGCTTCTGGTTAAGGGCGCAGTACCGGGACCGAAAAAATCTTTAGTAACGATTAAGGAAACAGTAAAAGTTGGGAAATAAGCTTTTCTAGGAAAGGAGGAACATTCAAATGGCAAACGTATCCGTTTATAATATGGAAGGAAAAGAAGTTGGCACAATGGAGCTGAATGATGCTGTGTTTGGTGTTGAAGTCAATGAACACCTGGTACACATGGCAGTACTCCAGCAGCTGGCAAACAATCGTCAGGGAACACAGAAAGCCAAAACACGTTCCGAGGTTTCCGGCGGTGGCAGAAAACCGTGGAGACAGAAAGGAACAGGTCATGCAAGACAGGGATCAACAAGAGCACCGCAGTGGACAGGCGGCGGCGTTGTATTCGCTCCGGTTCCGAGAGATTACTCTTTCAAGATGAACAAGAAAGAGAAGAGAGCAGCTCTGAAATCTGTTCTGACCGCAAAAGTTCAGGAAAACAAGGTAGTTGTTCTGGATGATCTGAAAATGGAAGAAGTAAAGACAAAGAATATGGTAGCTGTTTTGAAGAACGTAAATGCTGAGAAAGCACTGGTAGTTCTGAAAGACAACGACTTAAATGTAGTTCTTTCTGCAAGAAATATTGAAGGTGTTGCGACAGCTCTGACAAACACCATCAATGTATACGATATTCTGAAACACAACACACTGGTTATGACCAAAGCAGCCGTAGAGGCAATTGAGGAGGTGTACGCATAATGGCAGCAATTCAGTACTATGACGTAATCCTTAAACCGATCGTAACTGAAAAAAGTATGAACGCTATGAGCGAAAAAAAATATACTTTCCAGGTACACACAGAGGCAACAAAAAACCAGGTAAAAGAAGCTGTTGAAAAAATGTTCGAAGGAACAAAAGTAAAAAGCGTAAATACCATGAACCTGGATGGCAAGAAGAGACGCCGCGGTATGACTGTCGGCAAAACTGCCAAGACGAAAAAAGCAATCGTAACTTTGACAGAGGATTCCAAAGATATCGAGATCTTCGAAGGACTCTAAGAAGTGCGAGACAGTTTCCAGAGCTTAGCACAAACAAGCAACACAAAGTTTGAGCATGATTGAGGAAACATACCTGTATATAATGTATATGCGCGAAGCGCATGCGAAATATAGCGAAAGGAGAAACAATCATGGGAATTAAAACCTATAGACCATATACCCCGTCCAGAAGACATATGACCGGTTCTGATTTCTCTGAGATCACAAAATTTGAGCCGGAGAAAAGCCTGCTGGTTTCTCTGAAGAAAAATTCCGGACGTAACAACCAGGGTAAAATTACAGTAAGACATCGTGGAGGCGGCACCAGAAGAAAATACAGAGTCATCGATTTCAAGAGAAATAAAAAAGACGGTATTCCGGCTTTCGTTACTGGAATCGAATACGATCCGAACAGAACAGCAAACATTGCGCTGATTACTTACGTAGACGGTGAAAAAGCGTATATCCTCGCACCGCAGGGATTAAAAGACGGTATGAAGATCATGAACGGACCGGATGCTGAAGTAAAAATCGGAAACTGCCTGCCGTTATCTGCAATTCCGGTTGGTACGATGATTCACAATATTGAGCTGTATCCGGGCAAAGGCGGTCAGCTGGTTCGTGCAGCAGGTAATGCAGCACAGCTGATGGCAAAAGAAGGAAAATACGCAACCCTCCGTCTTCCGTCTGGTGAGATGAGAATGGTTCCGATTATCTGTCGTGCTACGGTTGGTGTCGTAGGAAACGCAGAGCATAACCTGATTAATATCGGTAAAGCAGGTAGAAAACGTCACATGGGTATCCGCCCGACAGTACGCGGTTCTGTTATGAACCCGAACGACCATCCGCATGGTGGTGGTGAAGGTAAGACCGGTATCGGCCGTCCGGGTCCGAGCACTCCGTGGGGCAAACCGGCACTGGGTCTGAAGACGAGAAAGAAGAAAAAAGCTTCTAACAAATTAATCGTAAGAAGACGCGACGGTAAAGCAATCAACTAATTACCAATAGAAATCATAAGGAGGTTAGAACCTATGGCTCGTTCACTTAAAAAAGGACCATTTGCAGATGCGAGTTTACTGAAAAAAGTAGACGCTATGAATGCGGCTGGCAGCAAACAGGTTATTAAAACCTGGTCCCGTCGTTCTACAATTTTCCCGCAGATGGTTGGACATACAATCGCAGTTCATGACGGAAGAAGACATGTACCTGTATATGTTACAGAGGATATGGTTGGTCACAAACTTGGAGAGTTTGTTGCAACCAGAACTTACAGAGGACATGGAAAAGACGAGAAGAAATCCCGCTAGGATCATTTGCACCCTGCGGGTATCCCTGAACTGATGCCACGGCGCAGGGAATCTGAAAAAAGGAGGTTTTTATCATGGCAAAAGGACATAGATCCCAAATCAAAAGAGAGAGAAATGCCCAGAAGGACACAAGACCGTCCGCAAAGTTATCTTATGCACGTGTTTCTGTCCAGAAGGCATGCTTCGTATTAGATGCCATCAGAGGCAAAGATATTAACACAGCACTCGGTATCGTTACCTACAATCCGAGATATGCTTCCACATTAATCAAAAAACTTTTAGAGTCGGCGATTGCAAATGCTGAGAATAACAACGGTATGAGCAGAGAAAACCTGTATGTAGAGGAATGCTACGCAAACAAGGGACCGACAATGAAGAGAATCAGACCGAGAGCACAGGGTAGAGCTTATAGAATCGAAAAGAGAATGAGCCACATTACTGTTGTGCTGAATGAGAGATAGGAGGGAAAGCATGGGACAGAAAGTTAATCCGCACGGCTTGAGAGTCGGGGTTATTAAAGACTGGGATTCCAAATGGTATGCAGATGCACAGTTTGCTGATTATCTTGTAGAAGACAATGAAATCAGAAAATTCCTGAAAAAGAAATTATACAGTGCCGGTGTTTCCAAGATCGAGATCGAGAGAGCTTCTGGCAGAGTAAAAGTTATCATCTACACTGCAAAACCGGGTGTAGTAATTGGTAAGGGCGGTTCTGAAATCGAGAAAGTAAAAGCAGAAGTTCAGAAACTGACAAAAGAAAAATTGTTAATTGATATTAAAGAAGTAAAGAGACCGGACAGAGATGCACAGCTTGTTGCTGAGAACATTGCTCTGCAGCTGGAAAACCGTGTATCTTTCCGTCGTGCAATGAAGTCTTGCATGGGCAGAACCATGAAGACCGGTGCAAAGGGAATCAAGACAGCAGTTTCCGGACGTCTGGGCGGTGCTGATATGGCTCGTACAGAGTTCTACAGCGAGGGTACGATTCCGCTGCAGACACTTCGTGCAGATATTGACTATGGATTCGCAGAGGCAGATACCACATACGGCAAATTCGGTGTAAAGGTATGGATTTATAACGGCGAAATCCTTCCCAAAAAAACGGCTAAGGAAGGGAGCGATAAATAATGTTAATGCCAAAAAGAGTGAAAAGACGTAAACAGTTCCGTGGCAGCATGGCTGGTAAGGCACTTAGAGGAAATACAATTTCCAACGGTGAATACGGACTGGTAGCAACGGAACCGTGCTGGATCAGATCTAATCAGATCGAGGCAGCCCGTATTGCTATGACACGTTATATCAAGCGTGGCGGTAAAGTTTGGATTAAAATTTTCCCGGACAAACCGGTAACAGCAAAACCGGCTGAAACACGTATGGGTTCCGGTAAAGGAACACTGGAATATTGGGTAGCAGTAGTAAAACCGGGACGCGTTATGTTTGAACTGGCTGGCGTACCGGAAGAAGTAGCCCGTGAAGCATTACGTCTTGCTATGCATAAATTACCGTGCAAATGTAAGATCGTATCTAAAGCGGATTTAGAAGGCGGTGATAACAGTGAAAATTAATAAGTATGTAGAAGATTTAAAAAACAAATCAGCTGCAGAATTAAATGATGAATTAGTAGCTGCTAAAAAGGAACTTTTTAATTTAAGATTCCAGAACGCAACCAATCAGTTAGATAACACGAGCAGAATTAAAGAAGTGCGCAGAAATATCGCCAGAATTCAGACTGTTATTACTGAGAAAGCGAATGCGTAAGAAATAACCACGAAAGGAGCTAATGGACGTGGAAAGAAATCTTAGAAAAACCCGTACAGGTAAAGTTGTCAGCAACAAAATGGATAAGACAATTGTTGTTGCTGTAGAGAACCGTGTGAAACATCCACTTTACAAAAAAGTCGTGAAGAACACATATAAACTGAAAGCGCATGACGAAAACAACGAATGCAACATCGGTGATACCGTAAAGGTTATGGAAACAAGACCGCTCTCAAAAGATAAGAGATGGAGACTTGTAGAGATCGTTGAAAGAGTGAAATAGTATAGGAGGTATATCAGCATGGTACAGCAGGAAACTAGACTGAGAGTTGCTGATAACACTGGTGCCAAAGAGCTGCTTTGCATCAGAGTTATGGGCGGTTCTACAAGAAGATATGCAAGTATCGGTGACATCATCGTTGCTTCGGTTAAAGATGCAACACCAGGCGGCGTTGTAAAAAAAGGTGATGTTGTGAAGGCTGTCGTTGTTCGTACAGTAAATAAAACCCGCCGTAAAGACGGTTCTTATATCAGATTCGATGAAAACGCTGCAGTTATCATCAAAGATGACAAGAATCCGAGAGGAACTCGTATTTTTGGACCGGTTGCCAGAGAACTTCGTGATAAACAGTTTATGAAGATTGTATCTCTTGCTCCGGAAGTATTATAAGGAGGTACCATATGTCAGCGTTAAAAATCAAAAAAGGCGACAGCGTAAAAGTTATCGCAGGAAAAGATAAAGACAAAGAGGGTAAAGTTCTGGCAGTTGATGCAAAGAACGGTAAAGTCCTCGTTGAAGGCGTGAACATGGTAACAAAACATACAAAACCGTCTGCTGCAAATCAGCAGGGTGGAATTGTAAACAAAGAAGCTTACATTCATGTCTCTAATGTAATGCTGATCCACAATGGCAAAGCAACAAGAGTTGGTTTCAAAATGGATGGCGACAAAAAAGTTCGTGTAGCGAAAGCTACTGGCGAAGTGATTGATTAATAGTAGAGAGGAGGCCGAACAAGTTGAGTAGACTGAAAGAAACCTACCAGAATGAGATCGTAGATGCTATGATCAAAAAATTTGGTTATAAAAACGTTATGGAAGTTCCGAAGCTTGACAAGGTTGTAGTCAATATGGGCGTCGGTGAAGCAAAAGAAAATGCAAAACTGCTGGAATCTGCTGTAAAAGATATGGAAACAATCACAGGACAGAAAGCGGTTCTGACAAAAGCGAAAAACTCCGTTGCAAACTTCAAAATTAGAGAAGGTATGGCAATCGGATGTAAAGTAACACTGCGCGGCGAGAAGATGTACGAATTCGTAGATCGTCTGATCAACCTGGCTCTTCCGCGTGTACGTGACTTCCGCGGAGTAAACCCGAATGCATTTGATGGCAGAGGAAACTACGCTTTGGGCATCAAAGAGCAGCTGATTTTCCCGGAAATCGAATACGACAAGATCGACAAAGTAAGAGGTATGGATGTTATTTTCGTAACAACAGCTAAAACTGATGAAGAAGCTCGTGAGCTGCTGACTCAGTTCAACATGCCGTTTGCAAAATAATTGTTAACATGTCAATTTGATGGAATGATTTAGGAGGAAAATCCATGGCTAAGACAGCGATGAAGATTAAACAGCAGCGCAAGCAGAAATTCTCCACAAGAGAATACAACCGCTGCAGAATTTGCGGTCGTCCGCATGCATATTTAAGAAAATACGGAATCTGCAGAATTTGCTTCCGTGAACTGGCTTACAAGGGTGAGATCCCGGGTGTTAAAAAAGCTAGCTGGTGACCGAAAGCAACTTAGTGAAAACGAGCCGACAGGCGAAGTTTGAACTTAGTGCGAGGCCGTTCCCGAACCTTAACGAGCGCGAGCCGTATGGCGAAGCGGGAGATTAGTTGAGGGAACTAAGAAAGCAACTTAATGAAAGCAAACCGACAGGTGCAGCTTGAATTTAGCGAACAGTAAGAGTGATATAGAAAACATGCACATGTAAAGTCTAACAAAGATAAGGAGGAAACTTACATGACAATGAGCGATCCGATTGCAGATATGCTTACAAGAATTCGTAATGCAAACACTGCAAAACATGATACAGTAGATGTGCCGTCATCCAAAATGAAGGTGGCTATCGCAAATATCCTTTTAGATGAAGGATACATTACAAAATATGACATCGTTGAAGAAGGCGGATTCCCGATTATCCGCATCACTCTGAAATACGGTGCAGATAAAAATGAAAAGATCATTACTGGTATTAAGAGAATTTCCAAACCGGGTCTGCGTGTATATGCAGGTAAAGATGAAGTGCCGAGAGTACTTGGCGGTTTGGGTGTAGCAATTCTTTCTACAAACAAAGGTGTGATCACAGACAGAGAAGCACGTAAGCTTCAGGTAGGCGGAGAAGTTCTGGCATTTGTTTGGTAGGCCGGAAGCACTTAATGAAAACAGAAAACCCCGCTGTAACAAAAGTTACTGAAAACAGAAAGGGCTAATCCCTTTCCGAAAATTTAAGTAAGGAGGACATATAGATGTCACGTATCGGAAGAATGCCGGTTGAGATTCCGGCTGGTGTTACGGTTACTGTTGCAGAAGGCAATAAAGTGACGGTAAAAGGAAGTAAAGGAACTCTGGAAAGAGTACTTCCGTCAGAAATGGATATCAAGGTTGAGGACAATCAGGTTATTGTTACAAGACCGAATGATTTAAAGAAAATGAAATCCCTTCATGGTTTAACAAGAACGCTGATCCAGAACATGGTTGTTGGTGTTGACAAAGGATACGAAAAAGTATTGGAAGTTAACGGTGTTGGATATAAAGCGGCAAAACAGGGTAAGAAACTGGTATTATCACTGGGTTATTCTCATCCGGTAGAGATGGTTGATCCGGAAGGTCTGGAAGCCGTAGTTGATGGAAACAAGATTACGGTTAAAGGTATCGACAAAGAAAAAGTTGGCCAATACGCAGCTGAAATCAGAGAAAAGAGAGCTCCGGAACCGTATAAGGGCAAGGGTATTAAGTATGCTGATGAAGTTATCAGACGTAAAGTTGGTAAGACTGGTAAAAAATAAGTAAGGAGAGTGTGAAAATGGTTAGAAAAGAATCAAGAACAAAAGTTCGTGTAAATAAACACAGAAAAATTCGTAATCGTTTTGCAGGTACTGCAGAAAGACCGCGTTTAGCAGTGTTTAGAAGTAATAATCATATGTATGCTCAAATTATTGACGATACAGTCGGAAATACTCTTGTATCCGCGAGCACACTTCAGAAAGAAGTAAAAGCAGAACTTGAGAAGACGAATAACGTTGATGCAGCAGCATACTTAGGAAAAGTTATCGCAGAGAGAGCTCTGGAAAAAGGTATCAAAACCGTAGTATTTGATAGAGGCGGCTTTATATATCAGGGAAAAATTCAGGCATTAGCAGATGCAGCTAGAGAAGCTGGTCTGGAATTTTAGGAGGTAGACACATGAAACGTGAAATTATTGATGCTAATCAGTTTGAATTAAACGAAAAAGTAGTGTCAATTAAGCGTGTAACCAAGGTTGTAAAGGGTGGACGTAACATGCGTTTTACAGCTCTGGTAGTTGTCGGTGACGGCAATGGACACGTTGGTGCCGGACTTGGAAAAGCAACTGAAATTCCGGAAGCTATCCGTAAAGGCAAAGAAGACGCTGCTAAGAAACTGATCACTGTTGCAATGGATGACAATGCAAGTATTCCGCATGACTTTGAAGGTAAGTTCGGCGGCTCTCATGTACTCTTAAAGAGAGCTCCGGAAGGTACAGGTGTTATCGCCGGAGGTCCGGCACGTAACGTACTGGAGCTGGCAGGACTTCGCAATATCCGTACAAAGTCTCTGGGATCCAGAAATAAACAGAACGTAGTGCTTGCCACTCTGGAAGGCTTAAAACAGCTGAAATCTCCGGAAGAAGTAGCAAGACTCCGCGGAAAATCTGTTGAAGAAGTTCGCGCATAGGAGGATTGAAAGATGGCAGACAAGGTAAAAGTAACATTAGTAAAATCCACAATTGGTGCAATCCCGAAGCATCGTGCAACGGTTGAAGCACTTGGACTGAAAAAAGTAAACAAATCTGTTGAACTTCCGAACAACGCAGCAACACTCGGTATGGTAAAACAGGTACAGCACTTAGTAAAAGTTGAAGAAATCTAATATTTTTTGATAAGGAGGTGCCATGATGGATTTATCAAACTTAAGACCTGCAGAAGGTTCAAGACAGAGTGATAATTTCAGAAGAGGTCGTGGACACGGTTCAGGAAACGGAAAGACAGCTGGTAAGGGACACAAAGGTCAGAAAGCCCGTTCCGGAGCAACAAGACCGGGTTTTGAAGGCGGTCAGATGCCGTTATACAGACGTATTCCGAAGAGAGGCTTCACGAATAGAAATACTCTGGATATTGAAGCAATCAACGTAAGCGCTCTGGAGAGATTTGATAACGACACAGAAGTTACAATTGAAACTCTGATCGAAGCCGGTGTTATCAAAAGCGCAAAAGACGGCGTAAAAGTACTTGGTAACGGAGAACTTACAAAGAAGCTTACTGTTAAAGTGAATGCTTTCAGTGAAGGCGCAAAAGCTAAAATAGAAGCAGTTGGTGGAAAAGCAGAGGTGATCTAATGTTAGAAACACTTCGGAACGCATTCAAAATAAAAGACATTAGAAATCGAATCCTGTTTACATTCGCGATGCTGGTTGTAGTCCGTCTGGGCTCCCAGCTTCCGATACCGGGAGTAGACCGCGGTTTCCTGGCTGATTTCTTTGCACATCAGACAGGCGATGCGTTCACCATTTTCAGTGCTTTTACAGGCGGCTCTTTAGAGAGAATGTCTATTTTTGCGTTGAATATTTCCCCATACATTACATCATCTATTATTATGCAGCTGCTGACTATCGCGATTCCGGCGTTGGAGGAGATGCAGAAGGATGGTGAAGAGGGTAGAAAGAAAATTACTGCCATTACACGTTATGTAACGGTAGCGCTGGCTCTTATTGAGTCTACAGCAATGACAATTGCATTCGGGCGTCAGGGTCTGATTCCGGATATCAACTTCATGAGCGGTCTGATTGTAGTAGCTGCCATGACAGCAGGTTCTGCATTCCTGATGTGGGTTGGCGAACGTATCACGGAAAAAGGTGTGGGAAATGGTATTTCCATCGTCCTGATGATTAATATTGTTTCTCGTGTCCCGTCTGATTTTGTCACACTGTATAACACATTTGTAAAAGGCAAATCGATTGCCCGCGGAGCATTGGCTGCAGTGATTATTCTGGCAGTTATTATTGTAACGATTGTACTGGTAATTCTGTTAAACGGTGCGGTAAGACGTATTCCGGTTCAGTATGCAAAGAAGATGCAGGGCAGAAAAATGATGGGTGGTCAGTCCACATTTATTCCGCTGAAAGTAAATACTGCTGGTGTTATTCCGGTAATCTTTGCTTCTTCTCTGCTTAGTATACCGAGTATGATTACAGCCTTTATGAAGGTTCAGCCGGACGGTGTCGCAGGTACGATTATGGGGATGCTGAATCAGAATAACTGGTTCAATCCATCCAGACCGATCTATTCTGTTGGCTTGATTCTGTACATTGTAATGATTATCGGTTTTGCTTATTTCTATACATCCATCACTTTCAATCCGATTGAAGTTGCGGACAATATGAAAAAGCAGGGTGGTTTTATTCCTGGAATTCGTCCTGGAAAACCGACTTCCGAATATCTGAATAAGATTTTGAATTACATTGTATTTATTGGCGCAGTCGGTCTGATGATCGTCGTACTGATTCCGATCTTCTTTAATGGCGTATTTGGCGCATATGTTTCTTTCGGCGGCACATCCATTATTATTATTGTCGGTGTCGTTTTGGAAACCATTAAGCAGATTGAATCTCAGATGGTTGTTCGTAATTACAGAGGCTTTTTAAGCGAGTAAAAAGAAGTGTACTGTCCTTGTCCGAAAACGGACAGGGCAGTGCACTATATGTGTTTAAGGCGTAAAATTCAGGAGATTAAGATTATGAAAATTATTATGTTGGGTGCTCCGGGAGCCGGAAAAGGCACACAGGCAAAGCGTATTGCAGAAAAATATAGCATTCCGCATATCTCTACCGGAGATATTTTCCGTGCCAATATTAAAGAAGGTACTGAGCTTGGCAAAAAAGCAAAAGAATATATGGATCAGGGACTTTTGGTTCCGGATGAACTGGTTGTAGATTTGGTTGTTGACCGTGTTGGACAGACAGACTGTAAAAACGGTTATGTGTTGGATGGATTTCCGAGAACGATTCCGCAGGCAGAAAGCCTGGACGCGGCACTGGCAAAATTGGGCGAGAAAATGGATTATGCCATTGATGTGGATGTTCCGGATGAAAATATTGTCAGCCGTATGGGCGGCAGAAGAGCATGTGTAGGCTGCGGCGCGACTTATCATGTAGTATTTAATCCGACCAAGACAGAGGGCATCTGTGATGTTTGTGGTGAGAAATTGATCTTAAGAGATGACGATCAGCCGGAAACAGTACAGAAACGTCTTGATGTATATCACGAACAGACACAGCCGCTGATTGAATACTATACAAAAGCTGGTATTCTGAAAACAGTGGATGGTACAGTTGCTATGGATGAAGTATTTCAGGCAATTGTACAGATATTAGGAGAATAATTATGGCGGTATCCATTAAAACTTCAAAAGAAATTGATCTCATGAGAGAAGCCGGAAGAAGGCTGGAAATTGTGCATCAAAAGCTTGGAGAGTTTATCAGACCGGGAATTTCCACAAAAGATATTGACCGTTACGGAGAAGAATTGATCAGGGGAATGGATTGTATTCCGAATTTCCTGAATTACAATGGCTATCCGGCCTCCATTTGCGTATCTGTAAATGATGAGGTGGTTCATGGAATCCCACATAAAAAACACATCCTGCATGAAGGCGATATTGTCAGCCTGGATGCGGGGCTGATTTATAAAGGATTTCATTCCGATGCAGCCAGAACACATGCGGTTGGAGAAATCAGTAAAGAAGCACAGCAGCTGATGGATGTGACAAAGGAATGCTTTTTCAGAGGTATTGAATTTGCCAAAGCAGGCCATCACCTGTATGAAATTTCCGCAGCGATCGGCGCATATGCAGAAAGCTTTGGATATGGTGTAGTGCGTGACCTGGTAGGTCACGGAATTGGCAGAAATCTGCATGAGGATCCGCAGATTCCGAATTTTGCACAGAAACGCAGAGGTATCCGACTTCAGCCGGGAATGACACTTGCGATTGAGCCGATGATTAATGCAGGCAGATATGATGTCTGCTGGTTGGATGACGACTGGACAGTTGTCACCGAGGACGGTTCACTTTCCGCTCACTATGAAAATACCGTTTTAATTACGGACGGAGAACCGGAAATACTGACACTTGGTCAGATATAGAAGGTTCTGTCAGTTTATGAGAGGTAATCATATGGAAAGATTTGAACCGGGAATGCTGGCATGGTCCAGAGCCGGACACGATAATGGCACGCTTTATGTGATACTAGACGTGGACGGTGAATATGTTTTTCTGGCGGATGGTCATTTAAAGCCGATTGAAAAACCGAAGAAGAAAAAGAAAAAACATGTTCAGGTGTATCGTACAATACCAGAGGAACTGGAACACATGTCAAAAGAAAAAATAAAAAATGAAGAGATCAGACGAGTAATCAGGAGGTTTGCAAATGTCGAAAGCAGATGTAATTGAAGTAGAAGGAACCGTATTAGAGAAACTGCCGAACGCAATGTTCAAGGTAGAACTGGAAAACAAGCATGTGGTGCTGGCACATATCAGCGGTAAGCTGCGTATGAATTTCATTCGTATTCTTCCGGGAGATAAAGTGACCATCGAACTTTCTCCGTATGATCTGTCGAAAGGACGTATTATCTGGAGAGATAAATAAGAGAAATATAAAAAGCTCTGTTTTTCGCTTTCTGCGGGAGATGGAGCTTTTTTGAGAGCTTATTTTTGAGTTGACAAATGTACTTGAATGCGTTATACTTGCAATATTCGCAATTTAAAGTGCTAAAGTGAGGAGGCTCAAACATGAAAGAGGTAGCAAAACTAATGAACTACAGATCAGATATCCGTGTGGTAGATGCAACACTTCGGGACGGAGGGCTGGTGAATGATTTTTATTTTACAGATGAATTCGCGAAAGCGCTCTATTTGACAAATATTAAGGCCGGAGTGGATTATATGGAGTTTGGATATAAGGCCTCCAGAGAATTATTCAGTGAAGAAAAATTCGGCAAATGGAAATTCTGCAGAGATGAGGATATCCGGGCCATTGTTGGCGATAATGATACGGATCTGAAAATCGCCGTAATGGCGGATGTAGGCAGATGTGATTATAAACAGGATATTATTAATAAAAATGATAGTCCCATTGATCTCATTCGTGTGGCAACGTATATTAATACGATTCCGGCAGCAATCGATATGATTGAGGATGCGGCAAAAAAAGGATATGAGACCAGCTGTAATATTATGGCACTCTCCAGTGTACAGGAGAGGGATCTGGAAGCAGCTCTTGAAATGCTCTGCCAGACTTCGGTCAACTGTCTCTATTTGGTAGACAGTTATGGCGCGTACTATCCGGAACAGATTGCCCGGGTAGCGGATACTTTCTTAAATATTGCGGAAAAGTATGGAAAAAAAGTCGGTATTCATGCGCACAATAATCAGCAGCTTGCCTTTGCTAACACGATTGAAGCGGTTGGTGACGGTGTGGACTGGCTTGATGCGACCTACTCCAATATGGGACGCGGTGCCGGAAATTGTGCTATGGAGCTGCTGCTCGGTTTCCTGAAGAATCCGAAATACAATGTATATCCGGCAGTGCAATTTATTGAAAAACATATGACGAAGCTGATTGAGGATGGTGTGGTCTGGGGTTATGATTTTCAGTATCTGATGACAGGTCTTTTAAATCAGCATCCGAGAACAGCGATTGCGTTTACAAAAGAAAAGAGAAGAGATTACTCGGAGTTCTATAAAGAACTGATGGTACAGGATGAATAGGGAAAATGCAGGTGAAACAGGCAGAAGAATTTATTTCTTCTGTCTGTTTTTGTCTAAATTGTTAAACTTTACATTGTTGTTTGAAGTATAAAAAACTGATAATTTATATTCAATAGTTTTAGTTTAGAAAAAATAGTAAACAGAAAGACGGAGGGCTGCGTGTGGGGCAATTAGAAAAAGAGCTGATCTGTCTGACAAAGAATTGTATTGAGGTGGGAAAGAAGGAGAGACCGGAAATACAGTGGCTTAGTAATGTCTATGATCGATTTCGAATGGAAAAGGGAAAACTTGGGAAAGCAGAGGCAGATGAAATACTTTATCAAAAAATGTATCTGTGTGTTCCAAAGAGGTCGTCTGATCTTTTAAAAATTCGATATTGGAGGACAGGACGACATGTTCCGGTGAGTCGGGCAGAGTGCAGTGCGTTTGGACGGGCATTGGAACTGAAAAGGGAAGAAATGGATTATCTGATACGTGCATATTATGACAGAAATGACCGTGTATATAATCCGGGGCAGGAGGATGAAATTTATGAACATCGGATTTTGCTGTTAAGGGAGCTGTGTCAAGAATATCTGGATAGAGTACATCCATCAGTGCGACGAAGATTTTATCATTCAGGGAATGATTTAGAAAAAAGCTTGCGCCATCTCTACTATATGGATGCAGGAAGCTATTTGACCTGCAATAAACTGGAGCAGGTTGAGATAAGACAGCACATTGCAAGTATTAATTATATGTCAGAGTTCAGCAGACAGATGAAGCTGTATGGTGAGATTCCACGCAGAACGATGATACGGCATCTGATAGTTCTCGGTATGCCTTTCTTGAATACGGAATTACTGAGTAAACGATTGGAAGCGTTTGGATATCTGCCGCTTGATAAGACGCATACACAGGTGGACGGAAGTTGTCTGGATCAACTTTTGCTGGGCCTGTTCAAAATATATGAAAGAAACTGTACGGGAAAAAGCCCGGAAGAATGTGAGCAGCGTTTTCGGCATGCATATACGGTGATAGACCGTTATTTAGAAGAACAGGGAAATGCCAATCTGCGATTTATGTATTTTAAAGCGTTGAAGGGATATGGGGAATGAGAGAAAAAGAAATTCAGAAGAGTATGAGCTGTTACATTGGCGGGAGCGTCAGTTCTTTTTTCGTAAGAAATATGCGGATACACCTCCAGGTTTTCAGAATGATGAAGAGCAAACGCAGGAAAAGAGATGGCTTGAAGAAGCAAATAAAGAATATGAAAGTCGAAATACGTTTTATTTGATAGATAGTTATCGACCGTTGGAGGAACGATTTGTAGGACGGGAGCGTCAATTGAAAATGATGTGTGAACTGTTGGAGGATGGCAAAAGTCCGGTTGTTTTATATGGAATAGGCGGTATTGGAAAAACTGCTTTGGTTCGGGAGTATATCAGACGTCATGCAGAAGAATTTGACAATGTTATATTTTTACATTATCAATTCGGAATGCAGAAACTGATTTGCGATGATTGTCAGCTTACAATTGCAAATTTAGAATATTCTCAGGATAAATATGGGAGCAAATCGGCTTATTTTAAAGAAAAAGTACGAGTTTTGAGAAAGATTGCTCAAAAAGAGAAACTGCTTTTGGTGATTGATGATTGTAATGTGGAAAGTGACCCAAAGATGAAGCAGATTTTTGCTTTGCCATGCAGTATCCTGGTGACAAGCAGACGAAATCCCTCCGCTTGGGGAAATTATAAAGGAATTCATATTCGTGAATTGGAAACAGAAGAGGAATGGAAAGCGTTTATTCGTGCGTATCAAAACCGTGATTTTTCAAAGGAAGAAGAACAGGAAATTATAGATTATTGCAAGAAAGTACACGGCCATACATTGTCGGTTATGACAAGACTATGTGCACTGGAATTAGGAAAGATAGAGGAAAAAGAAGATTTTTTTTCAAAGTTTCGTTTAAAAAGAGAGGAAAAGCAAGTTCTTCGAGAATTGTCTCTTTTTCCGGTACAAGGGATTTTGTACTCTCTTTATACGCGGATTTCACCGGTATCAGAACAGGCAGTGGAACGTTTGATCAACTTTCTGCTTGTGAAAGCAGAAAAATTGGAAACTGGAGATTTGTGGCTTTCTCTGCATCCATTAATTGCAGAAGCAGCACGAAACGAATTTATACCGACACAGATGAATTGTCGGAAATTACTGCATGGTTTTTATAAAGTAGCTGAAAATTCATGGAATAGGAGTTATTTGGAGAATCAACAGTTGGAACCATATGTATTTGCTCTGGTGAGAGCATTTCCGAAACCGCAGGCATGGCTTGTACGTGAGTTTGGTTCTTTGATTACGTGGCTGTGGAGCCAGGGATACTTTGAGGAAGCAGAAAAGTATTGTAGTGAATTGGTATGTTCAGGGGAACGTTATTATGGTATTTGTCATCAGGTTACCGGAGATATTTATTTACGTATGGCAGCAATTTACTATAATTCTATGCGGTTTGAACAAGCAAATGAATGGTATCAAAAAGCGTTCAAGGCTTTGGAGGAGTGCTGTCCGTTTGATAAGTCGTATTTCAGACTTCGGAGTATGGTATATGCGAAACTTTCACGCATGTATCGGTATCAGGGAAATCTGAAACAGGCTCTTACTATGATCGAATCTGCTATGGAATATGGAATGCGGTACTGTAAAGTTACAGAAAACAGTGAGATAAATGAAACTGAGGATGCAAATAATACATATCACCACTGGATGTTAAATAAAGCACGGATTCTTTTTGATATGGGCCAGATAAAAGAAGCAGGAATCCTGGGCAGACAAGCAAGAGACGGTATTCAAAATGCTATCCGAGAGGGAAAAAACTATAGTTATGAACTAAATGAATTCAATCGTTTTATTATAAAAGTAATGCTGGCAGAAAAGAAGTACGACCAGGCAGAAGCACTTGCTAAAAGTATAATTGAAAAAGCAGTCAGATTTCGTAAAGAAAAATCAAAAGAGACATTGAGCTGTCGGGAACAGCTTGCAGATGTTTATGCGGCTGAGGGGAAACGAGAAGAGGCGCTGCAAGAATACGAACGGATTCAAGCGATTGTGGAAACAGAGTTTCCGTATCAACAAGAGTGGCTTTTGCGCATAAAAAAGAAGTTGGGGAGAAAAAAATAATCAAAGGCTGTTTTTTGTATGGAAAGAAAAAACAGGCAGATAATTTTGTCTTGACATGAAAAGAAGGGAGAGAGAATGGTTGATAATTGGAATAGATTTAGGAACGACATTTTCTGCGGCGGCGTATTTAAATGCGGAAGGTATACCTCAGATAATTGACAACAGCAGAGGAGAACGTTTGACACCATCTGTACTTTTGGAAGAGAAAGATGGAACAATAGTAGTCGGGGAGGATGCCAGGGAAAATATGGTATTGATGGGGGATGCGGCTATTTCTGCAGTTAAGGATTATATCGGAACAGATCGGGAATTTACGTTTCCGTCCGGACAAACTTATACTCCGGAACAGATTTCAGCGTTGATTTTGAAAAAAATTGCGAAAGATGCCGGAGAATTTTTGGGTCAGGAGACATCACAGGTCGTGATCACAGTTCCGGCTTATTTTAATGATGCGCAGAGACAGGCAACGAAGGATGCAGGGCGTATGGCAGGACTCCGGGTAGTGGGCATGCTTAACGAACCTACTGCTGCAGCTTTGTATTATGCATGGAGCAGTAGGATAGAACAGGGGCGTGTGTTAGTTTATGATCTTGGCGGCGGCACTTTTGATGCCTCCATTGTGGAAATACATGGAAAGAAAGCAGAGGTTATTGCAACCGGCGGCTTGCGTAAGCTGGGGGGACATTTTTTTGACCAGCTTTTATTAAATTATGTAGCAGATTATCTGTTGGAACAGTATGACTTGGATATTTATGAAGAGGAATATATAGATGAACTGCAGGAACTGAGCCTCAAAGCAGAAACCTGCAAAATTCAGCTTAGCAGCCGGAGTACAGCGGTGATAGTGGTCAAGATCGGAGCGGTGCGGGAGCGCCTGACGATCACGCGGGAACAGTTTGAGAAAATGATTGAGAAATTTTATCGACGTACAGAGAGCACAGTGCGGATGGTTTTAGCTGATGCAGGACTGGAGTGGAAAGATATCGACAAACTGCTGTTGGTAGGCGGCTCCAGCAGAATTCCTTATATCATAGATCAGTTGCGGGAATTTTCCGGTATGGAACCATCGCGTGAGACAAATCCGGATGAAGCTGTGGCATTGGGAGCGGCCATTTACGGTTCGGATTTGTTTGAAAAAATTCAAGATGTGTGTCCGCATAGTTTGGGAATCGTTTCACAGGGAGGAGCGGCAAAAGGGAAATACAATAGTATCATTATTCCAAGAAATACGATACTTCCGGCGCGGCTTTCCAAGGATTATTACACTGGCATAGCTAATATGGAGAAGATTTATCTGGAAGTAACGGAGGGAGAAGATGAGGATTTGGATTTTGTAAGTGTGTTGGCAGGAATTGAAATTCTGCTTCCGCCGGGAATCCCAAAGAATACCCGTGTGACGGTAGAAATGTTTTTAAATCAGGCTCAGCTGTTGCAGATTTATGCCAGAATCCATACAGAACCGGAAATTTATAAAGAAATAGCGATTGAACGAAACAGTAATCTGGGTGAAGCAGAAGTAGCCAAACAGACGACACTTTTGGAGAGAATCGTGATTCAGTAAGAGAAAGGGAAAAATTGTGGGGGATACATTTGAAGAATTGGTAGCTCGCTATCAGCATGAAAAAGAAAATGATGCCGAAGCGGAACGGATGATCGAACTGTTGTCCGATATCAGTCAGATTTCGTATGAGGAACGCTTACTGTTTGAGTGGGCGCTCTGGTACTGGAAAGCAGGCTATCCAGCCAAGGCAAGACGCGTGTGCAGACAGATGAAACAGTATTTTCGGGAGGGTGAATGGGTAAAGCGCACAGAAGAGGTGCTTGCACTTCTGGATGCGGACGAAGACATACCGAGAGAGATGGAGCAGAGGTATCTGATAAATACAGAAACAGAAATAAAACAGATGGCATCGGGAGAAATAAAAAAGGAGATGCGTGCAGAAACAGCAGAGAAATTTAATGAGCATGAGTCGAAAATCCCTGAGATTATTGCAGAGGCATTTCATGGAATGATTGGTATGGAAGCTGTGAAAAAAGAGTTAGTCAGTTTTTATAATATTGCCCGTCTGGAAAAACTCCGGGAGCAGCAGCTTGGCATTTCTGCAAATGACAGTCGTTCTTATAATTTTATTTTATATGGAAATCCCGGAACCGGAAAAACAACGGTGGCCAGAATCATCGGCAGGGTACTTTACGCATTGGGAATTCGGGAGAGTGAAAAGTTTATGGAGGTCGATCGGGGACGACTTGTCAGCGAATATATAGGCCAGACAGCTCAAAATGTGCAGAGGGCTCTGAGAGAAATCAAGGGCGGTACTTTGTTTATAGATGAGGCATACAGTCTTTACAAAAAAGATGATGCCAAAGACTTTGGACAGGAAGCAATTGATACACTGTTGAAAGACATGGAGGATCATAGATCGGAGTACTCTGTGATTTTAGCGGGATATCGCAGGCAGATGACGGAAATGCTGAATTATGCGAATCCTGGATTTCGTTCTCGATTTACATATCACATTGTGATACCGGACTATTCAGATGACGAATTGTTGGAGATTGCGAAGCAGGTAGCAGCCAGTCATCATTATCAGATTGAGGAAAAAGGATACGAGGCTCTAAGAAAACGGATTGACAGGGAACGGATTGATGAAACTTTTGGCAATGCAAGATTTATACGGGAAGTGATTAATGAGGCAGAGAAAAATCTGGCAGATCGGTTGGCAAAAAAGAATCATTTTAGTCAGGAAGAATTGACGGTTCTGACAGCAGAGGATATTTTCCCGGAGAACGGCACAAAAAAGGGATTAACGGAATTGCTGGACGAATTGAACAGTCTCACGGGATTGTCAGAGGTAAAGGACAGCGTAGAAGAACTGCTGGATGGAATCCTGGTGCAGAAAGAGGCACAGAAAAGAGGGTTGAGCGGAGGATTTCAGACAGGAAGCCTTCACATGGTGTTTAAAGGAAATGCGGGAACTGGTAAGACAACGGTGGCAAGACTTTTAGGAAAATTACTTGCTGAAATGGATGTTCTGAAACGAGGGGACGTATTCGTGGAGGTGACAAGGGCAGATTTGATCGGACAGTATCAGGGATATACGGCGGCAAAGGTCAAGGAGGTGGTGCGTTCGGCAATGGGAGGCGTACTGTTTATAGATGAGGCATATGCACTGGTGCATGATGCAAATGACAGCTTCGGTCATGAGGCGGTGGATACGCTGGTAGCCGAAATGGAGAATCACCGGGATGCTTTAGTAATAATCCTGGCAGGATATACGAGTGATATCGATTGTTTTCTGTCGGAGAACCAGGGACTGCGCAGTCGGGTGACGAAAGAGCTGTATTTTGCAGACTACACACTGGAAGAAATGGTACAGATTTTCTGTAGCTTGGCAGAAAAGAAAGAACTCATTTTGACAGAAGAGGTGATTCGGGCAGCGCAGAAAAAATTGGCAGAGGTATCTTTACAGCCAGATTTCGGAAACGGGCGTGGTGTACGCAACGTATTTGAAGCGGCATGCCGAAAAAAAGACAGAAGGATTGCTGCGATGATGCGAAACGGGGAAACAGTTACGAATGAAGGATTCCTTACACTTCTGGAAGAAGATTTATAAAGGAAAACGGAAAAACAAGGAGAGGAAAGAGAAGATGAATGAACTACACAACTTATGTATGAAGCTGCTTGAAAATGAAACACGGTGGCAGAAGCTGGTGAAAGGGAAAGACCTGCCGCTTCCTGATGTGTCGGCAGCAAAGAAAAGGGTAAAAAAAGCGAAGACGGCTAGTGTGATAAGATGGATTTTAATATTGGCGGTAGCGGCAGGAGCATATTTTATTATTTGGCCGAAAATTACACCGGCAGGTTCCAATGCTGATTTTGATGAGTTTTTTTTTACAAAAATAGTACAGGGAGTTTTCTGGGCTGGACTGATTTGTATAGAGGCAGTGTTATTGTTTCTGGATTTTGCAGGAAGAGGGAAAATTACCAAAGAAGACAGGGAAGCGGAACAAACGTATGAGAATAACAGCCGTATAAATGAAAAGCGCCGGGAAGAAATTGAGGAAGTCCAAAAAGAACATGAAAAACTGCTTGCACAGATTCGGAAGAGTTCGAATACGACAATGGACGGAACACATTTTTATGACATACCGTTTGATCCGATAACGGATTATAAGACATTTAAAGACGGTATAGAATATTATTCTTTGTCGAAATATGGGAGTACATATATCGGAGGACCACTGGCCGTTCATGTTATGCACAGTGAGAAATCATATGTGAGAGTGGATTCTCATTTCGGAGCAAAAAAATGTAAGTTAAAAGAGGCACTTTCCGTATTGCCTGCGGATAAATATCAGATTTTATATGAAGATAAGCTGCGTATGGCAGACAATAAAGATGCGGATTGTTTGCTCTATGCGATTTGGGATAGATGTACGCCCACAATCAAAGAGTGCGTGGTAGAGGAAGTCGATCTGCTAAGGATTGCAAAGCTAGTAACAGAACCGCTTACGGATGCCGCACAGTTTTTATGTCAAGGACTTCCCATGTATGATCCGGTACTGCGCAGCCGGATCCCAAAATCGGAAGTGGCAGACAATCGAATGGCACAGTTTGAAAAGCAGAGAAGATCATTCCACACTAGATTTCTGACAGCAGATGATATTTTTCAAGTAGTCAGAGCACAGGAAATGTCATTGATTGAAAAAGGATTTGTGATTATGGATGCTCGAAAAGAACATATGCTGTATGTGGCGCTGACGGATCATTCAGTGATCGGAAACATGGTTTCGTATAACCTGGGTGCAGGCGAGGAAAAAGACGGACATGGATATGTTACAGGTGCGCTTGTTACGAAAGCAGTCAGACCGGATATGGCCTCTACGATTGATTATATTGGGAAGTATTTGCCAATGCCTCATCCGGAAGAATTGATTAAACCGGAAGGACTTTCAGAGGAATTGTTCCGTTTATTTGTAAATAGCTGGTATCAGGGGCATTTAAAACGAAATCAGAAATGAAAGAGGAGAAAGATAAATGGGAAGAGTAACGGGGCTTGGAGCACGGCTCATTTTTGGTTCACTTTTAATATTTATTTTTGTAAATATGCTGGGAGCAAAGGGACCTCTGGGAGAGATGACAGGAGAGTTGATTGCCAGATTTCCGTTTCATCGGGCAATTGCGGAAACGTTTGCGGAAGGATTGGGTTATGACATCAGTATGATTCCGGCTGTTACTACTAGCGTTGTGGATGATATCATCATATTACTTGTCGCAACGGTGATTTCCGGCGGTATTTCCAGGACACTGGGACATATTTTTGATCCGGATAGATTTGGGGGATTGCGTACACTGGGAACAAGGGCATTATCTACTCTGGTAAGCTTTTTTGCTGCAAGCGTACTTTTTGGCGGAATCGTACAGAGTATGAATCAGAGTTTAGGAGGAAAACTGCTGCTTCCAATTTTGAAGATAGTGATACTGGTGGTAGTGGTTTTGATTTTTTATTTCTTTTTGAGTGCTTGTGTATCTCTGACAAAAGGGAATGTGAGCATTGGTCTTCTTGGCTTTTTTGGGATTCGTTCCATTTTAACCGCAGCATTTACAAATGTAATCAGTATTTATATTCTTCTTAGTATTATGAATCGGGCGGGAATGGTGGCTATGCCGCTGGTAGTGATCTACATTTTTATGACATTAGGAGGATTTGTTCTCGGAAGTCTGGGAAGAGCAGCATCTTAAAATAATGAGATAAGGAGTATGTGAGATGAAAGCGAATGATAATGAAACATTATTAGATAGCGTACAGGAAGAAGAAGTTAGTCTTTTTGAAGAACTTGGATTTGAGGATAAAACGAAGGATATTGAAATTATCAAATCAATGGCGGAGAGAGGCGATAAAGATGCAATGATGATTGTGGGAAACCATTATTTGGATGGTGACGGTGTGGAACAGGACTTTGCTGAGGCCTGCTATTGGTATGAAAAGAGCGAGGATGCGCATGGAATGATCAAAATCGCAGCAATTCATGAGCAGGAAGGAAATAAAGAATTGGCGCAGGAATATTATCAGAGAGCGATCGATGCGCCAACAGATAAGGAAGGCAGATTTCGGGCGGATGGATGTATCAGCAGAGCGATTGCGACTATGAAAAATAATCCGAATCAGGCAGAAGAGTATTTAAAACAGGCAATTGCATTCGGAGTTTCGGAAGAATCGTTGGGACTGATTGGCAGGATTGCAGGGATTTTACAGACGCTGTTTTTTTCGGAGAAGGCATATGACAAAATGGTTTTTTGGGGAACTTTAGCTTTATCAGGTGATATGGATGAGAAGGCAAAAGAAAAACTTATAATTGCCTGTGAAGAATACTTAAAAAATGAGGAAGCGCCTCTAAAAGAGAATGCATTGAATTGTTTGGAACAACTGGCGAATGAGGGATTTCGACTTGCGGTAATGGGGTTGTTTATTTATTGGGCAGAACGTGAAAAAGAGAATCCAGAACAGTATAAAACCTGGTTGATAAAAGCGGCAGATTCTGGGATAGAGTTTGCACAGTTTACATTGGCACGTAAGTATGTGGCAGACGGAATAGATAAAAATTTTCCTCTGGATCCGGAAAAGGGGCTTGCATATTTTAAAAAATGTGAAGAATGGGTTTTGAAAAAGGAAAATGGTGAGGCACTCCGCAGGAATTTTTATCTGACAGCAGAAAAAAAGAAAAGAGAACTTGCAGGTGAAAAGTTGGATAGCGAAAGTGGGGCAAAAACACAGACTAAAACAATACAGTCGCAGCAGCAGAAAAATGTTAAGCCAAGCGCGACAACGATGACACAGAACACAACAGTACAGAATGAAAAAAAATCAAGTAGCCAGGGTGGTATCGGAGCGCTTGTTTGCGGTATTCTGTCACTGGTGATTCCAAGCATTCCGGGCATTATTTTGGGGATAATTGCAGTCATTTTGGCTTCACGGGCACAAAAAGAGGGACCAAATGGAAAAGCGACTGCAGCAAAAGTATGCGGAAGTATTGGTATTGTGATGTCTGCACTGACATTTGCTTTAACAAGTGGTCTGCTGCATTAAGACAAATTGAAACAGGGAGAAGCAGTGATGAGAGAGGAAGAAGTTTTATATAGTGCACCGATAGAGGAAGCGGCTGGATCGGAGGAAACTTTACAGGCTCTGATAGAAATGGCGAAAACAGATACAGAGGCGGCCGAAGAGCTGGCAGATCTTTATGCGAAGGGAGAAGAATTTCTACAAGATTATGAGGCGGCACTTTACTGGTATGGGAAGAGCCGCAGTTCTACTGCGCGTTATAGAGCAGGGAGTATTTATCTGAAGCTGGAACAATATGAAAAGGCAGAACAGGAATTTTTAAAGGGCTTGGAAGCAGAGGATTCTGAAGCGGAAGTGTATCTTTTATTAAATCTTGGGATGATGTATATCACAAAAAATACACTTCCCGATAATCCACATTACGATAAGACAATTACCTGTCTGGAACGTGCACTTTCACTGGATCCGACACTTGGACGGGTATGTGCCGGTGCGCTTGGAAAAGCTTATGAGGGGAGCGGCAGAAAGCTTCAGGCGATTCATTGGTATAAAGAAGCTGCAGAGACATTCGGACAGATAGAGTATAAGAAGTATTTGCATCGTCTGTATCTGACTGGTGTAGCAGGAAAGGCGAAAAAATTGGAAGCGGAAGCTGTCGAGGCAATGGAACAGAAGGAGTAAAGGAGCGAGACAGTGGAAGAATTATTGAAAAAATATGGTATTGATAGCAAGTTGTCAGAAGATGCTAAGCTTAGTATGTTAGAGCGGGAACGGCAAAAAGCGCTGCGAAAGCTGAATCATGTATTTGGAGATCCGGATAGAGAAAAAGAACTGGAAGAGGAACTGGACTGGTTAGATGCTGCAATCGATGAACTGGAAAAAGCGGGACGAAAGCATCTTTCTATGGATGATGTGAAAATAGAGATGCGCAGTCTTTCTCAGACCCAGGTAGCATTTGAGGAAGAAAAAGCACCGGATGAAACGGAAGAATTGCAGATTAAAGAGCTGATGGAAATTCGAGAATTGCAGAAAATAGTAATGGCGGATTCTGGTAAAAATGTAGAAATCAGTTTTAGGGGAATTGCGAAAATCAAAGATTTTTATGAAAGCAGAGGGAACTATCATCGCGTAGAAACCTGGCTTACCTATGGGGCACAGTGGTTTAAAGGAGTCAGTTATTTTTCAGATGAGCTGTATGCGCTTTATCGGGATGGAATCGGCGGCCTGACAGATCCGGAGAAAAAACGTTATTGGACCGGAAGAGCGGCGGAACTTGGAAATCGGGATGCCTGTTTTGAGATGGGGAAATATTATCTTGATCCCAAAAGTACGTTATCGAACTTGAATAAAGCCGCAATGTTGTTTGCAAAAGCGGCTGACAGGGAGCATCCGCAGGCGTATATCTATGCATTTACCGCTTTTTACAAGATGAAAGATTATAAGCGGGCGGAAACCTGTCTAATTGCAGGAAATCGGATTGGTGTACCGGGAACGGCTTATCGTCTGGGCGTAATTTATGATGTAGACGAGAATCCGGAAGGTAACCGGAATCCTCAAAAGGCACTTTATTGGTATGAAAAAGCTTATGAACAGGAACCGGATGGTGATGTATGTTATGGGCTTGGAAATCTCTATGCCGATGCAGGACGCTATAAGGAAGCGGTACAGATTCTGAGACGGGGAGTGGACGAATTTCATTCAGATGAATGTGTGGAAGCACTGATGGAGTTAGAGCAGGATTGAATGAGTGCATAGAAAACAGAATAAGAAGCAGAGTGGTAATTTGAATGATTATTCCTCTGCTTCTGCTATTTTAATCATAACTTTTGTAATATAATCAGTTTCATCAGAAATGACAAAATCATTAAGTCCTGTTTCATAAGCGCAGCCGGTAAGCTGTAAATTGTTTTTACTGGCATAATTCAGCATTTGCTGATATAACATGGGTAGTTTATCCCATGTACCTTTTTGATAGCCGCAGAGATAGTTCCCTTTTGGTTTAAGCAGACTATTTGAAACAGATTTATTATTTAAGGCAGTTGTATAGATCCCTTCATATTTGTCGAAGTTCATTTTATATACATTATCAAGTGAAATAAAGCTTCCTATTCCCATACGGATTTGTTCAATTCCCCAGATATCTTTTAAGTGATAAAAAATTTGTGATATATCATCCTCGGAAAAACTATAAGGATAAATCAAAAGCCTTTCTGAGTTACATTCTTCGATTCTAATTTCCTGTTCCTGCAAGGTTTCGCAAAAAATAATCTGCTTTTTCTTACGTTGTATTACAGATTTGATATCTTTTAGGTTTTGAATTTGCTTATCAATCTCTTTTTCTTTTACATTGACAATTTTTAAAAAATCGGCAGAGGTAGGATGTTTTCGGTATGCTTCAATTTCTTCAATACTCATGTTTAATTCTTTCAGCATACGGATATATTCAAAATCGATACTCTGTGAAATATCATAATAGCGATAGCCATTTTCTGCTTTTGTAAGCGGATGAAAAAGACCAATGTCATCATAATAATGTAGCGTTCGCTTATTTACTTCATGCAGTTTTGCAAATTGAGCGGTTGTCAGTCGTTTGATTTCTTTTTTCATTTTCGAATAGCTCCTTTTCAACATTACAGTTACTGTATATTTTATCATATCGTATGTAGATGATGAAAACAAGGAGAAAAACAATGTAAATAAAATGACAGGAATATCAAAAACAAAATTTTAAAGAACGGTCTGTTCTGCTGTATGATATTTTGTACATGCGATCTTGACAAATTCCCCAGGATTCGTTATGATAAAGGGCAGTGAAAGGTGATGAGAAAGAGGAGTACATTCAAAACCCTGACAGAGAGAACCGCTCACCGGCTGCAAGGTGGTTTGAGGTAGTGTGAATGGAAGGTAGCTTTTGAACCGGGAATCTGAGAACGCATGGCAGGTAGGATTCCACGTTTCGTTCGCGTTAAGGACAGGCTGAGTGATAAATTAAGGTGGTACCGCGCATGTCGCCCTTTGTATAGAATTATACAGAGGGCTTTTTTTATACCGGCGAGAGGATACGGCGCTGAGCACTTCGCATGGTATTTCAAGCAGACTACCCGATTTTGGAAAGGAGAACATAATGAGCAAAGAACTTGCCAAAACTTATGACCCGAAAGGGCTGGAAGAAAGACTGTACCAGAAATGGATGGATAACGGATATTTTCACGCGAAGGTAAATCCGGACAAAAAGCCGTTTACGATCGTGATGCCACCGCCAAACGTTACCGGACAGCTGCATATGGGACACGCATTGGATAACACTATGCAGGATATCCTGATTCGTTTTAAGAGAATGCAGGGATTTGAAGCGCTGTGGCAGCCGGGAACAGATCATGCGGCAATCGCAACGGAAGTTAAGGTTATCGAAAAATTAAAAGAGCAGGGGATTGACAAGGACGAGATCGGCCGCGAAGAATTTTTAAAACATGCCTGGGCATGGAAGGAAGAATACGGCTCCCGCATTATCAATCAGCTGCATAAGCTGGGGTCTTCCGCTGACTGGGAGAGAGAACGTTTCACAATGGATGAGGGATGCTCCAAAGCAGTAGAAGAAGTATTTCTGAAATTATATGAAAAAGGTTATATTTACAAAGGCTCCCGCATCATTAACTGGTGTCCGGTCTGCCAGACATCTATTTCTGACGCGGAGGTGGAGCATGAGGACCAGGAGGGACATTTCTGGCATATCAATTATCCGGTAGTTGGCGAGCCGGGACGTTTTGTGGAAATTGCGACGACTCGTCCGGAAACTCTGCTGGGTGATACTGCGGTAGCGGTAAATCCGGAGGATGAACGTTATAAGGATATTGTTGGGAAAATGCTGGAACTGCCGCTGACAGGACGTCAGATTCCAGTGATTGCGGATGCATATGTAGATAAAGAGTTTGGTACCGGCTGTGTAAAAATTACACCGGCACATGACCCGAATGACTTTGAAGTTGGAAAGCGTCATAATCTGGAAGAAATCTGCATTATGAATGATGATGCGACAATTAATAGTCTGGGTGGTAAGTATGCAGGGATGGACCGCTATGAAGCCAGAAAGTCCATGGTAAAAGATTTGGATGAGCTGGGACTTCTGGTGAAAGTAGTTCCGCATACCCATGCAGTTGGTACACATGACCGCTGTAAGACTACGGTGGAACCGATGGTAAAACCGCAGTGGTTCGTAAAAATGGACGAAATGGCCAAAGCGGCGAAAGAAGCCGTAACCAGCGGCAGAATTAAGCTGGTACCGGAACGTATGGAAAAGACATATTTTAATTGGCTTGACAATATCCGTGATTGGTGTATTTCCCGTCAGCTCTGGTGGGGACACCGCATTCCGGCTTATTACTGTGATGAATGCGGTGAAACTGTAATCCATGGCGGAGGAGCACCGGAAAAATGTCCGAAATGTGGATGTACGCATTTTACACAGGATGAGGATACGCTGGATACCTGGTTTTCCTCCGCGCTGTGGCCGTTCTCTACACTGGGTTGGCCGGAGCAGACAGAAGATTTGAAATATTTCTATCCGACAGATGTGCTTGTGACCGGATACGATATTATTTTCTTCTGGGTTATCCGTATGATTTTCTCCGGATTGGAGCAGATGGATGAAGTGCCGTTTAAGACCGTTATTTTCCATGGGCTGGTAAGAGATTCGCTTGGACGCAAGATGAGTAAATCTCTTGGAAACGGCATCGATCCGCTGGAAGTGATCGATAAATACGGTGCGGATGCACTGCGTTTGACTCTGATTACTGGCAATGCACCAGGTAATGATATGCGTTTTTACTGGGAGAGAGTAGAATCCAGCAGAAATTTTGCAAATAAGATCTGGAATGCTTCCAGATTTATCATGATGAATCTGGAAAAAGCAGAAGTTCCGTCTGAAATGCCGGTCAAATCTTTAACACAGGCAGACAAGTGGATCCTTTCGAAAGTCAACACACTGGCAAAAGATGTGACTGACAATATGGAGAAATTTGAACTTGGCATTGCCGTACAGAAAGTATACGATTTTATCTGGGAAGAATTCTGTGACTGGTATATTGAAATGGTGAAACCGCGTCTGTACAGTGAAACAGATACGACAAAGGCAGCAGCTTTATGGACTTTAAAAAAAGTACTCGGAAATGCGCTGAAACTGCTGCATCCATATATGCCGTTTATTACAGAAGAGATTTATTGTACGTTAAATCCGTCAGAGGAATCGATTATGATCGCAAACTGGCCGGAATTTACAGAAAGCTGGAACTTTTCAGCGGAAGAAACCGCAGTAGAAACCATCAAAGAAGCAGTACGTGCTATTCGTAATGTACGTACCGGCATGAATGTTCCGCCAAGCAAAAAGGCAAAAGTATTTGTGGTTTCTGAGAAAGAATCTATTCGTAATATTTTCGAGGACGGAAAAGTCTTCTTTGCAACGCTTGGTTATGCGAGTGAAGTGCTGATTCAAGAAACGAAAGAGGGTATTGCAGAGGATGCAGTTTCCGCAGTGATCCATGAGGCAGTGATTTATATGCCGTTTGCAGAACTGGTAGACATCGAAAAAGAGATTGAGCGTTTGAAAAAAGAAGAGGAGCGTTTGACAAAAGAGCTGGCTCGTGTAAACGGAATGCTCAGCAATGAGAAATTCGTCAGCAAGGCTCCGGCGGCAAAGATTGAGGAAGAAAAAGCCAAACTGGTAAAATATACTGACATGATGGCGCAGGTAAAAGAGCGTCTGACACAGCTTGGTTAATTTGGGGAGTTTATAAAAGGTGAGTGAACATGCAGAATCGTCGGGCGGGAAATTCCTCCCGGCAGTTCTGCATGGTGTTTTATTTGAGAAAAATAGTTGTTATACTATTTTATAAAATATGAGAATATAGAATTTCAATTTCCGGTTTTACAGAAATAAATGCGGCTGTGTCAGACGTATGACAAAATGCCTTAAAATAAACATGTGACATTGGAATTCAGAAAGGAAAACAACATGTCCCTGAAGCTGATCTTAGGAAGTTCCGGAAGCGGAAAATCAACACTTTTATATAATCAGATTATAGAGGCTTCGATGCAGTCGCCGGAGAAAAATTTTCTGGTGATTGTACCGGAGCAGTTTACTATGCAGACGCAGAAAGAACTTGTAGAGCTGCATCCCAAAAAGGGACTGATGAATATTGATATTCTGAGTTTTCAACGTTTGGCACATCGTATATTTGAGGAAGTTGGCGCGGACAGAAGAACCGTACTGGAAGAGACGGGAAAGACTCTTTTGCTTCGCCGTGCGGCTTTAAAATGCGAAAACGAGTTAAATATTTTAAAGAGTAATCTGCATAAGCAGGGTTACCTGCAGCAAATGAAATCATTGATCTCTGAGATGACGCAGTACGACATTGATGCGGATAAAATGGAGCGCTTGCTGACAAGTGCAAGAGCAAAACCGCCGCTTTACTATAAATTAAAAGATGTACAAAAGCTCTATGAGGAGTTTGAGGAGGAACTGGCCGGAAAATATATTACAGCGGAAGAAACCCTGGAAGCACTCTGTCAGGTGATAGCGCAGTCTGCTATTTTAAAAGACAGTGTGATCGCTTTGGATGGATTTACCGGCTTTACGCCGATTCAACAAAAGCTGATGCGTGAATTGATGGTACTGGCAGAGAAAATCTATGTGACAGTAACGATTGATGCCGGGCAGGATTTTTATCGAATTTACGGGGAACATGAGCTTTTTTATTTGAGTAAAAAAACGATACATGCACTGACGGAACTGGCGAAGGAAACCGGATGTGAATTGTTGCCGCCGCGTGTGCTGGAATGGGAGGTGCTGCCGCGTTTTCGCAAAAATCCGGCGCTGGGTTTTTTAGAAGCGCATTTGTTCCGCAGCGGCCGGCGCGGCGGGGGCGTGTGGAAGCCCTCCGAGAGGGATGCGGAAGAAATGAAGGAAATACACGGCAGGAAGAACGACAACCATGCGCCGGACGATAGGAATTCTGAGAACGGAGAAACGCAGAAAGCGTATGGTGTCAGACCAGGTATTTACCTGCATACAGATGTTAATCCTATCAGGGAAGTGCATTATGCGGCGCGGACTATTCGCAGTCTGGTGATGGATGGGTATCGTTATGCGGATATTGCGGTAATCGTTGGCGATATGGCTTCCTATGCGAATTATATTCCGAAAGTTTTTCGTGAATATCATGTACCCTGCTTTTTGGACAGCAACCGCAGTGTATTTTCCAACCCTCTGATCGAATTTGTCCGGGCAGCCTTGGAAATGGTGCAGCAGGATTTTTCGGCAGTGCCAGTTTTTCGTTATCTGCGTGCCGGATTGTGTAAATTTACACCGGCACAGTTGGATTTGTTGGAAAATTATGTGCTGGCAGCAGGCGTACGCAGCTTTTCTAAATGGGATCAGCCGTTTACACGAAAACCGGAGCGTATGACGGAAGAGCAATTTGAGATTTGTCAGAAGCTTCGGACAAAAATAGTGGATCCGATACGGAAGTTTGTAAAGTGTATGCGTTCTCCTCAGACAAATGTGAAGGAAAAAACGCAGGTACTGTATGAGCTGATTTGCTTCTATGAGATTCAACAACAGCTGGCTAACCGTGCAGTGGTATTTGAGAAGGCAGGTCAGGCAGAACTGCAGAAGGAATACGAACGGATTTATGCTATAGTAATAGAGTTATTTGACAAAATGGCGGAACTTTTGGGAGCAGAACAGATGCCGTTAAAGGAGTATGCGCAGATTTTGGAAGCCGGATTTGAGGAGGCGAAGGTAGGGTTGATCCCGCCGACTGCCGATCAGGTGCAGGTGGGGGATTTAGAGCGAACCAGATTAAAGGATATTAAAGTATTATTTTTCCTTGGACTGAATGACGGATGGGTGCCGTCTGCATCAGGAGGAGGTGGTCTGATTTCTGATTTGGAACGAGAAACACTGGCGTATTCTGGTGTAGAGCTGGCGCCGACTGCGCGTGAGAACAGTTATATTCAAAAGTTTTATTTGTATCTGAACCTGACGAAACCACAGGAACGGCTTTATTTGTCTTACAGTCAGTGCTCGTCGGACGGTGCGCCGATGCGGCCCTCCTATGTGCTTCGATCAGTGACGAAGCTGTTTCCGCAAATTTTGGAGGATGTGCCGGAAGAGTCAGAAATGGTTTGTGAAAAGGAACGTCTGCAGTATCTGCGCACATTTGCGGAACATGTCGCCACACCGGAAAACGGGATTGCCTATTTGGTAAAAGGGTTACAGAATATCCGGGAACAGCAGTTGTCAGTCGAATGGCTGGAGCTTTACAACTGGTACCGTCGAGAGGGAAATTGTCGGGCAGAGGTGGAGGCGCTAGTGCATGCCGCATTTTTGACGTTCGATGAAAAGGGAATCGGCCGCAGAGCGGCAAAAAAGTTGTACGGGGATGTGCTGGTAAACAGCGTTAGTCGTCTGGAAACGTTTGCCTCATGTGCGTTTGCTCATTTCCTGCAGTATGGTCTGCAATTGAAGGAACGTGAGAAATATGCGTTTCATCCGGTGGATACGGGGAAAATTTTTCACAGTGTGGTGGAAAACTTTTCCCGGCAGGTGCAGGCAAGTGAATATAACTGGTTTGATCTGCCGGATAAGGTACGCGATGAGATGATTGAAAACAGCGTAGAAGAAATCACCAGGAATTATGGACAGCAAATTCTTCATGACAGTGCGCGCAACGAATATATGATTGCGCGCATGAAGCGTATTATGCGCCGGACAGCCTGGGCGGTGCATCAGCAGATTGTCAGTGGTAATTTTTATCCGGCCAATTTTGAGGTTTCATTTACACAAGCCGAGGATTTGGAGTCAGTTAACATTGCCCTATCGGAGCAGGAGAAAATGAAGCTGCGGGGACGGATTGACCGTATTGATGTCTGTGAAAAAGAAAATCAGGTATATGTAAAAGTAATTGATTACAAATCCGGAAATACCTCGTTTGATTTGGTGGCGCTGTATCATGGTCTGCAGTTGCAGTTGGTGGTCTATCTGAATGCAGCGGTGGAATTGGAAAAGCGTATTCATCCGGATAGGCAGATTATTCCGGCGGGCATTTTTTATTACCGTATGAAGGATCCCCTGTTAAATACAGAGGAAACTTTAAGTGCGGAAGAAGTTAACAGCCGCCTCTTAAAAGAATTACGGCTTGACGGACTGGTGAATGATGATCCGGGAGTGATTCGTGAAATGGATAAGCAGATTCAAAAGGCTTCGGCAGTGATACCGGTGACATTGAATAAAGACGGATCACCGTCTAAAATATCCAAAACCGCTTCTAATACACAGTTTGCGCAGCTGTCGAAATTTGTGCATGAGAAAATGAAAGAGATCGGCCGCAGCATTATGGATGGGGAGACAGCGCCTGTGCCGTATCAGAGAAAGCAGCAGAGTGGCTGTGATTACTGTGTTTATCAGTCAATCTGTGCGCGTGATATAAAAATTCCCGGAACACGCTCGCGAAAACTGAAGGAATATAAGGCTGAGGAACTTTGGGAGAAGATGGGATACAGTATGGATTTAAATGATTGAAATAAAACAGATTTCTCACAAAGATTAGAGTGAGTGAAACCCCAAAACAGATGATTCTATAAATAGTTCAGGGAGGTACGGTCATGGCAACAAAATGGACAGAGGAGCAGCAGCAGGTTATTGATCTGCGCGGCTGCAATCTTCTTGTTTCGGCGGCGGCCGGTTCCGGAAAGACGGCAGTTCTGGTTGAACGTATTCTGTCAAAAATCATGAATGAAACACATCCGACGGACATTGACCGTCTTCTAATTGTAACATTCACAAATGCAGCGGCTGGAGAGATGCGCGATCGTATCCGCAGTGCAATTGAAAACAAGATAGAGGAATTATCCCGGTCTGAGAATGAACATTTGCTCGATCACCTACAGCGGCAGATCGCACTTTTACAGAATGCGCAGATCGCTACGATCCATAGTTTCTGTCAGTATGTGATACGCAATCATTTTCATACGATTGATCTTGATCCGGGGCTGCGCATTGCTGATGAGGGAGAACAAAAACTGCTGCAGCATGATGTATTGGAAAAATTATTGGAAGAGAAGTATGCGGAGGGTGACGATGCATTTTTGGCGATGGCAGAAGCGCTGGCACCGGGACGGGATGATCGTGCCCTGACAGAAATTGTGTTGTCTCTTTATCTGTTTTCACAGAGTTTTCCGCAGCCGGAGAAATGGTTGGAAGCATGTTGTCGACTCTATGAGATTTCGTCTGTAAAGGAATTAGATGAAACTGAATGGATAGCAGAATTGATGAGGTTGTCAACCGGGATTCTTACAGATGTGCAGGAGCGCATTGAGGAAACGATGCAGATTGCCGAGGATGCGGACGGGCCATATTTATATCTGCCTGCTTTGCAGGATGATGCAGACTTTATTGAGGAATTGCTGACAGAACAAAGCTACAGCAGGCGCAGCAGTCGGCTGAGGACATTTGAAGGATGGACACGGCTTTCAGTCAAAAAGGACAGCAATATTTCGGAAGAAAAAAGAAAACGCGCGAAAGAACTGCGTGACGAATATAAAAAGACAGTAGACGACATAAAAAAAGAATTCTTTTATGCAGAGCCGGAGATATTGATTCGACAGATGCAGGATGCTGCGCCGATGATGCAGAGTGTTACCGGACTGACTGCAGCGTTTGCACAGAAATATGCGGAAGAAAAGATTAAAAAAAATCTTATGGATTTTAATGATCTGGAGCATTTTGCGCTGCAAATTCTGGTTAGTGAAAAGGAGAATGAGATCCGGCCGACTGCGGTGGCAGATGATTTTGCCGATTATTTTGAGGAGATCATGATTGATGAGTATCAGGACAGCAATCTGGTGCAGGAAATGATACTGACGAGTATCTCCAAAGTACGAAAGGGAATTTACAATCTGTTTATGGTCGGGGATGTCAAACAGAGCATTTATAAATTTCGTCTGGCAAGACCGGAACTGTTTATGGAAAAATACCACAGTTATTCTGTCGACGAAGGCGTATGTCGCCGCATTGACCTGCATAAAAATTTTCGCAGCCGCAGTCAGGTGCTGAAGGATGTAAATTTTTTGTTTGAACAGTTGATGGCGGAGGATATGGGGGGCATCGCATATGATGAAGCGGCGGCACTCTATCCGGGAGCAGTATTTGAAACAGGTGATGAGGCGAGTTTTCGTAATACAGAGGTATTGTTGGTCGAACCGGACATAGAATTGCAGGAGGAGCAGTCGATAGATTGTGAAATCGGCGAAAAGACGGCGGAAATAGATGTTGCCGCGCGAGAACTGGAAGCGCGGGCTACAGCCGGCCGGATTCGTGAAATCGTCGGCAGAGAACTTGTGTGGGATAAGGAAGAACAGCGCTATCGTCCGGCCAGGTACAGTGACATTGTAATTTTGCTGCGTACGATTTCCGGATGGGCCGATGTGTTTGCAGAAGAATTGAAAAATATGGATGTTCCGGCCAGTACCGGAGCACGTACCGGGTATTTTTCTACAGTAGAGGTACAAACGGTGCTTTCGCTTCTGCAGATTATTGATAATCCTTGTCAGGATATTCCGCTGACCGCGGTACTGCATTCACCGATCGGAAATCTTGATGCAGCGTCATTGGCTGATATCCGCAGCAGACATCCGCAGCAGCCGTTTTATGAGGCATGTATGGAGGAGGAATCTTTACAGGAGTTCTTTTCGATGCTGCAGGAGTTTCGGGAATTGGCGGTATATACACCGATTCATGAATTGCTGTGGATGATCCTCGATCGTACCGGATATGGCGCATATGCGGCGGCAATGCCGGGGGGCAGCCAACGGCAGGCAAATCTGGAAATGCTGGTGGAAAAAGCGATCGCTTATGAAGCGGGAAGTTATCGAGGCCTTTATAATTTTATCCGTTATATTGAAAATCTTCATAAATATGATGTGGATTTCGGTGAGGCGACACTTGCCTCGGAACAGGAAAATACCGTGCGCATTATGAGCATTCACAAGAGTAAAGGACTGGAGTTTCCCATCGTGTTTGTTTGCGGTATGGGAAAGCAGATCAATCAGTCGGATGCCGGCGGTGCACTGATTACACACGCGGATCTCGGTATCGGTTGTGACTGCATTGATCTGCAGCTGCGTATCCGCACGGCGACTTTATTAAAACGATTTTTAAAAAGACAAACAGTGCTGGAAAATCTCGGAGAGGAGCTGCGCGTACTGTATGTAGCTCTGACGCGTGCAAAGGAAAAGCTGATTCTGACGGGAACGATCACAAAACTGGAGGAAAAACTTCGGAAATACAGCTCAGTATGCGGCAGATCGGAAGTAGCACTCTCCTTTACAAATCGTGCGGGAGCCCGTACATACTGGGACTGGATCTTACCGGCGCTTCTGCGCAACAAAAAAGCGCAGCCTCTGCTGCATACGTACGAACTGGGAGCAGATCGGCGTCATCCGTTGTATGAAAGAGAGACAAATTTTCAGATCCGGGAGATCTCGGCCTGGGAACTGATGGAAAATGAGGTGGAAAGACAGCAGCAGTATCATATGAGTAAAGAACAGCTGCTGGGGCTGCCCCTGGAAGCGGTTTTTGATGAAATGGCAGCGCGGGAACTGGCACAGCACATGTCGTTTCAGTATTTTTCGGAAAATGAAGCGGCAATACCAAGTAAAGTCAGTGTTTCTGAACTGAAAAAACTGGCACAGTACGAAAGCAGTGAGGATGGGCAGCTTCTGTATGAGGAAACAGTACCGATTCCGTTGATACCGGAATTTCTGCAAAAGGAACGTGAGATCACCGGAGCAGCGCGCGGGACGATCTATCATAAGCTGATGGAGTGTCTTGATTTTAAAAAGTTTCTGGATGCGGATGATCACAGTACGCTTCTGGAAAACGAGATCCATCGCCTGCGGATAAGCGGTCATTTAAATGAGGAAGAGGCAGCTTTGATCGAGCGACGGAAAATTTTACGTTTTCTGGCCAGTCCTCTGGCTGTGCGGATGCAGAAAGCACATGCGGCAGGACGGTTGTTCCGGGAACGTCAGTTTGTACTTGGAATGAATGCTTCAGACATCAAGAGAGAGTGGAGCTGTGAAAAACAGGTACTCATCCAGGGAATCATTGATGCTTTTTTTGTAGAAGAAGGAGAGATCGTTCTTCTTGACTATAAAACCGATTTTGTGAAATTCAAAGAAGCATCTTCCCTCTACCGGAAATATGGAGTACAATTAGACTATTATAAACAGGCACTGGAACGTCTGATGGATCTTCCGGTGAAGGAGCAGCTGATCTACTCCTTTTGCCTTGACATTGTAATCACAGGAGAGGAACATGACTGATATTTTGAAACGAATTTATAAAAGCCAGGGAGTACGCTATGTGTTCTTTGGCGGCTGCACGACTATGGTCAATCTTGTCAGCTACTGGTTTTTGCGTACGGTGCTGGCGCTTGATCTTACACGGGCGAATTTTGTCGCGGTCGTACTGGCGATTCTGTTTGCCTATCTGGTAAACAAACTTTTTGTATTTGAAAGCAAACAGAGCAGTATTCTGGGACTTGCGCGGGAAGCAGGACGTTTTTTCGGACTGCGTCTTGTGACAATGTTTATTGAGATTTTTGGCATGGTGCTGATGTGCAGCGTTTGGGCTGTGCCGGATATGTATGCAAAATTGCTGCTGCAGGTGGTGGTTTTGGTACTCAATTTTGTGTTCAGTAAAATTTTTGTGTTTGGTAAAGAGAAAGAATGCAGAAATCAAGAATGTGACTGGCGCTGCCGGCTGCGGAAAAAACGCTGTCTGCAGCTGTCATTTGCGATTCCGGCGATAACGATGCTGATTGCCTATATCGTAAATGGTGTCTATCCATTCGGTGACCGTGGGGTGCTGATTATTGATTCGCTGCATCAGTATCTGCCGTTTTTTACTGATTTTCATCAAAAACTGGCTAATTCCGAATCCTTACTGTATTCTTTTGGCGGAGGACTCGGCTACAATATGTGGGCGACTTTTGCCTATTATCTGGCAAGTCCCTTAAATCTTCTGATGGCAGCGGTTCCTATGGAACATGTGATGGACTTTATGGCTTATCTGATTCTTTTAAAAATCAGCCTGGCCGGTCTGTTTTTCGGCTGGTATCTGACCGAGCGAAATAAAGGCGCAGACTATATGCCGGTTCCGTTTGCCTGTATGTTTGCCTTGAGTACGTACATCATCGGTTATTATTTTAATATCATGTGGTTGGACAGTGTGATGATCCTTCCTCTGGTGATGAAGGGCATTGAAAATATCGTTGAGAAGAAAAGCGGCAAGCTGTTCTGCGGTGCGCTGTTTTATGGATTATATTGTAATTATTATATCGGTTTTATGCTGTGTCTGTTTTCGTGCTTGTATTTTCTTGTACTATGGATTGGTGCAAAAAAATTTGTGTTTGGAGATTTTATCAAATCTGGTCTGCGCTTTACCTGGTTTGCACTGCTTGCCGGCGGTATGGCGGCAATCGTACTTGTTCCGGCATATTTGGCACTTGGCATTACCGAATCGGCAGAGAACAGTTTTCCGGCACAAATTAAATTTTATACGGACTGGATCACGCAGTGGACAGGGCATTTTGCGCTTGTGGAGCCGATCAATATCTATGATGATCAGTCTGGCGTTAATATTTACTGCGGCGTGGCAGTCATGATTCTGGGAATCCTGTATATTTTAAATAAGGAACTGCGCTTTACGGAGCGTGTTTCTCGTGTGTTACTGCTGGGACTTTTTCTGGTGAGTATGAATTTTAATATGCTGAATTTTATCTGGCATGGTTTTCATATTCAAAATGGTCTGCCAAATCGGTTTGCGTTTTTATATATTGCGTTGCTGCTGGTGATGGGATTTGATGCTCTGCGAGATATTAGAAAACTGCAGGTGTGGCGTATTTTGATTGCCTGGCTGCTTCCCGTTGCATTTACTGCATTTTGTATGTACGTGGAAAGCGGAGAGCGTCCGTGGTATGTGTATGTTACCACGATGGCACTGCTGGCAGTGTACGGAATTTTATTACTGCTTCTGCGCGTAGGAAAAAAGCGTGAATACATTGTGAAAAATGTTTTGCTGACCGTGTTATCATTGGAAATGGCTGCAACGGGCGTATACGGTGTTTGTTTAAATGGTACGGTCAGTCGCAGTTCTTATGTAAATGAACAGACTGCTTTTCAGAAAATGATGCCGCGGCAGGAAGGATATGGCGAATTTTTCCGCAGTGAGATTGACAGTCAGCGAATGCGAAACGAAAATATGTTTATGGGTGCGAACGGTGTGGTGCTGTTTTCTTCTACCATGCCGGAAGCGACAGTTAATCTGTGCCGCAGCATCGGTATGGAGGCGCGCACGAATAAAAGCGGCATCAACGGTATGACAAAGATGTTTACGGATGTGTTCGGCGTTCGTTACCTGGTGGCAAAGAATAGCAGCGACAGTCTCTATCAGATGCAAAAGGTGGATGAAGAAGCACCATTGACGCTGTATCGTAATCCGGATGCTTTATCAGTTGGATTTATGGTGTCAGATAATATCCGGAAGTGGGATATTACAAATAAAACACCAATGCGCGTACAGGATGACTTTGCGACACTGGCAACTGGTATCCCGTTTTTCTATACGCTGCGTGAGGCGTATTCACTGGAAGAAGGACCGTCATATATTATACGTCTGCATCCGGGTGAACAGACATACATTGAATTTACAGATCATGTAAAGAGTGTTACGATCAAGACACCTCAGTATGAAAAGACGATTAACAATTATAATGCGAATCTGTTTAATCTTGGTTCTGTAACAGAGGAAAGCAAAGCAAATATTACGATTACCTATAAGGACAACCGGGAAACACCAGTGCCGGTGCGTGTATATACTTGTACAGACGAGGAATACAAACAGGTTTATGAAAAACTTTCACAAAGTCAACTGGAAAATGTGACAGAAGCGGGAAATAAGCTCTCCGGCACGATTAATGTAAAAGAAACAGGTACGCTTCTGCTGACGATCCCATATGATAACGGCTGGAAGATTATGGTGGATGGTGCGGAAAAAGAGACTTACCGCGTAGGAGAGGCATTTACAGGGGTACATTTGACACCGGGTGAACATCAGATTTCGATGACCTTTACGCCGGACGGACTCTGGATCGGCAGTATTCTTTCCATAATATGTTTAGTATTGTTTTTATTGAGTTGTTTTGTCGAAAAGCAATATGCCAGAAAAAATCAGGAGGAAACAATTTGAATCAGAAATTTATAGAAGAGTTAAAACAGGCAGCGGGTGAGAGACAGGTACTCACAAAAGAGCCGATGAAAAAACATACCACTTTCCGCATTGGCGGAGAGGCGGATTATTTTATTATGCCAC
The DNA here is from genome assembly GCA_050944495.1 of Marvinbryantia sp. GTDB lineage: Bacteria > Bacillota > Clostridia > Lachnospirales > Lachnospiraceae > Marvinbryantia. The sequence continues at coordinate 48,916 of JBMNRF010000002.1, forward strand.
AGACAAAGGAGGCTCTGGGAGCAGTCGTGGATCTTTGCAAAAAAGCGACAGTTCCCTGGCATATTATCGGCAACGGCAGTAATTTGCTGGTAGGAGATAAGGGGGTGCGAGGCGCGGTAATCCAGCTTTTTAAAAATTTCAGCGCTGTTTGTGTGGAGGGAAATGTGCTTACTGCACAGGCGGGTGCCATTAATTCCCTGGTAGCGAAACAGGCGCTCGATCATGGACTGACTGGATTTGAATTTGCGTCAGGGATTCCAGGGACAATCGGCGGCGCAGTGGTGATGAATGCCGGAGCCTATGGCGGTGAGATGAAAGATGTGCTGCTGGAGGCGACGGTTCTGACGGCAGAGGGGGATTTTATAACACTGCCGAAAGAAGCGATGAGGCTTGGCTATCGCACCAGCATTGTGGCAGAACAAAAATATATTGTGGTGGAAGTAAAATTGCAGCTGCAGCCAGGGGATCCGAAAGAGATATCTGCGCGTATGGAAGAATTAAAAGTACGGCGTGTGACAAAGCAGCCACTGGAATTTCCGAGCGCCGGCAGTACATTTAAACGTCCAGAAGGTTATTTTGCCGGAAAACTGATCATGGATGCCGGATTGCGTGGATTTACGGTCGGTGGTGCTCAGGTTTCCGAAAAACACTGCGGCTTTGTAATTAATGCAAACGAAGCGACCGCTGCGGATGTTGTCTCACTGATGGAGCAGGTATGTCAAAAGGTATATGAGAAATTCGGGGTCCGTTTGGAGCCGGAAGTAAAAAAACTGGGAGAATTTGAATGAAATTGATTATCGTTACGGGAATGTCGGGAGCGGGCAAGAGCAGCGCACTGAAAATACTGGAGGATCTCGGCTATTATTGTGTGGATAATCTGCCGATTCCGCTGCTTCCCACATTTGCGGAGCTAATGTATACACAAAATACGGAAATCACCCGTGCGGCGATCGGAATTGATATCCGCAACGGTGTAGGCTTAAAGGATGTCGGCACGCAACTGAAAAAAATGGAAAAGGAAGGCTATGAATATGAGATCCTGTTTATGGATGCTACGGATGAGACGTTGATTCGCCGTTACAAGGAAACGCGCCGAATGCATCCGATGACCGGAGACCGACGTATCAGCATCGGCATCGAGCAGGAACGCGCGCAGTTGGCATTTTTAAAGAAAAAGGCGGATTATATCATTGATACAAGCAATCTTTTGATCCGTGAGCTGCTGCAGAGCCTGCAGGAAATTTTTGTGCAGAATCGTGTGTTTAAGAATATGGTGATCACAGTTCTGTCTTTTGGGTTTAAGTATGGAATTCCTACGGATGCGGATCTGGTGTTTGATGTGCGTTTTCTGCCAAATCCTTATTACGTGGAAGAATTAAAAACAAAGACTGGCAATGACGCACCGGTACAGGAGTTTGTGATGAATTGTGGGCAGGCGAAACAGTTTTTACAGAAGCTGACGGATATGGTGCAGTTTTTGATTCCAAACTATGTTTTGGAAGGGAAAAATCAGTTGGTGATCGGGATTGGCTGCACCGGAGGCAAACACCGTTCGGTGACGGTCGCGAATCGACTGTATGAGTGCCTGAAAGAGCAGAAAGAATATAATGTGAAAATAGAACACCGGGATATTATACGCCAGTAAATTTTGAAAGAGGAACGAAGATGTCGTTTTCCGTTGAGATAAAAGAAGAACTTTCCGGTCAGGTACCGGGGGCAAGACATTGTCGGATCGCGGAGATCGCTGCTATTTTAAGTATGTGCGGCGGGATTTCGATTTCTGCGAAAGACAGATATAGTCTGAACATTTTAACAGAAAATCACGCTGTAGCAAGAAAGTACTTTACATTACTGAAAAAAACATTTAATATAGAAATTGAGCTTTCTATCAGACAAAGCAAAGGAAGTCGAAAAAGCCGCAGCTATATGGTATGTGTCAAAAAACATGACGATGCTGTGCGGATTCTGCAGGCAGTTAAACTGCTTGATGGAGATGGTACCGCTTATCTGGCCGAGGAACAAAGCCTTGCGGATAATTTGGTAATACAGCAGAGTTGCTGCAAACGGGCTTTTTTGCGAGGAGCGTTTCTGGCTACCGGATCAATCAGTGATCCGCGGAAATTCTATCATTTGGAATTTGCCTGTACCAATGAATATCGGGCGCAGCAGATCCAGAAAATATTGAAAACGTTCCAACTGGACGGCAAGATTATCCAGCGCAAAAAATACTTTGTGGTATATTTAAAAGAAGGCGATCAGATCGTGGATGCTTTAAATATCATGGAAGCACATACGGCACTCATGGAACTGGAAAATATTCGTATTTTAAAGGACATGAGAAACGCAGTGAACCGTAAGGTGAACTGTGAGGCGGCTAATATTCACAAAACCGTGAATGCCGCAGTAAAACAGATTGAGGATATTAAATATATCCAAGAGACTATAGGTTTTGAAGAGTTATCAGATGCGCTGGCGCAGATGGCAGAGGTAAGGCTGGCCAATCCGGAGGCGGCTTTAAAGGAACTTGGGATGCTGCTGACACCGCAGGTTGGGAAATCCGGAGTGAATCACCGGCTGCGTAAATTAAGCGAGATTGCCAGCGATCTGAGAGAGAACAAGGAGGAGAAACACAATGATTAAGAAACCTATTACGATCCAGATACCAAGTGGTTTGGAGGCAAGACCGGTAGCAATTCTCGTACAGGTGGCAAGTCAGTATGAGAGTCAGATTCACGTTGAGGTTGAAGGAAAACGTGTCAATGCTAAGAGTATCATGGGTATGATGACGTTAGGTCTGGAATCCGGGGAAAAAGTTACAGTGGAAGCGACAGGTGCAGATGAAGAAAAAGCAATGCAGGAAATTGAAAAATATTTATCTGCACATTGATGTACATATGAGAGTAACCCCAAAAAGGCTGCTGTTCCAATATGGAACAACAGCCTTTTTGATTGTGTTTTTGACTCTCAAAAGGTATAATAAGAATATTAGTTTGAGATATATATGAGGAGGAACAGGGATGTTAATTATTAAACACGCAAGGATCATTGATCCGGCAGATTGTCTGGATATGATAGGAGATCTTTCAGTGGAAAACGGGATTATTACGGGGATCGCGGAGGAGATTAAAGCAAAGGAAAGTGATGTTGTGTTGGAGGCTAACGGGCTTGTTGCAGCGCCGGGGCTGGTGGATACTCATGTACATTTTCGTGATCCGGGTCTGACCTATAAGGAAGATATTTTTACCGGAGCGGCGGCAGCCGCCGCCGGAGGGGTTACAACCGTTGTCTGTATGGCGAATACCAGACCAATCGCGGATAATGTAGAAACAATTTCTTATATTGTGGAAAAAGGAAAAAAAGCACCGATCCATGTACTGACGGCGGCGGCTGTGACAAAAGAATTTAACGGAAAAGATTTGACTGATTTTCAGAAACTGCTTGATGCAGGAGCAGTGGGATTCACAGATGACGGCATCCCGATCAAAGACGCGGATACAGTAAAAAAAGCGATGCTGCTGGCGGCAGAACTGGATGTGCCGCTCAGTCTTCATGAGGAAGATCCGAATCTGATTGCGGCGCAGGGAGTGAACCAGGGAAAGGTATCAGAGAAACTTGGATATGGCGGCGCGCCGTCAGAATCAGAGTATTTGATGGTAGAACGGGACTGTGCATTGGCATTGGAGACACGAGCAAAAACAGTCATTCAGCATATCAGCGCGGCAGAATCCGTGGAGGCCGTACGAAAATACTGGCGAAGAGGAGCAAAGATTCATGGTGAGGTGACGCCGCAGCATTTTTCACTGACCGAAGAAATTGTGCTGGAAAAAGGCAGTCTTGCAAGAGTCAATCCGCCGATCCGTACAGAGCGCGACCGTCAGGCGATCATTGAGGGCTTGATGGACGGCACGCTGGATATTATTTCTACAGATCATGCACCGCACAGCAGAGAAGAAAAAGCAAAGGATATCAAAGATGCGCCAAGTGGCATGATTGGTCTGGAAACCTCACTTGCACTTGGCATCACAAATTTGGTGAGACCAGGATATCTGACGCTTTCGGAGCTTTTGGAGAAAATGACGGTGAATCCGGCAAGGCTTTATAATTTAAATTGCGGCAGATTGGTACAGGGAGCGCCGGCGGATATTGTCCTTTTTGATCCGGAAAAAGAGTGGACGATAGAGGATCACTTTCAATCAAAGGCGAATAATTCTCCGTTCATTGGAAGTAAAGTGTATGGTCAGGTATGCTGTACAATCTGTGGTGGTAAGGTGATTTATCAGCGGGAAGTATAATCAGAGATTTGTAGGCGGAAATTTTTCATAAGTTTCTATAGATAATGTTAAGAATTTTATAATAATTTTGAGTATCAAACTGCTTGACAAACAAAATAAACAGCAGTATACTTTGATTGCCAAAATGAAAGAGACACCAAATCCGTATTGGACGCGGTGTCATTCTTTTGGATAATATTTTGTATATAAAATTATTTTAGCACAAAATAATTTACAAAACAAATGATTTGAATACCAAATAAAATGAAAGGACACAGTATGAAAGGAATCATTTGCGGAACCGGCTCTGCGGTACCGGTTGGAATAGTAAATAATCAGGATCTGACAAAGCTGGTAGAGACAAATGACGAATGGATCCGAGAGCGCACAGGGATTGTACGGCGACATGTTGCCGGCAGTGAGACGACAGTTTCTTTGGCGGCGGAAGCAGCAAAACGTGCGTTGGCGGATGCAAAGGCAGATGCAGAGGAGATTGATTTGATCATTGTATCGACTATTTCTTCGAATGTGATTCTGCCATGTACGGCCTGTGAGGTACAGAAAGAAATCGGGGCGGTCAATGCATTCTGTTTTGATCTGAACGCGGCCTGCACCGGGTTTGTTCTGGCCTATCAGACAGCTTGTGCTTATCTGGCATCCGGTCACTGCCGCGCGGCATTAGTAATTGGCAGTGAATGTTTGTCGAAGCTGATAAACTGGCAAGATCGCGGTACCTGTATTTTATTCGGAGATGGCGCCGGGGCGGTGGTCATCAGAGCAGATGAAGGGCAGCTTTATTTTCCGGTCGTACATTCGGACGGGGCAAGAGGAGACGCATTGACGTGTGCTAGCCGTTATGATGGCAGATATCAAACTAAGATAGCGGAACTTTTGCACCAGAAAAAAAATACAGATGAGTTGTTCTCAGAGACATCGTATTTCATGCAGATGGATGGTCAGACAGTGTTTAAGTTCGCTGTGCGCAGTGTGCCGGAGGTGATTGATGAGGTGCTTGAGAAAAATCATCTGCAAAAAGAGGAGATCGATTGGTTTCTTTTGCATCAGGCAAACCGTCGGATCGTGGAAGCTGTTGCAAAGCGGATGGAAGAGCCAATCGAAAAATTTCCCATGAATCTGCAGGAGTATGGAAACACCTCATCTGCCAGCATTCCACTTCTGCTCAATGAGATGAATCAAAAGGGAATGCTCGAGAGTGGACAGAAAATCGTATTGGCCGGATTTGGTGCGGGTCTGACCTGGGGTGCGAGTATTCTGGAATGGAAGTAAACGTTAAAAATGAAAAGAAAAAGGAGACTTATTATGTTAGAAAGAATTAAAGAAATCGCAGCAGACAGCCTTGGAATTGACAAAGAAACGATCACGGAGAACGCATCTTTCAAAGAGGATCTCGGAATTGATTCTCTTGACTTGTTTGAAATGGTGATGGCACTGGAGGAGGAATTTAATCTGGAAATTCCAACCGAGGAACTGGAGCAGTTAAAAACGGCGGGCGATGTGGCAAAGTATGTAGAAGCACATATGGCATAACAAATACAGGAGGCACATCATGCAGACAGAAATCACCAGATTACTGGGAATTACATATCCGATTGTGCAAGGAGGCATGGCCTGGGTTGCAGAATATCATCTGGCGGCAGCCGTATCAAATGCAGGCGGTCTGGGGTTGATCGGAGCTGCAAGCGCACCGGCAGAGTGGGTCAGAGAGCAGATCCGAAAGGCGAAAGAGCTGACCAACAAACCGTTTGGAGTCAATATTATGCTGATGAGTCCCTATGCGGATGAGGTAGCAAAGGTGATCGTGGAAGAACAGGTAAAGGTGGTCACTACCGGAGCCGGCAATCCGGAAAAATATATGCAGATGTGGAAAGAGGCCGGCGTAAAGGTAATTCCAGTCGTTGCTTCCGTGGCACTGGCCAAACGCATGGAGCGTATGGGTGCTGACGCGGTTGTAGCAGAGGGGTGTGAAGCGGGTGGTCATATCGGTGAAAATACGACGATGGCGCTTGTGCCGCAGATTGTGGATGCTCTGGAGATTCCGGTGATTGCCGCAGGCGGTATCGGGGACGGCAGAGGGGCGGCAGCCGCATTTATGCTGGGTGCAAAGGGTATACAGATGGGAACACATTTTGTTGTGACGGACGAGGCACAGGTACATGAGAATTATAAAGAGCGCATTATCAAAGCGCGAGATATTGATTCTCGTGTGACGGGGCGCAGTACCGGACATCCGGTTCGCGCGCTGCGCAATGACATGACCAGAAGATATCTGGAACTGGAAAAATCCGGTGCAGGTTTTGAAGAACTGGAGCAGCTGACGTTGGGAGGACTTCGCAAGGCAGTCGTTGAGGGCGATGTAAAGGGCGGCAGTGTAATGGCCGGTCAGATTGCCGGTCTGGTAAAAGAACGGATGTCTTGTAAAGAGTTGATAGAAAAAATTGTTTGGGAAACCGAACAGTGTATGCGGGGAACCTATTATGAGTAAACTGGCATTTCTTTATCCGGGACAAGGCGTACAGAAAGTCGGGATGGGCGCAGATTTTTATGCAAATAGTAAAACGGCAGCAGCGCTTTTTGACCGTGCATCTGAAGTAATGCAGTTGGATTTAAAGGCACTTTGCTTTGAAGAAAATCAAAAGCTTGATTTAACGGAATATACACAGGCGGCATTGGTATGTACCTCACTTGCAATGACGCGTGTGCTGAAAGAGCAGGGCATTCGACCGAATATTACGGCAGGACTGAGCCTTGGAGAATATGCGGCGATTGCGGCAGCGGGCGCACTGGATGAGGTCGAAGCAATTCGTCTGGTGCGAAAAAGAGGACTTCTGATGCAGAATACGGTTCCGGCAGGAGAAGGCGCGATGTGTGCTGTGATGGGGATGGAGACTGCAGTGATTGAGCAAGTGCTGGAAGCGATAGCAGATGTTTCTGTCGCAAATTATAATTGTCCCGGGCAGATTGTGATTACCGGAAAAAAAGCAGCAGTGGAGGAAGGGGCAAAAAAGCTGAAAGAAGCAGGTGCCAGACGGACAGTCATGCTTAATGTCAGCGGACCGTTTCATTCAGAGATGCTCATTCCGGCCGGTAAAGAATTGAAAAAAGAACTGGTACAGACGAAAATCCGAGAACTGCATATACCATATGTGGCGAATGTGACTGCACAGAAAGTAGAGAATGCGGAAGAAATCACAGAATTGTTGGTAAGACAGATCAGCGGTTCTGTACGATGGCAGCAGAGTATGGAGACGATGCTTGCGGACAGCACGGATACATTTGTAGAGATCGGACCGGGCAAAACTCTGGCTGGATTTTTAAAGAAGATCAACCCGGAGGCGAAGGTGATAAACGTTGGAACCTGGGAAGAAATGGAACGGGCTGTGCAGATATTATTATGATACAAACCAAGAAATACGTTGTTCAGCATCTTAAAACATGAGGAGAAGACAAAATGCTTACAGGACAAATAGGAGTGGTAACAGGGGCTTCCCGCGGGATTGGAAGAGCGATTGCAGTGCGCCTGGCAAAAGAGGGGGCATTGGTGATTATTAATTACAACGGTTCAGCGGACAAAGCGGAGGCTGTCAAAACAGAAATTGAGCAGGCAGGAGGCAGAGCAGCAGTTTATCAGTGTGATGTTTCTGATGAAAGGGCGTGTGAGACATTTCTTTCTGAAGTGATGAAAATCTACGGCCGTATTGATATTCTGGTAAATAACGCAGGTATCACAAAAGACGGACTTTTAATGCGTATGAGTGAAGAAGATTTTGATGCTGTTTTGAATACAAATTTAAAAGGTGCTTTTCATACTATTCGTGCCGTGTCCAGACAGATGCTAAAGCAGCGCTATGGTCGTATCATTAATATGGCATCTGTGGTCGGTGTGTCAGGGAATGCGGGACAGGCAAATTATGCGGCTTCTAAGGCGGGAGTGATTGGTCTTACAAAGGCGGCGGCAAAGGAACTGGCATCGCGCGGGATTACGGTAAATGCGATTGCACCGGGGTTTATCGAGACAGATATGACAGGTGTTCTCCCGGAAAAAGTGCGTGAAGAAGCGGTTGGACAGATTCCGCGGGGAACCTTCGGCAAAACGGAAGATGTGGCAGCTGCAGTTGCATTTCTGGCTTCAGAAGAAGCAGGGTATATCACCGGACAGGTGCTGCATGTGGATGGCGGCATGGTGATGTAGGCAGACGGTATACTGACGGTTTTGCAGAAATGCTTTTTGTCAATAGAAAGATTTCTCAAAAAAGAAAGTCAGAAGGAAATAGGAGACAGATAGAAGTATGAAAAGAAGAGTAGCAGTAACCGGACTCGGTGTGGTAACGCCTATCGGAAATACAGTACAAAGCTTCTGGAATAGCGTCAAAGAGGGAAAATGTGGTATCGGTCCGATCACGAAATTTGATACATCCGATTATAAGGTAAAGCTTGCCGCAGAGGTAAAGGGATTTGAAACAAAGGATCGCATGGATTCTAAAGCAGCCAGAAGGATGGAACCGTTTTCTCAATATGCGGTCGCGGCGGCAAGAGAAGCGTTTGAGGACGCCGGGCTTGACATGGAAAAAGAGGATCCGTTTCGGGCAGGGGTAATTATCGGTTCCGGTATTGGAAGTCTTGAAGTAATCGAGCGCGAATATACGAAGATTCTTACAAAAGGCCCGAGCAGAGTTCATCCTTTAATGGTACCGCTGATGATTTCCAACATGGCGGCAGGTAATGTTTCTATTACACTTGGATTGCGTGGAAAGTGCACAAATGTTGTGACGGCATGCGCTTCCGGTACGAACTGTATCGGAGATGCGTTCCGGGCGATTCAGTACGGGGATGCGGAAATCATGCTGGCGGGCGGTGCGGAGAGTTGTATCTGCCCGACCGGTGTAGCCGGATTTACAAATTTGACAGCGCTTTCAACAGCAGAAAATCCAATGCGTGCATCAATTCCATTTGATAAGGAGCGCAATGGGTTTGTGCTCGGAGAGGGAGCGGGTGTGGTCGTTTTGGAGGAATTGGAACATGCGAAGGCACGCGGCGCAAGAATTTATGCCGAGGTGGTTGGTTATGGTGCGACGGGAGATGCTTACCATATTACTTCTCCGAGCGAGGACGGAAGTGGTGCGGCAAAAGCGATAGAATATGCGATGAGTGAAGGAGGCGTTTGTCCGGAACAGATTGATTATATCAACGCACACGGAACAAGCACGCATCACAACGATTTATTTGAGACGCGTGCAATCAAGTTGGCACTTGGTGAAGCGGCGAAAAAGGTAAAGATCAATTCCACAAAATCTATGATCGGTCATCTGCTGGGAGCGGCAGGCGGCGTGGAATTTATTGTCTGTGTAAAGACGATTGAGGAGGGATTTATCCATCAGACAATCGGGACAAAAGAGACGGATGCGGAATGTGATTTGAATTACACCACTGGCGCGCCGGTTCAGATGGACGTCAATTATGCGTTGACGAATTCTCTTGGTTTTGGCGGACACAATGCAACGATTTTGGTGAAAAAATATATAGGATAGAGGAATTCAGACATGGAATTTGAAAATCTTGTCAGGCTGATTCAGACAGTGTCTGATTCTGGGCTTACAGAATTAAAATATGAGGAAAATGGCGTAAAACTGTTTTTATCCAAAAGACCGGGAAAGGTACAGACCAACCCGGTAATTATTGAATCACAACATCAGACAGACAGGACGGATAAGAGTGAGGAGATTTCCGGACAGTTCGCTATAGCAGAAGGAAATATGGTTACTTCACCGCTGGTTGGTGTTTTTTATGCAGCGCCTTCCGAGGATGCGCAGCCGTTTGTGACAGTCGGAGATCGCGTAAAAAAGGGACAAACGCTTGCAATTGTGGAAGCAATGAAGTTGATGAACGATATCGAGTGTGAATTTGACGGAATTGTGACAGAAATTCTGGTGAAAAATGGTCAGCCGGTAGAATACGGTCAGCCGCTTTTCAGAATTATATAGGCGGAGCAGGGAGGAAAATATGAAACGTTTGGATGTAAAACAGATACAGGAGATTATTCCGCAACGCCATCCATTCTTATTGTTGGACTATGTGGAAGATTACGAGCCGGGGGAATATGCGGTGGCATATAAATGTGTTACTTATCGTGAAGAATTTTTCGCAGGACATTTTCCTAAAGAACCGGTGATGCCTGGAGTATTGACGGTGGAAGCGCTGGCGCAGACCGGTGCGGTTGCAATTTTAAGTAAAGAAGAAAACAGGGGAAAGACTGCTTATTTCGGTGGTATTAATAAATGTAAATTCCGAGGAAAGGTAGTACCGGGCGATAAGCTCTGTCTCGAAACGCGTATTATCCGTCAGAAGGGACCAGTAGGCGTAGGCGAAGCGGTTGCAAGCGTGGCTGGAAAGATAGTTGCGCAGGCAGAGCTTGTTTTTATGATTGGATAGGGAAAACGTATGATTAAGAAAATATTGATCGCAAATCGCGGCGAAATCGCGGTACGCATTATTCGTGCCTGCCGCGAGATGGGAATTGAAACTGTGGCGATTTATTCTGAGGCTGACCGGGAAGCCTTACACACGAAGCTGGCAGACGAAGCGATCTGTATTGGTCCTGCACTGTCTTCGGAGAGTTATCTTTGCATGGAAAATATTATCAGCGCGACAATCACATCCGGTGCGGACGCGATTCATCCGGGATTTGGTTTCCTTTCCGAAAACAGCCGTTTTGCTGAACTGTGCGGGCAGTGCGGTATTATCTTTATTGGTCCGTCTTCGAAGGTGATCGCCCGGCTTGGAAACAAGCAGGAGGCCAGGAATACGATGACAGCGGCTGGTATACCGGTGATCCCGGGAACAGATGAAGCAGTGACAGATGTTGGGACAGGTGAGCATTTGGCGAATACGATTGGCTATCCGGTCATTATCAAGGCGGCACTCGGAGGCGGAGGCAAGGGCATGCGTGTGGCAGAGAGACCTCAGGAATTTGCGGAAAGCTTTGTACTGGCTCAGAAGGAAGCGCAGATGGCATTTGGTGATAATACCATGTATATCGAGCATTTTGTACAGCATCCGCGCCATATTGAATTTCAGATTTTGGCGGATGCATTTGGAAATGTAGTACATCTGGGAGAACGTGACTGCTCGATTCAGAGAAACCATCAGAAAATGATAGAGGAATCACCGTCCCCGGCGCTTTCGGACGAACTGCGCTGCGAGATGGGAAAGGCGGCTGTGAAGGCGGCAAAAGCGGCAGGCTATGTCAATGCCGGAACAATTGAGTTTTTGCTTGATAAGCAGGATCGCTTTTATTTTATGGAAATGAATACGAGAATACAGGTGGAGCATCCGGTGACTGAATGGGTGACGGGAATTGATCTTGTCAAGGAACAGATCCGCATTGCCGCAGGTCTTCCCCTTTCTTATACACAGGAGGAAATCTGTCTGACAGGTCACGCGATCGAGTGCCGGATCAATGCGGAAAATCCCGCAAAAGGATTTCGTCCGTCACCGGGAACAATCACGGATATGTATCTGCCGGGTGGAAAGGGAATTCGCATCGATTCAGCGATTTACACCGGCTATACGATTCCACCGTATTACGATTCAATGATTGCAAAGCTGATTGTCTGGGCGAAAAATCGTAAGGAAGCGATTCAGAAGATGCAGAGTGCGCTTGGTGAGGTGATTATCGAGGGAATCGACACGAATGTGGATTACCAGTATGAGATTCTGCATCATCCGGATTATCTTACTGGAAATGTAGATATTGAGTTTATCAATGAAAAGGTGACAGTACAGTCGGAAGACTGAATGCGCCAGAAGAGTAAGGGGACAGTTATATGAAGCTTGACAATATGTTCAAAAAAACGAAACGTTCTGCATTTGCACGCAATGAATATAAAAGCGTTCAGGAACGTCCGGAGGTGCCCAAAGGACTTTTGAAAAAATGTCCGAAATGCGGCGGTGTGATTATGACGGATGAGGTTGAGAACGGTTATTATATCTGTCCGAGGTGCGGCGGTTATTTCCATATGCCGGCATTGCGCCGTTTGGAAATGATTGTTGACGCAGACACTTTTGAGGAGTGGGATACAGATTTGGCTGTCAAAAATCCGATGGAGTATAAGGGATATCCGGAAAAGATCGCCGCATTGAAGGAAAAAACCGGACTGGACGAGGCTGTGATGACCGGGTGTGCGAAAATCTCCGGCTGCAAAACTGTACTGGGTATCTGTGACGGAAGATTTTTGATGGCGAGCATGGGAGAAGCGGTAGGTGAAAAAATTGCCCGTGCAGTAGAACGTGCAACGGAAGAAAAACTGCCTGTGATCCTGTTTGCTTGCTCCGGCGGGGCACGTATGCAGGAAGGCATTATTTCACTGATGCAGATGGCGAAAACTTCCGCGGCATTGAGACGTCACAGTGAAGCAGGACTTTTGTATATCAGTGTATTGACAGATCCGACGACTGGCGGTGTGACAGCAAGCTTTGCGATGCTGGGCGATATTATTCTGGCAGAGCCGGGAGCGCTGATCGGTTTTGCCGGGCCACGTGTAGTTGAGCAGACGATTCGTCAGAAGCTGCCGAAGGGATTCCAAAGAGCGGAATTTTTGCTGGAGCACGGTTTTTTGGATGCGATTGTGGAACGACCGAAATTAAAAGAAACGCTGAGTAGTCTGCTGGTATTGCACGGATATGGAAAAGAGCAGGAAAGTGTAATACAATCACCGGAAAAATTGATTTTGAGAGAAAAACATAGGCTTGGTATGCAGAAACTTACTGCCTGGGAACGCGTGCAGTTGTCACGGGGGCAGAACCGTCCGATTGGCAGCGACTTTATTCGGGAATTATTTACTGATTTTATGGAATTTCACGGTGATCGTTTGTGTGGCGATGACAAAGCGGTTATTGGAGGTATGGCATATTTCTGTGGTCGTCCGGTGACTATTCTTGCACAGGCAAAAGGCGGAAATACAAAAGAAAACATTGAGAGGAATTTTGGAATGCCAAAACCGGAGGGCTACCGTAAGGCACAGCGGTTGATGAAGCAGGCAGAAAAATTTGGCCGCCCGATCATTTGCTTTGTTGATACTCCGGGAGCGTTCTGTGGAATGGAAGCAGAGGAGCGCGGCCAGGGGGAGGCAATCGCGAAGAGCATTTATCAGATGTCAGGGCTTACTGTGCCGATACTTTCTGTGATTATCGGAGAAGGCGGCAGCGACGGTGCTTTGGCTATGGCAATGGCAGATGAGGTATGGATGCTGGAAAATTCTGTTTACTCAATTCTTTCTCCGGAAGGGTTTGCAACGATCTTATGGAAAGACAGTACTAAGGCCAAAGAAGCAGCAGAGGTGATGAAACTAACTGCGGAGCATCTGCATAGGCAGGGAATTGTCGAGCAGGTATTTGCGGAACCGAAAGAATTGAATATTCTGAATCTGGAAACAGTGACGGATCCAATGAAAGTGCAGATACAGGCATTTCTGGAGAAGTACGGGAAAATGTCTGCAAAAGAGTTGACAGAGCATCGCTATCAGAGATTTAGAAAATTTTAGAAAAGCAGATACAAACTATGTGTGGGGTGGAAAATGGAATTTAAATCTTTAAAAATAGGAAAAAAGACTGCCAGATTGCCCATTATACAAGGAGGGATGGGCATCGGTATCAGTTTGGGCAATCTGGCTGGAGCAGTGGCAAAAGAGGGGGGTGTGGGAATTATTTCCGCAGCGCAGATCGGTTTTCGTGAAATGGATTTTGACACTGCTCCTAAAGAGGCAAACCTGCGCGCTATTCAAAAGGAAATGGCAAAAGCCAGAAAAATCGCACCGGATGGTGTAATCGGGTTTAATGTCATGGTGGCAATGCGCCATTATGAAGACTATGTGCGTGCAGCGATAAATGCAGGAGCGGATATTATTATTTCTGGAGCAGGGCTTCCGACTGATCTTCCGGCAATCGCAGGAGAGACAGATACCGCGCTTGCGCCGATTGTTTCCACACGAAAATCTGCGGAAGTGATCTTAAAATATTGGCATCGTAAATATAAACGTGTGCCGGATCTGCTAGTAATTGAAGGACCTTTGGCAGGAGGACATTTAGGTTTTACAAAGGAACAGCTGGCAGAGTATCTTAATGACATGCAGAAGCATGTAACATGTGTGGAAAACAATTTTGATAATGAAGTTCTTGCTATTCTTGAAATCATTCGTGAATATGAATCATTTTATAATAAAAAAATTCCTATCGTGTTGGCAGGAGGTATTGAAAATCATGTGCAGGTGCAGCATGCGTTTTCTCTTGGTGCGGATGCTGTTCAGGTAGCGACTAGATTTGTGACAACGCAGGAGTGCGATGCGGATATCCGATATAAACAGGCGTATGTAAATGCGAAAAAAGAAAATATTGTGATCGTTAATAGTCCGGTCGGAATGCCGGGGCGTGCAATTAAAAACACGTTTATACAGCATGTTATGCAGGGAGAGAAGATTCCCCATAATCCCTGTCACGGATGTCTGCGAAGGTGTGATCCGGCAAAGATTTCCTATTGTATTACGGATGCGCTGATCCATGCAGCAAAAGGAGAAGTGGAGGAGGGACTTTTGTTCTGCGGTGCATTTGCATATCGGTCAGAACGGATTGAAACGGTAAAAGAAGTCATAGAATGTCTGATGGGCGCGGAAAAAGAAAATTAATGTTGATTCTTTTATACAAATGTGCATATAATAAGTAGCATAATGTAGGAAGTCAGTAAATTATGCTGAAGGGGAAGGTAAGTAAGGGATGAACGTAGCGTACAAAAAGATAAACTATATTTTGGTGGATTTGATCAATGAAATCTGGGAATTGGAAGAAAAAGCGATTATCACAGAAGAATTCAGTGATTTGTCAAATAATGATATGCATATTATTGAGGCGATCGGCGTTGAGGACGGTGACAATATGTCTTCCGTGGCAAAAAAGAGAAATATTACAGTTGGATCACTCACGACAGCTGTAAACCATCTGGTAAAAAAGGGCTATGTAGACCGCAGCAGAGGGGAAGAAGACCGTCGCATCGTGATGATTCGGTTGACGGAAAAAGGTCGGAAAGCCTACTGGCATCATGCGGATTACCATCGTCAGATGACGGAAGCGGTATTGGAAAAACTCAGTGAAGAGGAATTACCGGTGCTTTTTAAAATGCTGGACGCTTTGACGGTATTCTTTAAAGATTACAGCCAGAAAATGAATAAATAAAATGTGAAAATAGAAAAGACCGGCGCAAACAGTTTGTGCGTCGGTCTTTTCTATATCAAAATGATAATATCAGAGAAAATTTATTTTGCATTTCTACCAGACAATTCTGCAACTTCCGCGGCAGTCAGTACGCCGTTATAAATCATGACATCGTCAAACAGGGCATCCTGGCAGTCTTCGTCATCCCAGATGAAGCCGCTGCCTACAGAGACATTTTTTGCCTGAGAGATACCGGTTTTATTTTTCTTGAAGCAGTCAGCGATATCTTTTTCTTCTTCCCCGACAAGCTTTCCGTTTAAGTATACTTTGATGCCGTTTGGGTCAACCGTATAGGCGACATGCTGCCATACATCGCGTTCTCCGCTCGTGGTGAGCAGCGTCCCCTGTACGTCGCTGTAAGCGTTAGCGTTGATGCGGGCGATCAGGTTCGCGCCGATACGGGTCAGCGGATAAGCGCCGGCAGCATCAGCTTCAAAGAGGGCGCTGTGTTCAAAGGTTTTGGCGCCGATTTTTGTCCACATTGCTACAGAGTAACCGGACGGACCGATGTCTTTTAAGGTGTTTTCCGGAAGTTTTAAGAAGTTCACGCCTTTTGCAGCCGGTTCATTGACAATTTGCAGGACGTTTCCGCGTTCTTCATCGGAAATGACGGCTGCCTTGCCCTGAAGAACCGCATTTTCTGAAAGCGTCGAGCCTTCAACGGCAGCAATCGTTCCATCATTAGCAGTTTCAAAATCATAGCCGCAGATCAAAGAAGCGATACCGCGTACCGTTATTTTATAGGTCTGTGTTTTAGAAACATCACCGCAGGTAATGTCAGCGGTCAGTTCTACGCGAACATCCTCTGCCTGAGCAGTAACGGTACCATCGGAGGAAATTACGCTTTCATCCGCGGAAGCCCAGGTAACATCCGCTCCCATGATTTCAGTCGGAAGGTTCAGGTTCTCTGTGGTTGCCTTTGGAATCAGCTGACCGGCAGCCACAGCAGCCATTCCGGCTACCATTTCTGTATTTTCCATATCTACCATGCTGCCCCAGATACTGGTATTGTCATTGCCGATGGCAGAGAAGGTCATTACCGGAGCCTCTTCCGTATTTTCCTTATGCTGACGGAAAAAGTAGCCTTTGTAAGTCGTACCGTCTGTGGTTTCAAAGGTTACAAAGTCATAATCCTTGCCGGAATCTGTTTTTGTCCAGGTACCTTTGATGGCACCGTCCATTGTGCCATCTTCATAAAGATTGACGAGTTGGGTGTCAAGCATATTGCCGTCCGTTTTGATGCCGTGATTGATAAATTCATAAGAACCGGCAAGTTCTGCATTCTCATAATGTTCCGGCATTTCTCCCTGATATTCATAAACAGCAGTTACCGGCCAGAGATCTTCATTTAAGAACTGTTGGTGTACACGTACCTCATGCGCTTCAAGCTGCGGCTCCATGTCGAAACGCTGATGATAAAAAAGATAGCGAGAACCGTCTTCATCAATCAGGGCAGAATTATGACCGGCCGCGCGTTTGCCGATTTGATTGTAGAAGCTATAGTTGCCGATTAGTTTGATCCCGTATAGATCATTATTTTCGTCATTGTCAGCTGCATTTTGTCCTTTTACGTCAACGTACGGGCCGGTCGGATTTTTGGAGCGGAAGAGGCGCATATTGTAACCGCCTTCTGCAGTCAGACCGCCGTAGGTTTCATAGAGATAGTAGTAACCGGTTTCTTCGTCGTAAACGATATACGGAGCTTCGCCGGACTGATGGTTGCCGCCAGCCAGATGTACACCGAAGTAGCGGTCTACAAAGTTGCCGGAAACTTCATCTGTGGAATCAATGCCCGGATAGATGGCTGTGCCGGTGGTGCGGTCAAGTTCTAAAAGAAAGAGACCTCCGGACCAGGAACCGTAAGACATATACAGTTTTTCACCCTCTGCATCAAAGAAAAGGTTTGGATCAATCGCGTTTGGAGCATAATTATTATTCCAGCCGCCCTCCGTGGTAAACCAGTTGTCACTGATTTCGTCAATACCGCCCCCTTCGCTGCCTTTTTCAATTAATTCATTCAGATTCAGATAGTCGTTATCCCATTTCGTGTTGCGGTTTCCGTTGCCGTCTATTTCACCGGTCTTGGTAAAACCGGAGTAGATGATGGTATCTACATATTCATAGGGGCCTTCAAAATCTTTGGATACCAGATAACAAATGGCAGATCTGCGCCAGGTAGAAGAAGTACAGCAATAGAGCATGTAAGCACCGGTGCTTCCGTCTTCCCATTCATAGTAGGGATTCCAGATGGCATCCGGAGCCCAGACCGCATAGCCGCCAATACAGTCCCCGTCATCGTATCCTGCCCATTCAAACGGTTCGGTAAGTGTTTCTTTCAGAGCACCGTAAAAAGGGGTGCTCGCTACGTTGCCGTAATCACTGTTGATTTGCTGCCATTTCATCAGGTCAGTAGATTTTGCAGAGGCAGTATGAGAGCCGAGTACGTAGTAGGTGTTATTTGCTTTTACGATGGATGGATCATGTACAGAAACGTGTTTTAGGTCTTGAAAAGCAGTATAGCTTTTGGAAACTGTTTCTGCGGCTTCCATCTCAGCGGCAGCAGAAATACCTGCAGCAGCGGCTAAAACTGTGCTGCAGGCTGTGGCAGCCATTTGTTTCAGAAATTTTGTTCGTTTCATAAGTGTAAGTACATGCACATAAAGTCTGCAAAAAGGAGGTTGTGCATGAGCTCCTTTCTTATCAACATTTGATTCCTTTTTGCGTATGATTTATCAAAAAAAGATAAACTATTTTAATTTAGAAAAACCAAAATTATTATAGGTTTATCACTACAAAAACGAGTATATAACAAATTTGACGGATATTCAATAGAAAGAGATTATTAATTATAGAAATTAACAATGCCTTACTTGTGAGAGAAACGAAAACGTACTATAATGTTTCTATAGTAGCATTGCAGATCGTTATAAATGATATCATATCTGTAATAATTGGTTTTAAGAATACAAAGTGCAAAGCAATGAACGATTTGAGAAAATTGTTTAAAAAAGAATAAAAAAGGAGAAAAATATGGAAAGAATTCATTCGCAGGAAATGCAGCAATTTGAAAAGGAACATATCGCGGCCATGCGTGCGTTGGCACCGGAATGTATGGTGCTTCTGAAAAATGAGGATGTTCTTCCGCTCGCCAAAGTCGGGAAAATAGCACTTTATGGCGGTGGAGCCAGAAGAACGATAAAAGGTGGTACCGGTTCCGGTGATGTGAACGTACGCCATTTTGTAAATGTGGAAGAAGGGTTGGAAAATGCCGGATTTGAGATCACTACGAAAGCCTGGATGGATGCTTATGATATAGTTGTAGAGGATGCGAAAAAAGAATTTGTACAGAAAATCAAAGCGGAAGCAGCGGCAGCAGGTGCTGACCCTATGATGTTCGGCATGGGACGAGTGATGCCGGAACCGGCATACAATATTCCATTGGATGGGGAGGGAGATACGGCCATCTATGTGCTTGCAAGAATTTCGGGGGAAGGTTCCGATCGTCAGCCGGTGGCAGGCGATATCAACCTGACGGAGACGGAGATTCGTGATATTCTGGAAGTGAACGCAAAATATAAAAAGATGGTGCTTGTTTTAAACGTGGGAGGCATGGTGGATCTTTCTCCGGTAGCGGAAGTAAAGACTGTACTTTTGATGGGACAGCTGGGAAGTGCGATGGGCGATGCGCTGGCAGATGTTTTGCTGGGAAAGAGTTATCCGTCCGGAAAACTGACAATGACCTGGGCGCCGATTGATACCTATCCTTCTACAGAAGGATTTGGACATCCGGATAATACGTATTATAAAGAAGGCATTTATGTGGGCTACCGTTATTATGACCGCAGCGATATTCAGCCAATCTATCCGTTCGGATTTGGTATGGGATATACGACCTTTACCGTGACACCGGTGAAAATGACGGCGGATGCTGAAATGATTACTGTGACAGCGAATGTAAAAAATACCGGAATGTTGGCAGGAAAAGAGATTGTACAGGTATATTATTCTGCACCGTCCGGAAAACTGGATAAGCCATATCAGGAATTGGCTGGTTATATAAAAACAAAAGAACTGCAGCCGCAGGAAGAACAGGAGATAAGTATAAGTTTTGCAACGGAATCCATGGCATCCTATGATACCAAGCGAGCAGCATGGATTTTGGAAGCAGGCACCTATTATGTGCGTATCGGCAATTGCTCGAGAAATACGCATATCTGCGGCGGTGTGTATCTGGATGCGGAAGTTATTACAGAAAAAGTAAAAAATATTTGCGGCGAACCTGGCTTTGCGGATTTGAAGATGGAGACGAAAGCGATCACTTATCTGGGGGAACAGGCGGAAAAGGAACAGGCAGCGATTATTACGATAGACACAGCGAAGATTGTACAGAAGACGGTTGCGTATGCGGAGGTTATGCCGGAGCTGACAGGTGTGGGCTGCAGCTTTGCAGATGTGAAGAACGGTACAAAATCGCTGGATGAATTTGTTGCGGGACTGACTGATGAGCAGATGGCATATCTTTGTATCGGTGCGTATAAGGAAAGTACCGGAAAGAGTGTGATGGAAGTAATCGGAAGCGCATCCTTTGGTGTAGCAGGCGCAGCCGGTGAGACAACCGGGCAACTGGCAGAGTTGGGTGTAGAGGCACTTGTGATGGCAGATGGACCGGCAGGACTTCGTTTGAATACCTGCTATACATATGTGGACGGCGTGGCAAAGGGAACTTCTATGGCTCTGCCGGAAACTTTCGCAGATTTTCTTGATCCGCAGATTATAGAAGGAATGAAAGACGCTGCGAAGAAGCAGAAAGCGGAGGCCGGAGATCATGTATTTTATCAGTATTGTACGGCACTCCCAATCGGTATGGCATTGGCACAGTCATGGAATAATGAACTTTGCAGAGTCTGTGGTGATATCATCGGAAAAGAGATGGAGTTGTTCGGCGTACATTTGTGGCTGGCACCGGCGATGAACATTTACCGTTCTCCAATGTGCGGCCGCAATTTTGAATATTATTCGGAGGATCCGGTATTATCCGGCAGTATTCCGGCGGCGATCACGGAAGGAGTACAGGTACATCCGGGCTGCGGCACAACGATCAAACATTTCGCATGCAACAACCAGGAGACTAACCGTTATTTTTCTAACAGCATTTTGAGTGAAAGAGCGCTGCGTGAGATTTATTTAAAGGGCTTTGAAATCTGTGTGAAACAGTCACAGCCGCATACGGTAATGACTTCCTATAATCTGATTAATGGAGAGCATGCATGCAGCAGCAAGGATGTTCAGACGTATGTGTTGCGTGATGAGTGGGGATTTAAAGGCTTTGTAATGACAGACTGGCTGGTGACCGGAGGAATGGGCAAAGTCGGAAACGTACATCCGTGTGCATCTGCGGCCGGTTGCGTAAAGGCGGGAAATGATGTGATTATGCCGGGCATGCCGTCTGATAAGGAGGATATTTTAAAGGCACGTCAGGATGCATCTCATCCGTATGCGTTGTCCAAAGCAGAATTACAGACCGCTGCAAAACGTGTATTGGAAATGATTTTAAAGCTGGCATAAGGGAAAACAACATGGATAAGACAATTTTACAGATTTTAAAAGAAAACATGGCAAAAGTGATGATTGGCAATGCGCACACGATTGATCTGGTATTGACTGCGATTTTGGCACAGGGACACGTTCTGCTGGAGGATGTGCCCGGAACGGGAAAAACGGTGATGGCAAAATCATTGGCAAGATCGGTGCAGGCAGAATTCGGGCGCGTGCAGTTTACGCCGGATCTTCTTCCGTCGGATGTGACTGGGCTGAATTATTTTGATGCAAAGCAGGGAGAGTTTGTTTTTTCTGAAGGTCCTGTGTTCTGCAATATCTTGCTTGCAGACGAAATTAATCGTGCGACGCCGAAGACGCAGAGCAGCCTTTTGGAATGTATGGCAGAGCGGCAGGTGACAGTGGACGGAGTGACACGTCCGCTGTCAGATCCGTTTCTGGTAATTGCGACGCAGAATCCGCTGGAAACGTTGGGAACATTTCCGCTTCCGGAGGCACAGACAGATCGTTTTTTGATGCAGATTTCCATGGAGGAACTGGATGAAGTACAGGAGCGTGCCATGGTAGCGCGTTTTTTGAAAAAGGAACCGCTTGCAGAGCTTTCACCGGTTTGTACGAAGGAAGAACTGGTTGAACTGCAAAAGCAATGCCGGGAGGTTTATCTGCATCCGGAGCTTTTAAATTATATGGTGGCTTTGATTCATGCGACCAGAAAACATGGTAAAGTGGTGCATGGTGTCAGTCCGCGTGGGACGCTGGCGTTTGTACATGCGGCGCAGGGATTTGCGATGGTGAGCGGCAGGGAGTATGTGGTGCCGGAGGATGTAAAGGCAGTGGCGGTGCCGGTATTGGCGCATCGTATAAGCCTTTCTGTGGATGTAGATGGCAGCCGTGCGGCGAAAAAAGTAATAGAGGATATTCTTGGCAGTACGGCATTGCCGACTGAAGATTGGGCAAAGCGTTAGCGGAAAGGATTCAGCTATGTTGATTCTATTGCTTGTATGTGTACTGCTAGCCTTTTGGCTGCAGTACCGGATTTACCGCAGATATTGGTACCGTAAGCTGGAGATTGTGACCCGGTTTGAGGATTCCTATGCCTATGAGGGAGATATGTCCTGCCTGAAAGAAGAGATTGTAAATGATAAGCGGATGCCGTTACCGGCGGTTGAGGTACGCCTGTCCATGAGCCGTAATCTTTTATTTATGGGTGAGGCAAAAGAAAATACCAATGTGACGGATCTGAGTTATAAACGAGATATTTTTTCTTTATTTTTACGTCAGAAAGTAATTCGCACATTGCCGTTCGTTTGCAAAAAGAGAGGCTTTTATCAGATTCGTCAGGCGGAGGTGGTCGGCAGTGATTTCTTTTTTGAAAAAGAATTTTATCTGACGGTGCCGCAGCAGACGCAGATGTATGTTTATCCGGCACAGATAGATGTGCGCCGGATCGAACTAATTTGTCAGGCAGTCTCCGGTATGGTACTGGTGCAGAATCATCTTTATCCGGATCCGTTTGAATTTGCCGGAATCCGGGAATATCGACCGGGTGATCCGATGCGTCAGATCAACTGGAAGGCATCGGCACGCAGTGAGGATATGATGGTCAATCAATATGATTCGACAACAAATATTCAGGGGACCGTAATTTTAGATGTAGAGGATTCCGGTATTTTAAAATATGACGCGCTGACGGAGGAAGCCATTCGTATTGCGGCATCTCTGGTAGCACGGATGATCCGTGGAAAAATGGAGCTGCAGATTGTTAGCAATGCTGTTTACCAAAATCATGACAGGGAGGAGCCACAGGAAGAAAAGTTATCTTTACATATGAAAGCGGGAGGAGGAAGGCTGCAGGAATTAAACCGCAGATTGGCTTGTGTAGATACGGCGCGTACAACGGAAACTGTTTGTGAAGTGATTGAAAAAGAAATACAGAAACATAATTTCGGACAGATTTATGTAGTGATTTCCAAAAACCAGACAGAGGTTGTTCAGAAATCCCTAAGGCTGCTTGCAAATGCCGGGCAGATCGTATGGGTGGTGCCCGTTTATCCGGATATGGAGTTGACAGTTTCCGGAAGTCGGGAAATTCGCGTGATGCGTTGGGAGGTGGAGCCATGTTAAAAACAGAAAAAAAGATACTGGCGCTCCTTTCTTTTTTCCATGCAGTGCTGCTTGGCAGTGTTTTTTATCCGGTACTGGCTGCGGTGTTTCAGATGAAGACGGCAGAAGCGTACAGTTATCTGGTGAGTAGCCTTTGGCTGTTTGCTGCAGTGGCGGTCAGTTACTGGGGAATTCGTAGGATCAAAGGCTTTTTCGGGTATCTGCTGATTGCGGTATGCACCTGTTGTGGAATTTTAGGGCTTTCACGCTGCATTCTGACAACGATTTTGGCGGCATTGATTTTTTTGATTCGGTGTTACGTGCGTATTCGCAGAGGGCAGATCCGTAAGCTGATGCAGGAAATGCCGGGAGAGACCGGCGCGCAAATGGATAAAGAATTATGGGAGATACCGACGCTTCTCGATATCCCTAAGATGTGGCATTGGGGGGTGTTCGTACTGGCGTATTTGCTGCTGGTTTTTCTGAAGCGGGAGGATTTACTGCGTATGGTTTTCTGGATGCTGCTGACGGAAATCATAATCTGCTTTCTTTTTACCTATATAGATAGGATGGTAAGCTTTATTGCGGCAAAACAGCATATCGCGAATCTGCCGGGCAGATCGGTACGTCGGATCTCATATCTGGTGTTTGGGATCGGTGTTCTGTTTTTGATGGTGTTTTTGCTGCCGGCTGTTTTATATAACGAAGAACCTTTGACAAAGATACGCTTGAAACCGCGGGAGATAGTTGTAAAGACAGAACAAGAAACGCAGCAGCAGGTAAGCGGGGGAATGGAAGAAATGCTGGCAAATTTGGTCGGAGAGGTAAAGGAGCCTCCGCGCTGGATGAGCTTTCTTTCGGAGTTTATTCGTTATGCTGCGCTGACAGTACTTATGTTGGGGATAATTTTCTTTCTATGTAAAACGGGAAAACAGGCGCTGCAGTCTTTTGCAGGCGGTGCGGAGGAGGAAGATGAGATTATTTTTCTGGGTGAGGAATCACAGGAGAAGCTTTACGGCAGCGATGGAAAAATCCGTTCTGGTGAAAAATGGAATTCTCCGAATAAAAAGATCCGCCGCCGTTATAAGAAGGTGATCACGCAGAGAAGAAAACAGCGGTCGGCAGGCTGGGAGTCACCGACAGAGCTGGAAGCAGCTGCGGATTTAAGTGGCATAGCGGATGGCGAAAGATTTCATAGGCTTTATGAAAAGGCAAGGTACAGCCGTGAGGGCTGTAACCGGGAAGAAGCACAGGAATACCGAATTTAAAACAGATCTTAAGAAAATGTTTTTTGAACTTTACAGTGAAAAGCGGAAGCATACAATTATGTGATACATGATATACAGAAAAAATGAGTAGGGGATTAGATTAATGAAATCACAGCGTTATAATTTATGGAAAGAAGAGGAATACAATTATCCGCGGGCATATGGGTTTGTGCCGAATATCGTGAGTTACCTGCACGATGATACTGCAATACGTCCGTGTATTGTAGTAGCGCCGGGAGGCGGTTACCGGATTGTTTCGCCGACAGAGGGAGAAATTGTGGCAAAGAAATTTTATGAGAAAGGTTACAACGCGTTTGTCTGTACTTACACGACAAATATTACCGGATTGGCCGTATTAGGAATGCAGCCGCTGAATGATCTGTCGCGCGCAGTGCGCTTTATCAGAAGCAAAGCAAAGCAGTTCTGCATTGACCCGGAAAAACTGGTAGTCTGCGGCTTTTCAGCAGCGGGACATTTATGTGCAAGTCTCTGCGTGCATTATGAAGATGTGGAAGATCCTGTTTACGGTGCATATTCTAATCGTCCGGATGCGGCTATTTTGTCTTATCCGGTGATCACTGTCGGTGAAAAGGCACACCGTGATTCATTTACGGCGCTTTTGGGTGAAAATGCTTCAGCAGATGAATTGGAATATATGTCATTGGAAACACAGGTAAAGAAAAATACTCCGCCGTGCTTTTTATGGCAGACGGCAGAGGATGAACTTGTGCCGGTAGAAAACAGTTATTTGTTTGCACAGGCCTGTCTGGAAAAAGGTGTGCCGTTTGCGCATCATGTCTTTCCGTTTGGAAGTCATGGTCTGTCGCTGGCCGATGAAGACTGGTCGAACCGAAAATACGGGGTGCCATATACAAGAGAGCAGAGTGAGCGCGTATTGGAACAGATCAAAAACGGACAGCTTCATCTTCCGGCAGACCGTGAAGAAAACGTGCGAAATGACTGCAACGAAAACGGTGTGCAGGATCTGGCAGAAAAAAGACCGCCGATGCCGGATGTGGCGGTCTGGCCAGATTTAGCAGATACCTGGATTAAAACGGTTCTGAAAAATATTTCCGTTTGATTTCATTGACAGGCATATCGCGTCCTGTCCATAGACGAAACGCTTCTGCACCTTGAAAGAGCAGCATATATAAGCCGTTGAAGCAGGCGCAGCCGCGTTGTTTTGCCTGCGTGAGCAATTGCGTTTTACGAGGATTGTAGATAATATCAGAGACAATTAGATGTTCTGGCAGCATAGAGGCTTCCGGGATCGGACTGATGTCTGTATGCGGCGCCATGCCAACGTTTGTTGCGTTTGTCAATAGTGTGCTGTCAGCAAGTTGATGACGCAGTTCATTGCAGTCTGCAAGGTCATGTAAAGAGACTTTGCAGGCTGTATTTTTATTTAAGAGGTCAGTAAATTCCTGCGCACGTGTCCAGGAGCGGCTTTTGCGGTTAAAGATCGCAATTTCTGAAACACCGTCGAGCGCAGCTTGGACAGCAATTGCGGTGGCGGCTCCCCCTGCTCCGAGCAGAGTCATTTTATGGCCGATAATGTCAAAACCGGCTTCTTTTACCGAAGACATATAGCCGATGCCGTCTGTATTATGACCGATGAATTTTCCATTTTCAATTACGACAGTATTGACTGCTTTCATCAGGGAGGCAGCGGGTGAGAGTTCATCTGCCAGTTCGTACATGCGGGTTTTAACTGGCATCGTGCAGTTAAAACCGCGGGCATTCAGACATTTTAATGCCTGGATGGTTTCTTTAAGATTGGATTCTTTTGTTTCAAAACAAAGATAGGCATAATCCAACTGCATCAGATGAAAGGCCTCATTGTGCATCAGTGGTGAGATACTGTGCGATACCGGACTGCCGAGAAGACCTGTCAGACGGGTATGCCCGTTGAGTGTGTATGTTGTATTCATAAGATACTCCTTATTGTTACGTTTTCTTTATCATATCGTTTTGACTTCTTTAATACAATACAGATTTTTCAAAAATTCAGATATCAATATAGAAATTCCGGTATAGATATGCTATACTGCTTTCTAAATTTATTTAAAACAGACTTCTGAAGTGTAAAGAGATCCTATAGATAAAGTACGCAGGAATGGAGAAAATATTATGGCAAAAACAATAGAGATCCGAAATCTGACTCTTGGTGAAGGACTTCCCAAAATCTGTGTCCCAATCGTGGGCAGCAATAAAGAAGAAATTTTGAAAGCGGCGCAGGCGATTGTGCGCTGCAGACCAGATATGGCGGAATGGAGAGCGGATTATCTTCCGCAGGTCTGTGACTTTGCGCAGACAGAAGAGCTCTTAAAGGAACTTCGGGTGATTCTTGGTGAGCTTCCGTTGTTATTTACATTTCGCACGGCAGAGGAGGGCGGTGAGCAGGAAATCACGAAAGAGGCTTATACGGCGCTCTATAAAAAGGTGATCAAAAGTCATTTGGCGGATGCTGTTGATGTGGAATTGTTTTTGGGGGAGAAACTTGTCACAGAGTTGATTGCGTATGCACAGGAAAACGGCGTAAAAGTAATTGTTTCTAATCATGATTTTACAAAGACGCCTCCGAAAGAAGAATTGGTGCTCAGACTGTCCGCTATGCAGAGACTTGGGGCGGATGTTGCGAAGATTGCGGTGATGCCGGCTGACAAAAAAGATGTGCTGACACTTCTGGAGGCAACACAGGAGGTGGCTTGCAGCAATTGCGGACCGGTGATCACGATGTCGATGGGGGGCTGTGGTATGGTCAGCCGTCTGCTGGGCGAAACGTTTGGATCGGCGCTCACTTTTGCCATGGCAGGACGTGCTTCCGCACCGGGACAGATTCCGGTTGAGGAGCTGCGCCAGATTCTGGAGATTATTCATCGACACAGCTGATAGAAGCACTCATTAGTTGAAGAGCAAGGACTTCTGTCGCCTTCTGTCGAAAAATTCTTGTGTTTCTCCGTTCTCTTTTGACAAAAATTTTACCTCTCTTCACGTATACTAGTGTGCGTGGAGGGAGGTTTTTTGTGTATTTTGAGTTCTATCTGGATATCTATTTTCTGGAAAATCTGATCATGAACTATCTGGTGATGGACATGACCGGGCGCGTGCTGCAGCTTACTCCGTCCCGAAAACGTATGCTGACAGCAGCGGTTCTCGGTGCAATGGGAGCCTGCGCCGTCATTGTCACACCAATACATAAAAATTTGCTCTTGAATGTAATCTATGGCTTTGGCATCTGTCCTGTTATGGCACGAACCGCTTTCGGAAAGAAAAAAGGGGCTGCGGCGTGGAACAGAAATTGTGCAGCTTATGTTGTTTCAATGACACTTGGGTGTTTGTGGCAGTTTTTGCGTGGAACAGGGCTGCCGTTTGGGCTGACGATATCTGTCGGATGGCTTATGGCTTTGATACTTATAAAGCTTTACAGAAGAAGCGCCGGATATGTGCAATATCTTTATGAGACGGAACTGAGGAGAGGGGAAAAGTCAGTACATCTGATTTCCTTTTTAGACAGTGGAAATCATCTGTATCAGCCGGGCAGCCAAAAGCCTGTACATATTTTAGATTATAGCCAGATATGCGCTCTTTTAACGGAAGCGGAGAAATCTGAGCTGGATGCGCTTCTGGATTTTCAAAGAGTCGAAAGTCCGTCGGGAGTATTTTGTTATATTCCATATCGGGCATTGGGAAACAAGAGGGGGATGCTTCCGGCTATACGGCTGGATGAGATCCGTATAACGCGCGGGGAGAACGTGAAAAATACCAAGGGGATTTTGGCAGCCGTCAGCAAGGAGGCGGTCAGCAGCAGAGGATCGTATCAGATGATATTGCATCCTCAAATCTTAGAGTAGCAGGAGGAATGTGTTAAGATGATGATTAAGGTGGCCGTACCGGGAAGTTTTCAACTCCGGGTAATTCCGCGCATGTCGGATATGATCCGAAAAAGAACGAATGATATTTATTATATCGGGGGGAGTGAGGTTCTGCCGTCGCCTCTGGAGCCAACACAGGAGGCGCGGGCAATTGCACAGCTGAATAAGGAGGACTGCAGTGAAGCACGTTCACTTTTGATAGAACATAATTTACGTCTTGTGGTTTACATAGCAAAAAAATTTGATAATACCGGCGTTGGTGTGGAGGATCTGATTTCGATTGGTACGATTGGATTGATTAAGGCAATCAATACATTTAATCCAACGAAAAAGATTAAACTGGCAACGTATGCGTCCCGCTGTATAGAGAATGAAATTCTTATGTATCTTCGTCGAACGAGTAAAATAAAAATGGAAGTTTCATTTGACGAGCCGCTGAATGTGGACTGGGACGGAAACGAGCTGCTTTTGTCTGATATATTGGGAACAGATGAGGATGTGATCTCCAAAAATATGGAGACAGAAGTAGAATATACGCTTTTGAAGCGTGCGATTGAAAAACTGTCCGACCGGGAGAAAACAATCATCTGTCTGCGTTTTGGACTGGGGACCGAGAGCGGAGAGGAAAAAACACAGAAAGAGGTGGCAGATCTTCTGGGGATTTCCCAGTCTTATATTTCGCGTTTGGAAAAGAAAATTATCGGACGCCTGAGAAAAGAAGTTGTCAAGGGCTATTAATTTTTATATTTTTTGCAAAACCGTATAAACAACTTTTATTATGAGAACTCTGTTACTGATATCGCAATGATCTGCGATATCAGTAATTTTTTTACGGTATAGGAGGGTTCTTGCAATGGCACTGAATAAAGTAGAAATTTGCGGAGTCAATACGTCAAAACTTCCGGTACTTTCAAACGAAGAAAAAGTAATGTTGTTTGAACGGATAAAAAAGGGAGATAAGGAAGCGCGTGAATTGTACATCAAGGGAAATCTGCGTCTGGTATTGAGCGTGATCAAACGATTTTCAGGAAGCAATGAAAATGCGGATGATTTGTTTCAGATTGGCTGTATTGGATTGATGAAAGCCATTGATAATTTTAATACAGAAATGGATGTAAAATTTTCCACCTATGCGGTGCCGATGATCATCGGAGAGATTCGTCGTTATCTGCGGGACAATAATGCCATTCGTGTCAGCCGCTCTCTGCGGGATACAGCATATAAAGCATTTTATACACGCGAGGCTTATATGAAAAAAAATCTTAAAGAGCCGACGATCAGTGAGATTGCCGAGGAAATTGGAATTGCCAAGGAAGAAATTGTCTATGCCATGGACGCAATTCAGAGCCCCTTAAGTTTTTATGATCCGGTTTACTCGGAGGGAGGAGATACTCTATATGTAATGGATCAGATCAGTGACAAGAAAAATAAAGAGGAAAACTGGGTGGAATCCATTTCTCTGCGTGAAGCCATACAGCGTCTTGGAGAGCGTGAGAAACGGATCATTTATATGCGGTTTTATGATGGAAAGACGCAGATGGAGGTAGCCCAGGAGGTGGGAATCTCCCAGGCGCAGGTCAGTCGTCTGGAAAAAAGTGCCTTGAAAAGCATGCGAGCCTTTTTACGATGAATCCTTACACGGCTTTGCCACCTCTACCAGAATGATGTCACAGCCGATGCAGGTAATACAGTGCCATGGGATGACTAGTTCGTGTTCATGGCCCCAAAAGCAGGAAAATCGGCTGCCGCCCGGTACGATAAGTGCTGTGATGCAGCCGGTTTTTTCATCGAATTCCACATCGATCACACAGCCCAGAGAAGCACAGGTACAGATGTTGATTACTTCTTTTTGCCTCAAATCGCAAATTCTCAAGGGATCACCTCATAAAATGTTCTTCTGTATAATATATGATGCCGAGGGGAAAAAAGCCATGAAGGAAAAATAGATATAGAATTGACAGTAAGACTTTCGGTGCGCTATACTCTTAAAAAGAGTATATTATGCAGAAATTTTGTCTGAAGAGACAATTTTCGTAAACGAGGGAGGCCTTTTATAATGAAGTGTCCATTTTGCAATCAGGATAATACAAGAGTTGTGGATTCACGTCCAGCGGATGACAACTGTTCCATTCGCCGCCGTCGTTTGTGCGATGAGTGCGGCAAGCGTTTTACGACGTATGAAAAGGTGGAGACGATTCCGCTGATTATCATAAAAAAAGACAATAACCGAGAGCAGTATGACCGCCGTAAAATTGAATCTGGTGTTTTGCGGGCATGTTATAAGCGTCCGATATCCGCGCAGCAGATTAATGATGTGATTGATCAGATTGAGACGGAAGTTTTCAACAGAGAAGAGAGAGAGATCGCCAGCAGCTTGATTGGTGAAATTGTTATGGAACGGCTTAAGGATCTGGATCCGGTAGCGTATGTGCGTTTCGCATCGGTTTACCGTGAATTTAAGGATGTAAACACTTTTATGGACGAGCTCAAAAAAATTTTGGGATAAAACTTGGGGCTGCCGCAAACAGAAGCTTTTGCAGCAGTCCTTTGATATTGTAAATATACACGTTTACACAGAGATGAGGAAGCGTTTTGAAAAAAAGGATCAATGAATTATTAAAAGAACAATTTACATATGAGGTGTTGCCGCTGCAGCTGTCCGAGACAGAGATTTGCGCGCAGGTACGCGAAAATGAAAGATTTCGCGCAAAGATAAAGCTGGAGGGCGCGCAGGGAAATCTTATTCATGGTTTTGTATCCGGGGGAAATATTCGTGTAAAGGTAACACCGGAGTTGTTTACCGGCAGAAAGCAGACAATTATTTTTGAGGCGGATACAAAGGGGCTGCATGATGGAGACATACTGGAGGGCGCGCTGCTGATTGGGACTACTGTGGGAGAATACCGGGTGCCGTATCACATTGAAATTCTGTCGACAGGCAAAGGAAAAGAGAAAACGGAAAATGATACACCGGAAGCATTTGCAGCGCTTGCACGAGAGGATTTTGCACAGGCCTATATGCGTTTTGTAGATCCGGAGTTTCGTGAGCAGACCAGATACTGGGGAGATCATGCGTATGCTCTGTATGAAGGAATTTTGGGACAACCGCTTTCCTATCACAGTTTGGAACAGTTTCTGGTGGGAATGCGTTTGAAGGAGCCTGTGACATTGCATCTTTCCGGGGATCATGTTCTGCTGCAGAGACCGGAGGAGGATGTGCGTGAGGAGCTGCTTTTGATAAAGGATACCTGGGGGTTCGCACCAGTTTCTGTTTCCTGTGATGCGGATTTTCTGACGATAGAACGTCCGCGCTTCACAACGGAGGAATTTACCGGCAGCGTATTTAGTCTTGGTTTTATTGTACATCGGGAAAAGCTGCATGCCGGTCGCAATTTTGCCTGTATCACAGTACGTACGGAGATGCGTGAAATTACCTGTAAGGTAGAGGTGCGCGGCAGAAGTGCGTCTATGTCCACATTTTATCAGATGCAGGAAATTCTGAAAATGATGGATGCTTATATTGGTTGGCGTTCTGGGCGAATTGGTCTGTCAGAGTGGAGTGGTATTACAAACGGCTGCCTAGCAAATTATAAAATTGCAGGGGGAAATCATATTTTCTATGATTTGTATCAGATTTATGTATTGCAGCAGGCTGGCGAACAGATGGAAGCAGACATGCTTTTGCAGGAGCTACAGGAACGAGCCGGGGAATTGGAGGCGCCGCAATGGAAGGGGCTGTATCTTTATTTAACTCTGACAGAGAATGAGGATAAGGTGTATGCGGAGTATGTTAAAAATGAGATCAGCGACTTGTATCTGGCAAATCAGGAAAACTGGATCCTGCAGTGGTTGATGTTAAATGTGAATGCCAACTTATTTAAAAATGATTCTGAACGGTTGGACAGTATCCGACGTCAGTATATTTGTGGCTGTAAGAGTCCGGTGATGTATCTGGAAGCGTGGGAGATCCTTAAAAGGGAACCTCTGATGATGCGAACTCTGGGTGAATTTGAGATTCATCTGCTGCGGTTCTTATGCAGAGAAAAACTGGTTGATCGGGAAATTTGCGGTCAGGTAGCCCAGCTTGCTGGTCATATGCAAAATTTCCATTCATTGTTATATGACGTACTGTGCCGTTGCTTTGCATTGTATCCGAGTAAAAATCTGCTGACAGCAATCTGTGGTCTGTTGATGAAGGGACGAAAAAATAGTCCGCGTTATGCAAAATGGTTTGAACTTGGTGTCCGTCAGGATATTCGTCTGGCGGGACTTTATGAATATTATGCCATGACGGCAGAAGACCTGAATGTGCGGGAGCTTCCAACGGCGGTGCGGATGTATTTTTCTTATAATAATACGCTGAGTTATGAGAAAAAAGCAGCGATTTATGCAAATATTATCCGCAATCGCAGTAAGGATGAGGAGTCCTATGACAGTTATCGTGCAGGCATGGTTTTATTTATGGAAGAGCAGCTTCAGGAGGGAAGAATCAGTAAAGATCTGGCGTTGATCTATGATGCGCTTCTGACACGGTTTGTTTTAAATGAGCAGATGACAAGGGGACTTGCAAAAGCATTGTTTTCTTATGAAATCATCTGTGATCATCCGTCTGTTCGCCATGTGATCGTGGTACACCGTCAGTTGGGGCAGGAGCAGCGTGTGATGCTGGTTGGCGGAAAAGCCTGTGTGCAGATGTATTGTGAAGAGTGTGCGGTTTTACTGGAGGATAAAAATGGTGTGCGTTATTGTGACGGTTCTCTTTATCGCTTGGAGCGTCTGATCTCCAGAACAGAGTTTGAAGCGTACTGTCGCGAGCTGAAACAAATACCGGGAGGGCTTTTGCTGCATGACTGTGGAGAAAAAGAGGAGGCGGTTCATGAAGAAAATGTGCGTCAGTTTGTACAGCTGATGCAGCTTTCTGGTCTTCGGGAAGATTACCGCAGATATCTTCAGGAAAAGTTACTGCAGTATTATACCAGTCATCCGCACGGCAATTATATGGAAGATTTTTTGCGTGCGGCCGACCGTGACGAACTATGTGTGCAGCACAAAGAGGAATTGGTGGATCTGCTTCTTTCACAGGGGCTGATGGAACAGGCCTATGCACTTTTAGAGCGAAGTGGATTGGAGCATGTGAGCGCAAATGCGCTGGTGCGTCTATGCAGCTGGTATATAGAGACCTATGAGCCGGAGGAAGACGCATTTGTATTGTCTGGATGCCTGCATTGTTTTGAAAGGCAGTTGTACAATGAGACGGTTCTGCGATATCTGATGCATTATTATGAGGGTGCGCTTGCAACGATGAAAGCCATCTGGCAGACCGGACAAAGTTTTCTTTTAGAGGATTTTGTACTGGAAGAACGGATCCTTGTATTAGTACTTTTTTTACAGCAGGGGATGCAAAATACGGAAGAGATCTTCCAGTCTTATGTGAAAAAGCAGGGGAAAACGTGGCTGTGCAAGGCATATGCGATACTGATGAGTTATCATTATTTTGTAAAGGATATGCCGGTCGGTCAGGGAGTGTTTACTTATATTGAGCGAGCTCTGCTTGGAGAGATTGGCAATCCGCAGATCTGTCAATTGGCGATGCTGCGGTATTATGCGCAGCTGACGCAGCAGACTGCCGGGCAGCAGAAATGGATGTACTATCTTCTGGATAAATTTACGGAAAAGGGTTTATATTTCCGATTCTATCAAAAGTTTCCACAGAAAGTTCAGAGACGTTTTCACTTGCACGATAAATATATTTTGGAATATCGTACTAATCCGGCGGATCATGTGACACTGCATTATAGTTTAAATGGGCAAAAAGAGCAGCAGATTGTCATGCAGAATATGTATGAAGGGATTTTTGTGAAAGAATTTACGCTGTTTTATCATGACAGGCTGACCTGGTATCTGACCGTGGAAAAGCGCACTGGAACGGAGCAGACAAAGGAACAGACGATTCTTTGTGAACGTCGTTCGCCGCGCGGGACAACCGGACGTTTCGAACTGATTAACCGTTTGGCAGAGGCGGAGCAGAAGCATAACAAAAAACAGTTGGAAGAACTTCGTGAACAGTATATCGGACAACAATATCTGGTAGAAGAACTGTTTCGGATTAACTGACGGAGAAAAGAATATGAATAGAACAATAATCGGACTCGATCTGGAAAAAGAATATACGCAGATTTCCTACTATCATGACCGGATGCAGGAGCCGGAAACAGTCAGTATCCACCCGGAACGGGACAGATATCTGATTCCGACACCGGAAGATCTGTTTTCCTTGATTGAAGAGAATGTGGAACTGGGACGGACAGCGTTGGCAAATTTTTTAAAGTCCTGTGTTTTCTATATTGGGTCATCCATTGATATGGGAACGGCTTGTATGATGATCACAATGCGTGAGATGAAGCTGCCGTGGCCGGAGG
Source organism: Marvinbryantia sp. (assembly GCA_050944495.1). Taxonomy (GTDB): domain Bacteria; phylum Bacillota; class Clostridia; order Lachnospirales; family Lachnospiraceae; genus Marvinbryantia. Next base: position 83,685 of record JBMNRF010000002.1, read on the forward strand.
CACTTTTGGATGCCTGTGAGATGATGGGTATGAATCGCGCAAATGTTTTTTTGCAGAATCATCAGGAGAGTTTCTGTAGTTTTGTGCTGAATCAGAAAAAAGAACTGTGGACGCACAATGTGGCATTATTTGAATATGAAGCCACCTCAATTTCCGCCTGGACTTTAAGCATTGACTACAGTACAAGACCGGCGGTTGTGAAAGTGAATGTCGGGGTATCTGTTGATTTCGGCAGACAGGGATCTTTGAGTGATGAAAAGTACAATGAAAAGCGGGATGATAAATTTCTGGAAGTGATCGAAGAGACCTTTCAGAAAAAGAATTTTTCCTGCGTATATCTGATCGGTGACAGCTTTGACAAGACTTGGGCGGTAAAATCATTTGGACAGCTCTGCCGCAGGCGTCATGTTTTTCAGGGGCGTAATCTTTATACAAAAGGTGCCTGCTATGCGGCGATGGAGCGCGTTGGTGTCGGTAAAAAAATGGATCACTTTCTGTTTTTTTCCGATGATATGGTGCAGACGAATCTGAGTATGCAGATGGACATCCGTGGTAAAAGCTGTAATTATCTGTTGATCGGAGCCGGGGTAAACTGGTTCGAGGCCGGACATATTTGTGAGTTTATACCGGAGGACACAAAAGAAATCATTATTTATGGCAAATCTATGCTGGGTGGGGAACCGGAAAGCTACAGTATTTTACTGAAAGAATTGCCGGACCGGCCGAAGCGGACGACAAGACTGCAGATGCAGATGAAGTTTGTTGCCAAAGATCGTTGTAAAGTGACAATCCGTGATCTGGGCTTTGGAGAATTTTATCCGGCTTCGGGGCATGTATGGGAAACTGTTTTGGAGGTGTAGCAGATGGGCGCTTATTATCTTTGTCAGACACCGAGAGCACGACATCCGTATTATATGGAAAGTATTGATATCAGTATCTGGTCGATTGAAGAGTTGTGTTACTATATGCGCGAAAATGTTTATCTAATCGATGAAACTGTACTTGGGCCAAAACTCTGCGATTGGATAGAGACGGAACTGCATTTGAAAAAGCTGGCGGAGACGCTGCGCCGTTCTCTGGAAAAGGATGTGCCGGCTGATGAATTTGTGATGCCGATTTTTCGTGAGTGCGGGTATCTTTCGGCTGCGGAACTTCTTTATTTTAAGGAAAAACTGGTACAGGTTCAGATCGAACCGACGGATGTACGGCGTAAAATGAAAGCGGATTATCTGGTAAATTATGGAATGTATGTCAGTGCAATCAATGAATATGAACGCATTTTGAAGCATAGAGGACCGGGCAGACTCGGTATACAATTTTATGCGGTCGTGTTGGAAAATATGGCCACGGCCTACGCACATCTGTTTCGTTTTGAAGAGGCGGCTGAGTGTCTATGGGAATCTTATCGTACTTTAAAATCGCGAAAAGTATATGAAAAATATCTGCGTTTGCTGCCGATGTTTCTGTCGGAAAACAAATATCTTGCGCGTTTGGAGGAAATCAAGGCGGATAGGGATGTGGCCGCGGCGATGAAAGCGGATGTGGCGGCGATTCTGCAGGAAGGGCAGACAAGTCATTTTGCCGGGGAGTGGGATGCGTTAGAGATTTCGGAGCAGATTGAGAAGCTGAAAGCGGAGTATATAAGGAATACGTGATAGAGCAAATTATGTAAGAGGGAAAATAAAAAAGCAGACAAATTAAAAATAGTTTGAAAAAAATTTATATGATTGACAGCCTCGATAAACTGTGTTATTTTATAAGTGACTTTCGTGTATTAGCATAGTAAAGCGAAAGCATACGAAAGCTATACGGAATGAAAAAGAAACTGCGGATGGCAGTTTTATTACAGTTTGAGGAGGACATGATTATGAAAAAGAGAATGACAGGTTTATTGGCAGCAGGACTGGCAGTATGTATGCTGAGCAGCTTTGCATTGGCAGAGGATACATTTACGGTTGGTTTTGACGCGGAATATCCACCGTTTGGTTATATGGATGAGAACGGAGAGTATACGGGGTTCGATCTGGAATTGGCGGAGGCAGTTTGTGAGATGGAAGGCTGGAAGCTGGTAAAACAGCCGATCAACTGGGATTCTAAGGACTTGGAATTGAATTCCGGTAACATCGACTGCATCTGGAATGGCTTTACCATGAACGGCCGTGAGGATCAGTATGAATTTTCCAAACCGTATGTAGATAACAGCCAGGTAATCGTAGTTGCGGAGGATTCCGGCATTACTTCGTTTGCAGATTTGGAAGGAAAGACAGTTGGTGTACAGGCAGCAAGTGCGGCGCTGGCAGTGCTCTCAGATGAGGAAGCACAGAAGGCACTGGCAGATACATTCGGTACACTTCAGGAATTTGGTGATTACAATCAGGCGTTCACCGAGCTGCAGGCAGGCTCTTTGGATGCTTTGGCTATGGATATTGGTGTTGCAAATTATCAGATCAAAAACAGAGGCGAAGGCTTTGTGATTCTCGAGGAAACGCTGAATTCAGAGCAGTATGCGATTGGTTTTCAGGTTGGAAATACTGAGATGGTGGAAATTATCAACAAAGATCTCGACATCCTGGCGGAGAACGGAACGGTTGCCGAGTTGGCAGAAAAATACGAAATTTCCGATATGGTCTGCCTTGGAAAAGAGAATGCCGGAACCGAAACAGAAGAGGCAGAAACCGAAACAGAGTCCGAGACGGTCATGGAATAAAAAGAGAATAGAAAAATGATTTCTGTGTCAGAAGTATGATGCAGAAGCAGGCTGCCGGGCGCTGCAAAGCAGATACCGTCCGGGCAGCCTTTTGTAATGGAGGATAGCATGAGCTTTACAGTAATGTTGATGCAGCTCAGCGAGGGTATGGTAAAAACAGTTAGTATCTTTGCGCTGACGCTTTTGTTTTCGCTTCCGCTGGGACTGCTTGTGTGTTTTGGGCGCATGGCGAAAAATAAGCTGGTCAGTGCAGCTTTCCGACTGTACATATCGGTACTGCGCGGTACGCCGCTGATGCTGCAGTTGATGGTGGTCTATTTTGGACCTTATTTTTTGTTTGATATGAAGATCGGTTCACAGTGGAGATTTCCGGCGATCATAATTGGTTTTGCACTGAATTATGCTGCCTACTTTGCGGAAATCTATCGTTCCGGTATCGCGTCAATGCCGGTTGGCCAATATGAGGCGGCGAAGCTTTTGGGCTATAGCAAGAGCCAGACGTTTCGACGTATTGTTCTGCCGCAGGTGATCAAACGTATTCTGCCGTCTGTGACAAATGAGGTAATCACTCTGGTTAAGGATACATCGTTGGCTTATGCGCTGGCCTATGCAGAAATGTTTACGATTGCAAAACAGATTGTAGCGTCAAAGTCAGATTTTACACCGTTTATTATTGCGGCAGTATTTTACTATATCTTTAACTTTATCGTAGATATGGGCATGGGCTTGATCGAGAAAAAAATGAATTATTATCAGTAGGGGAGTGCGCGATGAATTATCTGGAAATGAATCATGTGAAAAAATCCTTTGGCGGACAGCAGGTCTTAAGAGATATTTCCCTGACGGTAAAGGAGGGCGAGGTGCTTTCTGTTATCGGGCCGTCCGGATCCGGAAAGACAACGTTGCTGCGCTGTGCGACCCTGTTGGAAACGATGGACTGCGGCAATCTGTTTTATCTGGGAGAAGCGGCAGCGGAAATCGTAGACGGAAAAACTGTTTATAAAAAACAGAGTGATTTGGTGAAAATCCGGGAAAAATTCGGGTTGGTATTTCAAAATTTCAATTTGTTTCCGCACTATTCGGTGTTGAAAAACATCATGGATGCACCGGTGCATGTGCAGAAACGCCCTAAAGAAGAGGTAAGGAACGAAGCGTATGAGCTTCTGGAAAAAATGGGGCTGCGTGAGAAAGCGGAGGCTTATCCGTGCCAGCTTTCCGGCGGACAATGTCAGCGCGTGGCGATTGCACGGGCTTTGGCCTTGCATCCGAAGGTACTGTTTTTTGATGAACCGACCTCGGCACTTGATCCTGAGCTGACGGGCGAGGTTCTGAAGGTGATCAAATCTTTAGCACAGATGAATATCACGATGGTAATTGTAACGCATGAAATGGCATTTGCACGCGATATTTCCGATCGTGTGATATTCATGGACGGAGGCATGGTCGTACAGGAGGGCTCTCCGGAAGAGATTTTTGAAAATCCAAATACAAGAATGAAAGAATTTTTGGGCCGCTATGCATAAGCGGCCTTAACTTATGCTTGCCTTTTGGAAGGCCATGAGCTATAATTTTTCGTGAAAACACGGGAGACTTCTTTGTGAAAAGTTGCCTGTGACACAGGAATGATTTATAGAGAGCTTAATATAAACAGGAAAGGAAAATGAGTATGAACGACAGATATCAGAGTCCATTGTCCGAACGCTATGCCAGCCGGGAAATGCAGTATATTTTTTCTCCGGATATGAAATTCAGAACCTGGAGAAAGTTGTGGATTGCCTTGGCTGAGACGGAAAAAGAACTGGGACTCAATATTACCGATGAACAGATTGAGGAACTGAAAGCACATGTAGATGACATCAACTATGAGGTGGCGAAAGAGCGCGAGAAGCTGGTGCGTCATGACGTTATGTCGCACGTTTACGCTTATGGTGTGCAGTGTCCCAAAGCGAAGGGAATCATTCATCTGGGTGCAACATCCTGCTATGTAGGTGACAACACGGATGTTATTGTGATGGCGGAAGCTTTGAAGCTGGTACGGAAAAAGCTCGTTAATGTGATTGCAGAGCTGGCGAAATTTGCCGATACGTATAAAAATCAGCCGACTCTGGCGTTTACACATTTTCAGCCGGCGCAGCCGACGACAGTCGGGAAACGTGCGACTTTGTGGATGCAGGAATTCATGATGGATCTGGAAGATCTGAATTATGTGATGGGCAGCTTAAAGATGCTCGGAAGCAAAGGAACGACCGGTACACAGGCGAGTTTTCTGGAACTGTTTGACGGTGATCAGGAGACGATTGACAAAATTGATCCGATGATTGCGAAAAAAATGGGCTTTGAAAATTGCTATCCGGTATCCGGACAGACCTATTCCAGAAAGGTGGACACGCGTGTGCTTAATGTTCTGGCGGGTATTGCAGCCAGTGCGCACAAGTTCTCTAATGATATCCGTTTGCTTCAGCACTTAAAAGAAGTGGAAGAGCCGTTTGAAAAGACACAGATCGGTTCCTCCGCTATGGCATATAAGAGAAATCCGATGCGTAGTGAGCGCATTGCTTCTCTGTCACGTTTTGTAATCTGCGACGCGTTAAATCCGGCAATCACCTCCGCAACCCAGTGGTTTGAGCGTACTCTGGATGATTCTGCGAATAAGAGACTCTCTGTGCCGGAAGGCTTTCTGGCTGTTGACGGTATCCTGGATCTGTGCCTGAATGTGGTGGACGGTTTGGTAGTTTATCCGAAAGTCATCGAAAAGCGTCTGATGTCTGAACTGCCGTTTATGGCGACCGAAAACATTATGATGGATGCTGTAAAAGCAGGCGGAGACAGACAGGAACTGCATGAGAGAATCCGTGAGCTTTCCATGGAAGCGGGAAAGAATGTGAAGGTAGAAGGAAAAGACAACAATCTTTTGGAATTGATTGTAGCTGATCCGGCCTTTAATTTGACTTATGAGGAGCTTCAGAAGACGATGGATCCGTCCAAATATGTGGGACGTGCGCCGCGTCAGGTGGAGGTGTTCCTGGAAAATCATGTGAAACCGCTTCTGGAGGAGAATAAAGAACTGCTTGGTATGAAAGCAGAGATTAATGTATAAAAATACAGATGCCTGTTACCGGCCGATGGCTGGCAACGGGCATTTATTTATTATAAAGATAAATAAATCTAAAAATTTGAATTATACTTAATTGAAAAAAGGAAGTATACTGATATTGTCGCAGAAAATGATGAAAATAGCAAAGGGCAGAGGCGCAGACATTATCTGGTTTGAGGAAAACAGCGCGTCGACTGCCGTGAATGGAGGAACATATGGTACAGGCTGTAGTCGGAGCAAACTGGGGAGACGAGGGAAAAGGAAAAATTACAGATATGCTGGCGCGAGAGGCAGATATTATTGTGCGTTTTCAGGGAGGTGCGAATGCGGGGCATACAATTGTAAATGATTACGGTAAATTTGCCCTTCACACACTGCCGTCCGGCGTGTTTTATGAACACACCACAAGCATTATTGGAAATGGTGTGGCACTGAATATTCCGGTGCTGTTTGAGGAAATAAAAAGCATTGTGGACAGAAATGTGCCGATGCCAAAGCTTCTTGTATCAGACCGGGCGCAGATTGTGATGTCGTATCATATTTTATTTGATAAGTATGAGGAAGAACGTCTGGGCGGAAAGTCGTTTGGTTCGACAAAATCAGGCATTGCGCCATTTTACTCTGATAAATTTTCCAAGATCGGTTTTCAAGTAAGTGAACTGTTCGATGAGGAACGTTTGAGAGAAAAAGCAGTGCGTATCTGCGAACAGAAAAATATTTTGCTGGAGCATATGTATCACAAGCCGCTGCTTAATCCCGACGTTATTCTGGAGGAGTTACGTTCTTACAGAGAGATGGTTGCGCCGTTTGTCTGTGATACTTCGGCGTTTTTATGGAATGCGATCAATGAAGGAAAAAATATTTTATTGGAAGGACAGCTTGGTTCTTTAAAGGATCCGGATCACGGAATTTATCCGATGGTGACATCCTCTTCAACGCTGGCTGCCTACGGTGCGATTGGTGCGGGTATTCCGCCGTATGAAATCAAAAAGATTGTTACTGTTGTGAAAGCATATTCGAGCGCGGTGGGCGCAGGGGCCTTTGTCAGTGAAATTTTCGGGGAAGAGGCAGATGAACTGCGCAGACGCGGCGGTGACGGCGGAGAATACGGAGCGACGACCGGACGTCCGCGTCGTATGGGGTGGTTTGACTGTGTAGCGTCTAAATATGGCTGCCGCATTCAGGGAACAACTGATGTTGCTTTTACGGTGTTGGATGTGCTTGGCTATCTGGATGAGATTCCGGTGTGCGTAGGTTATGAGATTGACGGAGAAGTGACGACAGAATTTCCGACGACAGTAATGCTGGAAAAGGCAAAACCGATTTTAAAGATGCTGCCGGGCTGGAAAACAGATATCCGCGGCATTAAAAAATATGAAGAACTTCCGGAAAACTGCCGCAGATATATTGAGTTTATTGAAAAAGAGATCGGATTCCCGATCACGTTGATTTCAAACGGACCGGGAAGAGAGGATATTATTTATCGATAGGGTGAAACTAGAGTACCCCAAGCGCCCGCAACTCTTCACAGGCATCTTCATAGCTGGTGAAATGGATACCTTTCATTCCGAATGCGCGGGCAGCATTTACATTGGCAAGATTATCATCGAGAAATACGGCCTCCATTGGATGGATGTGGTAACGTTCGCATAGTTCTGCGTAAATCCATAGATTTGGCTTGATCATCTGTGCTTCGTAAGAATAGAGACCGCCGTCCATCATTTTAGTAAATGCGAGCTTGTCTTTGGTTTCTTCATAGCCGAATTTTCCATAGTTGGAAAGATAGTAGAGATTCAGACCGTTCATACGCAGGATACGGAGTAATTCTTCCGTGTAGGGCAGCGGCTGAATCGTTTCGCGTATGCCAAGTACAATTTTGCGGATATCCTCTGCATACTGCGGCGCATGGCTGATAAAGCGTGCAATGCATTCTTCTATGGTCAGGACGCCGCGATCCATTTCGTTCCAGTCGTTGTTTCGAAATACGGCATCTGCGATGATTTCCCGTTTTTTGGATGAAAAACCGAAGGAATCAAGGTGTGTCTGCCAGTCAAAAGAAACAAGAACGTTGCCAATGTCGAAAATTACGGTTGTGATCATGAAAAATACCTCCTTGAGTTATTTATCCTGCTCTGTATCTTTATTTTTGAGCAGCTTTGCAGTCAAAATCATCGCATAGAGTACGACCGGAACCAGGATCGTCGCGCCGACAGATACTTTGAACAGATCATACGCCCACGGACTGTCGATCAGAGCAAAAATCAAGGTGCACAGATAAAGTGCAGCCAGCAGAATTACGCCGATCAGGGCTAAAATACGTTTTAGTTTTTTCATTGAGATACTCCTTTCAAGGAAATGTGAAGCGCCTCAGCCAGACGGAGAATGGACAGATGATCTGTTTTTCCCTCTGGCATGATAAGATAGCTTTGGATCGTAGGTGCTTTAAAACCAAGCAGAGGAATGGAAATCAACTGCTTTTCATCAAGATATTTTTGAACAAGACTTTGCGGCAGAAAAGTATAACCGATACCTGCAGTCAGATAGGGTAGCAGATGTGTGAGCTTGTCAATTTCAAATGGAAACGAATAATTTTTCGGAAACATATCGCGGATAAAGGTACTGCCGTCCTGTACCATAAAGTCGCAGTACAGGTAGTATAGATCCGGGAGATTACTTTGGCGGATGCCGTCCGCAAACTCCTGATGTTCCGGTGCAGTTACGAGTACTACATCGTCGGTGGCAAACGGAAGGCACAGAAAGCCTGTTTTTTTCAGCGGGACATACGAGAAGGCAATGTCGATCGTGCCGTCCTGCAGCATGCGCAGAAGTGGACCGGAATGATCAATGATTACCTTGACCGAGATATCTTCATAGGTGCGGATATAATCCATGATGGGCTGATGCAGATAACAGTCGTACATGGTGTTGATCGTACCGATGCGCAGTGTTTCTGAAAACGTGTGCAGCATACTCAGTTCCTCAATGGCAGAGGCTTCCAAGGCCACAATTCGTTTGGCATAGCTTAAAAAATGCAGCCCCTCTTCGGTCAGCTCTACATTTTTGCGGTTGCGCGTGAACAGCTTTTTGCCGAGTTCTTTTTCCAATTCCATGATACGATTTGTGACCGTGGACTGTACAATGTAATAACGGTCAGCCGTCTGTGTGAAATTTTTCAACTCTGAGAGGGTGATAAACGTTTTTAAACTTTCAATATTCATAAGAACCTCTTATCGAAAATATTAATCATTAATTTTATAAAATTCATTATACAAATTTTATTACCATCGCTATAATATGTCAAGAGAGACTTGAAAAATGCAGTATTTTGGGAGGAAACACAGAAATGCAGAAGATATATTCCAAGGTAACGGATCGAATGAACTTTTTTGAAGGAAACGATCCCGTTGCGCTTGCTGAAAAATATAAAACACCGTTGTATGTCTATAATGAAAGAATTTTGCGTGAACGCTGCCGTGATTTAAAAGAGATGGTGACGTATCCGAATTTTGCGGTTGACTATTCGATGAAAGCTAATAGCAATCTAGCTTTTTTACAGGTAGTAAAATCAGAGGGATTGGAAGCAGATGCCATGTCTCCGGGAGAGATTTTTATGGCAAAGCAGGCGGGTTTTGAAGCTGATGAAATTTTCTATATCGGAAACAATGTGTCTGCGGAGGAAATGCAGTATGCGATCGCTGAGGGCGTGCTGGTCAGCGTGGATTCCTTAAGTCAGCTGGAACAGTACGGTCAGCTGAATCCGGGCGGAGAGGTGGCCGTTCGTTTCAATCCGGGGGTTGGGGCAGGCCATCATGAGAAAGTAGTGACAGCCGGAAAGAAAACCAAGTTTGGGATTGAGCCGAAATATATTCCGCAAGTGAAAGAACTGCTGAAAAAATATGATTTGAAACTAGTTGGCATCAACCAGCATATCGGTTCGCTCTTTATGAGCAAGGAAGCTTTTGTACAGAGTATTGGCGCGCTCTTTGATATTGCCAGACAGTTTGAAGGACTGCGATTTGTGGATATGGGCGGCGGATTTGGAATTCCATATCATAAAGAGGATGATGAGCAGCCACTAAATATAAAAGAATTGGGTGAAGCAATGGACGCGGAGCTGTATCGTTTCGCGAAGGAATATGGTACAGATTTGAAGTTTCGCATTGAGCCGGGGCGTTATGTTTCTGCGGAATGCGGAATGATTCTTTCAGAAGTACATTCTGTCAAGAGGAATCATGAGACGAAATTTGTCGGCTGCGACTGTGGTTTTAATGTGCTGCAGCGTCCAATCATGTATGATTCTTATCATGGGGTAGAGATTTACCGCGCGTCTGATGTGGCATCAGAAAAGACAGAGCCGGTGTCGATCGTTGGAAACATCTGTGAGAGCGGCGATATTCTGGCAAAAGACCGCGAACTGCCGGAAATTTTCAAAGGTGATATCCTCGGTGTGCTTGATGCAGGCGCGTACGGATTTTCGATGGCATCGACGTACAATAACCGTCTGCGTCCGGCGGAAATTCTGATCCGTGAGAATGGTGAAGTAGTGCTGATCCGGGAGAGAGAGGAATTAAAGGATCTGCTTAGACATTTGATTCCGCTTGCGCAAAGGTAGAAAAGAAGAAAATCCGAATTGATTCTGAGTGACAGTAATTTATAGTTTTGGTCGGTGTTCTGTTTTTTATGCGTAAAATGGAGGGAAGAAAAATATCAGGGCGATATTGACAAAAAAGGCAGATATGATACAATAAAACCCGAAATGACAACTACATAGCATAATAATGCTAGGGGAGCCTTTGGCTGAGATTTCACCGTAATGGTGGGGACCCTCACTACTTGAACCGGGTAATGCCGGCGTAAGGAAGCGAAGAATACCGAAGAAGCTCCTCCTGTCAAAATTTACTTTCAAGGAGGTTTTTTTATGTCATTTTTTGTATCAAACGTGGAAGGGGAACTCCTTCTGACACAGGCGGGAAAGATTGCTACGTCTGTAATTCTGGCGGCGCTGCTGGCAGCAGCTGTCATTCTTGCGGTAAAAAGAGGCGGCAAGAAGAAAAATATGGGAACGAAGCAGCTGGTATTCTGCGCGATGGCAATGGCGCTGGCGACAGTTACTTCTATGATGAAAGTATTTTCTTTTCCGTTTGGAGGCTCTGTTACTCTGTGCAGTATGTTGTTTATCAGTTTGATCGGCTATATTTACGGACCGGGTACCGGCATTCTGACTGGATTGGCGTATGGGGTACTGCAGTTTCTGATTGAGCCGTATATCTATTCTCCGATGCAGGTGCTGGTGGACTATCCGCTTGCGTTTGGCGCACTCGGACTTTCCGGATTTCTTGCAAATGCAAAATTCGGTCTGATAAAGGGGTATTTGTTTGGTGTTGTGGGAAGATATGTATTTGCGGTAATTTCCGGCTGGATTTTCTTTGGGGAATACGCATGGGAGGGATGGAACGCGCTGCCGTATTCGCTGGCATATAATGCCTGCTATATATTTGCAGAAGCGGCGGTAACGGTAATTATTCTGATGATTCCTGCAGTCTCAAAGGCTCTTGCGAGAGTGAAAGTGATGGCGAATAATTAAAAAATGACAGTTTAAAAATCTGTTTGTTTTGTTTGTGTTTTCTTGCCTATGTGAAAATTATATGTTAAAATAAAGAAGCAACAATAACAATACGTATGCACAAGGAGGAATGCAAATGAAAGGTTTTGCAATGTTAAAAATCGGAGCTACCGGATGGATTGAGAAAGAAATCCCTCAGTGTGGACCATTAGATGCTATTTGTAAGCCGTTGGCTTTGGCACCTTGTACTTCTGATGTACATACTGTATGGTCAGGTGCAATTGGTGAACGTAAGGATATGATCCTTGGCCACGAAGCTGTAGGTGAGATCGTTGAGGTCGGCAGTTTGGTAAGAGATTTTAAACCCGGTGATAAAGTACTAGTTTCCGCTATTACGCCTGATTGGAATGCTTATGCTTCTCAGGAAGGATACTCTATGCATAGCGGAGGGATGTTGTCCGGTTGGAAATTTTCTAATTTTAAGGACGGCGTTTTCGGAGAGTATTTTCATGTAAATGATGCGGATGGTAATTTGGCACATCTTCCGGAAGGAATGGATTTGGGAGCTGCCTGTATGGTGGCTGATATGGTTCCTACTGGTTTTCATGGTGCTGAACTGGCAGATATTCAGTATGGTGATAATGTGGCTGTGATTGGTATCGGTCCGGTAGGATTGATGTCTGTTGCGGCAGCTGCTATTCGCGGTGCTGCAAATATTTATGCAGTAGGTTCCAGAAAGAATTGTGCGGATTTGGCACTTGAGTTTGGTGCTACTAATATTGTGAATTATCATGAGGGTGATATTGTAGAGCAGATTCTTGATCTGAATCATGGACCTGTTGATAAAATTATCGTTGCAGGCGGTGATGTGGATACCTTTGATCAGGCAATTCGTATGCTGAAACCAGGTGGAAAAATTGGAAATGTGAACTATCTGGGTGAAGGTGATTATGTGAAGATTCCCCGTGTAGAATGGGGATGTGGAATGGCGCACAAGCAGATTATAGGCGGTCTGATGCCTGGCGGACGTGTGCGTTCCGAGAAACTTGCCCGTTTGATTACTTCTAACCGTATTCATCCGGAGAAGCTAATCACACATAGATTCACAGGGCTGGAGAATGTGGAGCCGGCTTTGATGCTGATGAAAGAAAAACCACGTGATTTGATCAAACCGTTGGTCATTATTGAATAAGAGCCATTATTTTTATAATCGAGTGGTTTTATGGTTAGAGGATGAGGGACAGTCGGTTGCGTAAATTTATATTGTAAACAAAGCCCTTAGCTGTGGGTATAAAACTCATAGCTAAGGGCTTTTAATGTAGTAAAAACTTCTATATCGTGGTAAAATTAAAACATAGAGATTGTCATAACGCCAAGAAATACATACAGAAAGGATGCAAAACTATGCAGGAGATTAAATGTCCTAATTGTGGAGAAGTGTTCGTGGTTGATGAGTCCGGTTATGCACAGATTGTTCAACAAGTTAGAGATAAAGAATTTGATAAAGAAGTCCGGCAAAGAGAAAAAGATTTTGAAGAAATGAAAGAAAAAGATTTAGAATTAGCTAAAATGAAGCAGAAAGAAGAGTTTGATAAATTACTTTCTTCAAAAGAAGCGGAACTTATAGAGAGGGACAAACTGATTGAACAATTAAAGACAAAAGTATCCGGAAATGAGACGGAGAAACAACTTGCCATAAGCGAAGCTATTCATAAAAAGGAAAAGGAACGAGAACTTGTAGTTGAAAAGAAAAATGGCGAATTGGCGGACAAGGATCGTATGATTGCTCAACTGAAAGCACAGGTAGAAAATAGTGAAAATGAAAGGAAACTGGCTATTTCGGAAGTGGTCAGTGGAAAAGAAAAAGAAATTTCAAAAAAAATAGAAGAAATTAATACGTTGAAAGAACAGTTTTCTGCGGAGGGAAGAGAAAAGGATAAAGTTATTGAGCAGTTGAAGGCCCAAATGTCCGGGAATGAAACCGAAAAACAGTTAGCAGTTAGTGAAGCCGTTAATAAAAAGGATAAGGAAAAACAAGAGGCATTAGAAAGAAAAAGTGAGGAACTGACAGAAAAAAATCGTATAATTGAAGAATTAAAAGCTAGACTTGGAAATAGTGAAACAGAAAAGAAATTGGCAGTTTCAGAAGCGGTTCAGGAGAAGGAAAAGGAACTTTCATTGAAATTAACAGAAATTACGGAACTGAAAAGTCAACTGTCGAATAAAGATACAGAAAACCAATTAAAAGAACAATCTTTGCAAAGAGAATATGAAGACAAGCTTAAGTCAAAAGAAGAATTGATTGAGTATTATAAAGACTTTAAAGCTAGACAATCTACCAAAATGATAGGAGAAAGCCTTGAGCAGCATTGCCTGAATCAATTTAATTCGTTAAGAATGACGGCATTTCCAACCGCATATTTTGAAAAAGATAATGATGCGAAAACAGGGAGTAAAGGGGATTTTATTTTTAGAGAAGCAGCGGAAGGAATAGAGTTTATCTCCATTATGTTTGAAATGAAAAATGAAATGGATGAAACAGCAACAAAACACAAGAATGAGGATTTTTTTAAAGAACTTGATAGAGATAGACGTGAAAAAAGATGTGAGTATGCGGTATTGGTTTCTTTGCTGGAAATTGATAATGAATTGTATAATAATGGTATTGTAGATGTTTCTTACAGATATGAGAAAATGTATGTAATACGTCCGCAATTTTTTATTCCGCTTATTACATTATTGCGAAATGCGGCATTGAATTCACTAAAATATCGGCAGGAATTAGAACTGGCAAAGCATCAACAGATTGATATTTTGCATTTTGAAGACAACATGAATGCCTTTAAAGAGGGATTTGCACGTAATTATAGAATTGCTAGCGATAAATTTAAGACAGCGATTGACGAGATTGATAAAACAATTTCGCACTTGCAAAAAACAAGGGAAGCACTGCTTTCGTCTGAAAATCAACTTCGCTTGGCTAATAATAAGGCGGAAGATTTGAGTATTAAGAAATTAACCAAAAATGCACCTTCTGTAAAGGAAATGTTTGATGATATAAAAAAGTAGTATATACAGAACAACTCCCAATCAAATGAACATTCGTTGAAATGGGAGTTGTTTATTATGTTATGTCAGTTAAAATAAGGAATAATTATCAGGCAATGGTTAATCGGAAACACAAACATGATTGTCATATAAACTGCCTTTCGGGAAAGAGTAACCGCATTTTGGACAGGTTATATATTCGGTACCGGATGGAAGACCAAGTTCTTCATTATGTGCAGCAATGTGTGCCGCATAGGAACCATCAGATACGGAAAACCATTGGTAACAGTATCCGCATTGTGCGGAATCATCTGTATTTCCGTCAGTGCTTGGAGCATCTGTCGCCGGAGCATCCGTGGACGGTGTGCCGGTGGTAGGTGTATTAGTCGGCGGGGTATCTCCCCAACCATAGGTATCCGCCCAGGCCTTTTCCTGTGCAACATGTTCTGCATAAATTGTCGAACCGGAATCTGTCGGTGCCAGAGAAATCTGTTGAAAACAGTAGGGACACATTTCAGTACCGGCTGCTTCTGTTTCTGGTGTGGTTGAAGGACGGTTGGTCTGTCCGGTTGGAGTATTACCGTTGACTGTAGACGGTTTTACGGTTTTCTTTTCAGTAGATTTCTGTGTTGTCGGAGTTTTCTTTTCGGTTGTTTTTTCGGTCTTTTTCTGTGTCTGTTTTTCAGTTTCGGATTCAGTAACGGTTTCACTCTGTGTTTCGGACTCTGTTTCGTCTATTTTCTTTCGGCAGCCGCTCAGCGTAAGGATGCCACAAACTGCAAGTAAAAAAAAGATACGGCTTTGTTTTTTCATGATCCTTCAGTCCTTTCTTTTCATAAATATCCCCATAATGTTATTGATATTTTAACACTGTAGATATTAAAGGTCAATATAAATTCAAGCCAGGGAAATACGGCAAACAGGGAAAACAGTAACATTTTGCGGAAAAATACAGCAGATGTGATAAAAATATGATATACTCACAATAAAATGAAAAAAGGCGGAGGAATTATGAAACGGGAAGTACCGATAGAAGATTTGAGAAAATTATATACGGCAAATGACCTGGCACGCACTGGTTGTCAGAATTGTCAGGGATGCTTTGACTGTTGCTGTGGCATGGGAGAATCTATTATTCTTGATCCTTTTGATGTATGGCGTTTGACGGATGGATTACAGATGAATTTTGCTTCCCTGATGGAACATCTGGAACTGCATCCGGTGGATGGGGTGATTCTGCCGAATTTGAAAATGTCAGAGGAGCAGGATTGCTGCACTTTTTTAAATGAGGAAGGTCGCTGTTCTATTCATCCGTACCGGCCGGGACTGTGCAGACTGTTTCCGCTGGGAAGATATTATGAAAATGGAAGCTTCCGATACTTTCTGCAGCAGAGTGAGTGCCGTATGGAGCCAAAGACAAAGGTCAGGGTCAGCAAATGGATTGATACGCCGGATGTGAAAGCATACGAAGCATTTGTACTTACGTGGCATAATTTTCTGGAGCAGGTGCAAATGCTTCTGGATGAGCAGCAGGATGAGCAGCTTTCCAGAGATTTGAATGTGCATCTGTTAAATACATTTTATGCAACACCGTATGAGCGGCAAGCTGATTTTTACAGTCAGTTTGAAACACGGATGGCACAGATGCAGAAATTACTGAAGATTTTGAAGCATGATTAGTAAAAATTGGTTGATTTTTATGAAAAATTTGCGTTATATCACAAATTTTTTATATCTTTTTTAGGAGAAGGATGTTATAATACTTCAAAAGCCTGCAGAGAAGCGGCAAAAGGAGGAAGACTATGAAACTGATTTATGCGATTGTGAGTCATGATGATTCGGATCAGGTGATTGCGGAATTAAATAAAAACGGGTATCAGGCAACAAAAATTTCTTCCACAGGTGGTTTTTTGCGAAAAGGAAATGCGACACTGATGATCTGTACGGATGATGAAAAAATGGATCATGTTGTCAAATTGATTCAAGAAGTGTGCGGAGAGAGAAAGACAATCGAGGTTCATACACCGTATGTAAATTATTCCGGGACCGGTCACAATCCGTCGATGTTCTGTAATACTTTAAAACAGAAGGTTGAAGTAGGTGGTGCGGTAGTATTTGCCGTAGATGTATGTTATTACAATAAGATATAAAAGAAATGCGGGGTTCCGACAGCATTGCGGAGCCCCTTTTTTATGATGATTTTTACATAAACAGCAGATCATGGTTGATCGTGCTGTAAAAGAATTTTTGAAATTCCGGCAGTTCTTTCGCCTGCCGAAGCGCCCACATGGTTTTTGTGACGGTTGCTTCTAAGGTCATGTCATACGATTCCAGGACATGGAATTTATCTTTGATTACTTTTCCAACCTGATAAACACTCATATCGCTTCCTTCATGCGTGACCTGGGTGGCCATGATCACCGGTTTCTGTGCAGCACTCCACTTCCGGATGGCGGACAGAAAACTGTCATCGTCGTAGCTTGGCAGTCCGCCGACACCGAAAGATTCGATAATAACGGCATCATAGGAATCAAAGAGTTGTTCCAGAATTTTGCCGGATGTGCCGGGAATTAGTTTCAGCAACAGGATGCGGTCGTTCATTTCATGATAAAATTTCAGCGGTCTTGTAGAATGATCTTTGTCATCGATATAGAAAATGATCCTGTGATCACGAAGAACTGCAATATCCGGATAATTAATACTGGAAAAAGCGTTGTAACTCTTGGAACGCTCTTTTTTTGCGCGTGTTCCGGCAATGACACGTCCGTCGAACACAATAGATACGCCGTGCGCACGGTCATGGGAGGCAAAACGCAGACTGTCCAGCAGATTAGAGCGTGCATCTGTGATATCCAGATCAATCGGTTTTTGTGAGCCGGTGATTACGATCGGCTTACGATTGTTTTGGATCAGATAGGAAAGCGCAGCGGCAGTATAAGCCATTGTATCGGTTCCGTGACAGATTACAAAACCGTCGTAGTATTCATATTTTTTTTCCAGAAGTGCTGCCAGCGCCAGCCACTGCCGGGCACAGATGTTTGTGCTGTCAAGATTAAATGGCTGAACGGTGTCAATTGTACAAAAGGAAGAAGCTTCCGGGATATAAGAAAGCAGTGTTTCAGCGTCAAGCTGCGGCGTAAGACCATTCTCGGTATGGCAGGAAGCAATGGTTCCGCCGGTTGCAATTAAAAGAAGGTGTTTCATAAAGGGGTATCCTTTCCCAAAAAAGAAGTTGATGTTCTGATTTTCTATTGTAAACATTTTCAAGGAGGATGTCAATTGCGGGTTCCGGGAGAGGGAAGCATGATATCAATGATAGTTCCTTCTCCCGTCATACTTTCAATAGAAAGACCACAGGGTGGTCCGTAATAACTTCGTATGCGCTGGCTGACATTTTGCAGACCAATTGATTTGTGGGAGGATTCTTCGGAACGCTCTCTTTCATCGCTGCGGCACCGTATGTTCAGCTCAATCAGCTTTTCCGGTGAAATACCGCTGCCGTTGTCAGCAACCAGAAAATGCAGATATTTTCCTTCCGGCTGACAGGTAATGCTGATAAAACAGTTGCTTTCTCGATCAGAAAAACCGTGTTCAATACTGTTTTCTACCAGTGGCTGCAGGAGAAATACCGGAATTTCCATGGAAAGGTATTCTGGTGGGATACTGAAATCCACAAGGAATTTTCCGGGAAAACGGATGTTCTGAATTGTCATATAGCGTTTGATCTGCTGCAGAGCTTCTTCCAGACATGTGACAGGAAACTTTTCCAGATTATACCGGATCAGATCAGACATACAAGTGGCAATAGTTTCAATTTCCGGTACATTATGAATACTGGCGAGTGATTTGATAATATTCAGTGTGTTATACAGAAAATGATGATTAATCTGAAACTGCAGCATTTGGATTTTTAGCTGTTTTTTATTTAGTTCGATTTCATAGTTTTTTTGCAGGCTGTTTGCCAGGCGCCTGTTCAAATGATTGAAACTGATGATCAGTTTTGAAAGTTCCTTATTTGAGCCGCATGCTTTTACATCAATCTGTCCGCCTTCAATCGGATCGAGTGCATCGATGGAATGGCAAAGTGTAGAAACCGGACGTGCGAGAATCCTTGAAAGAAAAGCAGACAAGATCAGTCCAAGGAGCGCACATAAAAGAAAAATATTAATATGATTTACAATGTTGTCACGGTAAACATGGAGTACAGTTTGATTGTTGAGCAGCTGCACAAGACGCCAGCCGGTTGTTTTGTTGAGACAGCCGCTAATGGCATAGCGAGCCTGGCTGGTTTCCAGTTGACTCTGCACGATGGTGGAACTTTTGGTGAGACTGGAACTAAAAGCAGAAATTTCCGACAAAAGACGAGCGTCGCCTGCATGGCTTGTTGTATCAGATGAATCTGAGGAATAGATCAGTTGATTATCTGTGTTGTAAATCATCAGAGTGTTTCCTGTAACTTTGGAGGATTCGAAAATATCCGCAATTGGTTGGAAATTAATCTCACAATAGCAGATGCCGATTTCTTTAAAGGTATAACCATCTAAAATGATTTTCAGCATGGGAAGAACATTCTTGTCAAAACTGCCACTGCGTATTTGCAGTGGTGCAAAATAAGTGTGATTTGAGGAAGCTCTGGCAAGTGCAATCCAATTGTTGATATTTTCTTGAATTTGATGACTGTGTTGAATACTGGAAACATTGTAATCAAAAGAAAATCCATATTGATTTTGAAAAATGCAGGTTAGCAATTCTGTACTCAAACGGTTTGTTAAGCTAAATAGATTACGAAAACGAGTAGAATCTTTCGCATAAGTGAGATAATCGTTTTGATAGTTTGTCACCATAGATTTACGAACATCATCGTTTAAAAGCGGCATATCTGCTACTTTACTGGCATTTTGCAGAAGTGTATCAAGCGTCAGGTTCATCTGGGCTAATGTTGCAGACATGGAATCATGGTATTCACGAGTGATTTTGGCTGCGGAGGAATTAGAAGCATAGGCACTCAGCATGATAGAAGGAAAAATAATGAGCAACATGGAAGCCAGAAAGATCTGCGTGCGGAAAGAAAAGGTTTTGTATTTTTGAATTATAGTTTTCATAAAAAAGAAACTCCCGTAATAGATTGGTTTTAAAAGAATACTTGTCTGTTTTCTAAAGTATATCATGGAGAACTTGAAAAAAATAGAAAATAACCTAAGAAATTATCCATTTTTTATCAAAGGTTTCTTCTATTTTTCTGACAGAAGCTTTATTATACTGAGTTCATCAAAGCAAGGAGGGAAACCAAAATGAAAAAAAGAGAACGTATTTTGGCAGTAATGAAAAAAGAACCGGTAGATTATGTTCCGGCAGGCTTCTGGTTTCATTATAAATCCGATTATACGGTGCAGCAGATGATTGATGCACATATGGAATTATATCGGGAAACCGGAGCAGATTTAATTAAAATCATGCAGGATTATATGTATCCGGTCAGTGGAAAAATTACCTGTGCGGAAGATTGGTATCATATTGAAGTGAAGGGAACAGATTCTGAGGAGTTCAAAAAACTGGCAGCAGTTATCCGTGGAATCCGCGCGGAAGCGGGAGAGGATGTCATGCTTTTCCAGACGATGTTTGGTCCATTCAAAGCAGCAAGTATTGCATTTGGGGATGATGTGCTGATGAAGTACAGCAAAGAGGCTCCGGAAGCAGTAATGGCAGGTATTCAGATTATCGCGGATGCTCTTGAGAAATGGGCAGAGGGATATCTGGAAGCCGGTGCAGATGGAATTTATTATTCCGCGCAGTTTGGTGAAGAAGGAAGATTTACCAAAGAAGAGTGGGAGAAACTGGTAAAACCATATGATCTTCAGATTTTGAACGTAGCAGATAAAAGAGAGGGAAAATATAATATTCTTCATATTTGCGGGGAGCCGGAATACGAATTTAAAACGCATGTAGAGTGGTTTGCGGATTATCCGGCAGATCTGGTGAACTGGTCTGTAAAAGACAATAGCTACAGTCTGGAAAAAGGCAGAGAAACGTTCACAAGTGCTATTCTTGGCGGTATGAATAACAAAGGAAATGTATTGAATGGTCCGACAGAAGCAATTCAGGAAGAAGTAAAGCAGATATTGGACAGTTTTGGAACTACAGGCGTTATGATCGGGGCTGACTGTACGATTCAGGGAAAAAATATCAGACTCGATTATATAAAAACTGCAGTAGATGCAGCACACCAATATACAAAGTAGGAGGTAATGGTATGAAGAAGAAATTGGCAATGGCGTTGTGTGCAGCGATGGTGATGAGTGCAAGCGTAATTCCGGGAGGAAGCGTGATGGCGGAAGAGCCAATGAAAGTAGAATTCTTCCAGCAGAAACCGGAAGATGGCCCGCAGAAGGGGTATCAGGCACTTGTTGACAAATTTAATGAGGAAAATCCGGATGTTGTAATTGAAATGAATACAGTTCCGGATGCAGGCACCGTTTTGACATCCAGAATCTCTTCCGGAGATATTCCGGTTATCTTTACAGATTATCCGACACAGACACAATTCAAGCAGAAAGTAGCGAATGGATATGTACAGGATCTTTCTGATCAGGAATTCCTGAAAAATGTCAATGAATCCTCACTGGAGATGACGAAACAGGAGGATGGCGGTTATTACGCACTCCCGTATACACGTAATTATCTTGGTGTTTATTATAATAAACAGATTTTTGAAGAGAATGGTATTGAAATTCCGAAAACATGGGATGAGTTTGTAGCGGTTTGTGAAAAATTGAAAGAAGCAGGGATTACTCCGCTTGGAATGCACGGAAAAGATCCGGGACGTGTTGGTCATAACTTCCAGTGCTGCGTAGTAGCGTGGGCACCGGATGGGGTAGAGACAATTGAAAAAGCAGTTGCAGGTGAAGTGAAAATAGAGGAAGATGCACAGCTTCGTACGGTATTTGAAAAAATGGGAACATTACTTTCCTACGCAAATGAAGATGCATTAGCATTATCTGATACGAACTGCTATGAGAATTTTGTAAAAGGTGATTATGCAATGACAATTACAGGTTCTTATGCAAAAGGAACGATTGCATCTATCAATCCGGATCTGGAAACAGGGGTATTCCCGCTTCCGAATGATACATATGAAGACACGAAGTGTCTGTCTGGTATTGATGCTGCAATCTGTGTATCTGCACAGGCTTCTGATGAAGAGAAAGAAGTGGCATATCGTTTCTTAAACTTCCTTGCAGAAACAGAAAGCGCACAGACTTTCTATGAATTCGATGGTGCGCCGTCTTGCATCAATGGTGTTGTAAGTGAAGATGAAAGTATTGCGCCAATGTTGGAAATCATTAACGCAGGTCAGACACATGACTGGATGGCTTCCACGATTGATAATAATATTATTACTGATCTTTATAATGTAGTTCAGGGATTCTGGGCAGATAAAGATGTAGATAATGTATTAAAAAATCTGGACGCATCAATTGCAGTAACAAGTGCACAGTAAAAGGCAGAAAATCTAGTATGTAGGGGCTGCTGTACAGGAATAAGTTGCTCCTGTTGTACAGCAGCCTCTTTTCTTCTGAACAGAAAGACATCAGATGTCAGTCGAAAAGCAGAAGGGAACGGAGGCAATATGAAAAATGGAAATAATGCAAAACG
Source organism: Marvinbryantia sp. (assembly GCA_050944495.1). Taxonomy (GTDB): domain Bacteria; phylum Bacillota; class Clostridia; order Lachnospirales; family Lachnospiraceae; genus Marvinbryantia. Next base: position 105,750 of record JBMNRF010000002.1, read on the forward strand.
AAAGAAAGTTTCCGGAAGATTGACTTTCTTTCTGTTTACTTTAATTCCGGTAATACTTTACACTTTTTTTTATGTAGTGTCTGTAATAAACGGAGTTCGTTATAGTTTTACAAACTGGGACGGTGTATCAAAAACATTTGAATTTGTTGGAACAAAAAATTATGAGCTTTTGATGAAAAATCCTTATTTCTGGAATTCAGTAAAAACGACGATTAAGTATAGTATATTGCTTGTTATAGGTGTCATCAGTATTTCTCTGCTGTTAGCACTGTCTTTGAATTCTTTGGTAAAATTTAAAACATTAATAAAATCAATTTATTTTATACCGGCCATGATTGGTGGAATTACAATTTCTCTAATCTGGGATCAGATTTACTATCGGGTACTTCCGGTGATCGGAGAGACATTGGGAATCGGCTGGCTTTCAAACAGTCCGTTGATGATGCCGAAATTGGCTTTGCCAGCAGTAGTAATTGTTCAGTTATGGCAGGCAGTGGCATTGCCAACGGTTATTTTTATCGCTGGATTACAGCAAATTCCGGATGAACAGTATGAATCGGCAAAGATTGACGGTGCATCAGCATTTCAGCGATTTCGTTATATAACGCTGCCATATCTGCTGCCGACTATAACAGTTAATTTAGTATTGACAATTAAACAGGGATTCACTTCTTTTGATTTCCCGTTTGCGATGACTGGCGGAGGTCCGGTTCGTGCAACGGAAGTAATTGGAATTTTGATTTATAATGATGCGTTTAAAAATATGCGTTTCTCAGTAGCGAACGCAGAGGCTTGTATTTTATTTGTTATTGTGGCAATTTTTTCTTTGACACAGTTGAAACTTACAAGCAAGGGAGGTGTAAATTAATGAAAATAAAAAGAGATGGTTTTATTTGGCGGATACTTAGAAATATATTACTTTTTTTGGGACTGGTGATGATACTGTTTCCTTTGTATCTGGTACTTAGCAACTCTTTTAAATCATTAGAGGAAGCAAGTGCTGACTTTTTTGCACTTCCAAAGAGTTTGAATTTTCAAAATTATATAGAATTGTTTACAAATAGTAATTATTGGATTTTTCTGAAAAATTCACTTATAATTACAGTGGTATCAATAACATTGATTTTGCTTCTTGTTCCATCTGTATCTTATGCAATTGCAAGAAATTTTGATAAAAGATATTATAAGACAGTATATTTTTATTTATTAATGGGATTATTTATTCCTTCACAGGTAATTCTGCTTCCGGTCACAAAAATGATGTCGAAATTGAACCTATTGAATCATCAGGGATTGATTATTCTGTATGCAGCATTTAGCTTGACACAGGGCGTATTTTTGTTTGTGAATTATATTCGTGGACTTCCGTATGAAATAGAAGAATCGGCGCAGATTGACGGATGTAGTGTATTTCAGACATATGTAAGAATCGTATTACCATTAATTAAACCGATGATTTCTACAATTTTAATTATGGATGTACTTTGGATCTGGAATGATTTTATGCTTCCGCTGTTGATTTTGAACAGATCGCAGTCTATTTGGACCTTGCCGTTGTTCCAGTATAATTTTAAAACAGAATATTCGTTTGATTACACGATGGCATTTACCGCCTATCTTTTAGCAATGCTTCCAATGCTGGTTATTTATTGTATGGGTCAGAAATATATCGTAAAAGGACTGACTGCAGGATCTGTTAAGGGATAAATAAAAGCGGCCCGTTTACGCCGAGAGGAGGAGACGGACAATGAAGATTTTAGTAGTAGAAGATGAACTTTATGCACGAGAGGCTCTGGTAAAGCAGATTAAGCAGTATGATACAGAGAAAATATTTGAGATTCTTGAGGCTGCGAATGGAGAGGAAGGTCTGAAAATCTGGCAGAAGGAACAGCCGGAACTTTTGATGACAGATATTCGGATGCCGAAAATGGACGGCTTGAAGCTTTTGGAAAGAATTCGTGAAATAAATGCGAAGGTTCCGGTGATTATTTTAAGTGCATATTCTGAGTTTGAGTACGCTCGTACTGCGTTGTCTTACGGAGCAAATGAATATCTTCTGAAACCGATTGACAGTGAAGCATTGGCAAAATGTCTTGATAAATTTGTACAGCAAAGGCATAAGGAACAGGAAGAAGAGCTACTGACGGGAAAGGATATGATTACCGGATTCCTTTTCAATAGTATCCGAAATGAAAGAAAAGCTGGTTTTGTAGAAAAAAGAATGTTTGAAAAACTATTTCCATCTTATCAGATTGCTGTGATGTATTTTCGAAATGAGAGGCCGCGTCAGGAAGTATTTTTGGAAAATATTCAGAAGATATATGGCAGTGCATTTTGGACAAAGTTTCGTTTTTTGGAATTGGCGGAAGAATTGTGGCTGATGCTGACCAGTGCGGATGAAGATACTGCATTTCTTTGGAGAAAACTTAGAAAAACATTGGAGGAGCAGGGATTTGAAGCGAGGATTGGTGTCAGCAGAATTCGAGGATCTGCAACTGATGTTCTAAAGTCCTATCAAGAGGCCAGAGAAGCGTTAAAACATAAAATTTATGGAAAAGATACGCTGCTTCTTGCAGAAAAAATAGAGGAGGATATTTATGCAGAATATTACCTGAAATCCGATCGGGAAAATCAGTTAAGAACAGCGCTGGCTGAGGGAAATGAAAAAAAAGCGGTTTCCGCAATTGAAAAATGCTTTGAAGAAATCAGACAGGCAGAACCTGTGAAAATGGAATGTCTGGAATTATTGTATTCTCATATGATTTTATTTTGCAGACAAGAAATTGGTGCAGAGGAATCCGGCAGAAAAATATCGCGTTTCCCGGAAGGGGTCTTGAAATTTGAATCGCTTGAGGAAATGCAGGGATATCTTTGCCGGATCACAGAGGAGATCTGTCGTTTGAAAAAAAGTGAGAACAGTAAAAGCTCCGGAGAAATCGTAGAATTTATGGCAGAGTATGCTCGCCAGCATTATTATGAGGATGTAACAATAAAAGAGATTGCAGAAAAAATTCTGTTTATGAATCAGGATTATATCAGTCATTTGTTTTCTGAAAAAAAGGGCGTGAATTTTTCGGCTTACTTAAAGAAAATACGAATTGATTATGCAAAAGAGATTCTAAAAGAAGGCGGTCATTCTGTGACAGATACGGCATCTATGGTAGGATATAATGATACTTCACAGTTTATTCGTATTTTCAAACAGGAGACAGGAATAACACCGAAAAAATACTGCGGTATGCGAAAACAAGAGGAGGATTGAGTGTGGAACAGACAATAGAGCAGTGGATTGAAAAACATCAGGAACAGATGCTGCAGGATATTGCGGCGTTGGTTCAGATCCCTAGCGTGGCATCTGTAAAAGAAACGGAGATTTCAGGGGAGCCTTTTGGGAAAGCATGCAGAAGAGTGTTGGATAAAATGAAAGAAATTGCGGAGCGAGAGAAAATCCGCAGTCGGGATGCAGAAGGGTATTACTTGGAACTGGAAGCTGGAGAAGGAAAAACAGAAATTGGTATCTGGAGTCATTTAGATGTTGTGCCGGAAGGTGATGGATGGATATATCCTCCTTTTGTATGTAGCAGAAAAGGAGATTATATTATCGGAAGAGGAGTACAGGATAATAAAGGACCGGCGGTTGCGGTTTTTTATGCAATTTGTTACTGTGTAGAGCATCGTTTGCTGAAAGCTATACGTGTCAGACATCTGTTAGGCTGTCAGGAAGAGAGCGGTATGCAGGATGTGACGCATTTTCTGGAAAAAAAGGAAGAACCGGCATTCTCTTTCGTGACGGACTGCGGGTTTCCGGTATGCTGCGGAGAAAAAGGAATTTTGAGAATTTCTTTTAGATCTGCGGAAAAGATGGAAGATTTTTCCCGGCTGCAAGCGGGGGTGGTGTGTAACAGTGTACCGTCGTTTGCAGAGGCTGAGATACAGATCGGAGGTGGCGGTACATATCTGAGTGCGGATGGAATTGGCGGACATGCTGCCTTCCCGGAAGGCACGGTAAACGCCATCAGTATTCTGCTCCAACGACTGGAAGAGTTTTCGTTTCGGAAAGAGACAGAAAAGATAATGGCTTTTTTGAAAATGCTTGCCGCAGATGGATATGGCAAAGCGGCAGGGATTGCCTGCAGTGATGAAGTGTCTGGTCCTCTGACCTGTAATTTGGGGATTCTGCGTATGGAAGAGGGATATCTTCATGCTGAGGTGGATATTCGTTATCCGGTTTCAGTAAATTCGGAGTCTTTTTTGCCGATACTTTTAAAGAAAGCGGAAGCGGCTGGAATGAAACTGCTGCATAAGGAAGAGGGCAAACCTTACTATATGGAAAAAGAACATCCTTTTGTACAGGTTTTGATGCGCACCTGGAAAGAAGAAACCGGGCAGACAGGAGAGCCTTATGTAATGGGAGGCGGAACCTATGCGAAAAAGCTGCCGCGTACAGTAGCCTTTGGGCCTGGACTGCCGAAAAATTTTCAGAAAATCGGATTGCCGGAAGGACATGGAAACTGTCATGGGGCCGATGAGGCAGAAAGTATTACAAATTTGAAAAAGGCAGTAAAAGTCTATATAAAAACATTAATAAACTTAGATCAGTGGATAAAGGAGAGAAAAGAAAATGAAAATGTTTCAGATTAACAAAGAAGTAGCAGAAGTTTCCAGAATCGGTCTCGGATGTATGAGAATTCCGGAATTGAAGGAAGAAAAAAAAGTGCAGGAACTGGTAGAGGGCGCTATGGAATGTGGTATCAATTTTTTTGATCATGCAGATATTTACGGAGCCGGTAAAGCTGAGGAGTTATTTGGCAATATTCTGACACCGTCTTTGCGCGACAGAATGGTGATTCAGACAAAGTGTGCGATTCATCCGGGAACTAGCTATGATTTTTCCAAGGGGCATATCTTAAAATCGGTTGACGGCAGCCTGAAGCGTCTTAAGACAGACTATGTAGATCTGCTTCTGCTTCACCGTCCGGATGCACTGATGGAACCGGAGGAAGTGGCAGAGGCATTTGATACTTTGAAAAAGGCCGGAAAAGTGAAAGCATTTGGTGTGAGCAACCATAACACTATGCAGATTGAACTGTTAAATAGTGCCTGCAATAATCAGATTTGCGTAAATCAGATTCAGTATTCGGTGGCACACTGTCCGACGATTGACGCGGGATTGAATGTCAATGTGGGCAGTGATGCAGGATGCGACAGAGACGGTAGTGTCATTGAATACTGCAGATTAAAGAAGATGACGGTACAGGCATGGTCTCCGTTCCAATATGGAATGTTTGAAGGCATTTTTATCGGCAGTGAAAAATATCCGGAATTGAATAAAGTACTGGAACGTCTTGCAGAAAAATATCAGGTGAGCGTAAATGCAGTCGCGATTGCATGGATTCTGCGTCATCCGGCCGGTATTCAGGCAATTGTGGGAAGTACAAATCTGAAAAGAATACAGGACATCGTGAAAGCTTCTGATGTGACGCTGACAAGAGAGGAATGGTATGAACTTTATATGTCAGCAGGTAAGATTCTTCCGTAAAAGTTTAGAAAAAGGACAGGTGAGAAGAATGGAAACAACGTTGTATCAAAGCTATCTGGATATTCTGAAAGAAGAGCTGGTTCCGGCGCTGGGATGCACAGAGCCGATTGCGATTGCATACGCGTCTGCAGTGGCAGGAAAGCTTTTAGGAGAGTCGCCGGTACATATGGATATTTTCTGCAGCGGAAATATTATTAAAAATGTAAAAAGTGTAACGGTACCAAATTCAGGCGAACTGCGCGGGATTGAGGCGGCAGCCATTTTGGGAGTAATTGGCGGAAATGCGGAAAAGAAATTGGAAGTTCTTGAAGAAGTAACAGAAGAACATCGTCAAAAAACAAGAGAATTGATGAAAATAAATTTTTGTGACTGTCATTTGCAGGAAGGTGTTGCGAACCTTTATATCCGAGTAGAAATGAAAGGCGAAAAACACAGCAGCCAGGTAGTGATCAATGATAAGCATACAAACATTGTTTTCTTAAAGAAGGATGATCAGGTTCTGCTTGAAAAAGGTATGGAAACCAGGCAGGATGGTCCGGACAGACGGGAACTTTTGAATGTGCGGGATATTCTGGAATTTGCGAAACAAGTAAGGATGGAAGATATCGAGGAAGTAATCGGCGGACAGGTACAGATGAATACAACGATTGCAGAAGAAGGGTTAAATCATCCGTACGGCGCGCAAGTGGGCAGAACGCTTTTAAAAGCATACGGAGATACCGTAAATATTCGTGCAAAAGCAAGAGCAGCTGCTGGCTCCGATGCCAGAATGAATGGCTGTTCCCTTCCGGTAGTGATCAATTCGGGCAGTGGGAACCAGGGAATGACTTGCTCTTTGCCGGTCATTGAATATGCAAAAGAGTGGAGGGTTTCCAAAGAAAGAATGTACCGCGCACTGGTTGTCAGCAATCTGGTGGCGATTCATCAGAAGAAATATATCGGCAGTCTGTCAGCATACTGCGGTGCGGTAAGTGCAGCCTGTGGTGCGGGAGCAGCGATTACCTGGCTGCATGGCGGTGATTATGATGCAGTCAGTAAGACGATTACCAATACGATTGCCAATATGGGAGGGGTTGTATGTGATGGAGCGAAATCTTCCTGTGCGGCAAAAATCGCTTCTGCTGTAGATGCTGCGATTATGGCTTTTACACTTGAAACAGAGAACCAGTGTTTCCAGCCGGGGGAAGGCTTGGTGAAAGAAAATGTAGAAGAAACAATCCGCAGTATGGGATATGTAGGCAGAGTGGGGATGAAGGATACAGATGTAACAATTTTAAATTTAATGCTGGAAAAATGAGGATGAACATAATTTTCCCTCTTAGTACTTGAAAAATAGCGTAATTTGCGGTAAAATTGCGAAAGTAGTCCTGTTATATGGAAAATGGACATACACGGACAGAGTTTAAAGAAGCCTTCTAAACAAATATCCCGGCAGCTGCTTGCAATGTAGCTGCCGGGATACTAAAGGGGAGGATAAGTATTAAAATTTATCTTTGGTATGTTCCTATTGTAACCGTATTTTTGGAAGTTATTCATATGACAGGAAAAAAATTATTTTTCAAAGGATGGATTTAAAATGGGTTTATTACAGGAATGGCGAGACATTGCGTACTCACAGGAAACAGATAAAAATCAGCTTCAGAAATTCTGGACAGACTATTTTATGCTGGAAAAAGGGATCTACGAACAGCTGCTGGCAAACCCGGATGAGGTTGTAAAGGGCACAGTGAAAGAACTGGCTGAAAAATACAATATTCCGGTGTTGACGATGGCAGGTTTTCTGGATGGCATTGATGACAGCTTGAAGGTAAAAAACAATATCGAAGAGATGGACGAAAATACAGTGGTAAATCTCGGTTTCGATAAAGAATTGCTTTACAAAAACATGGTGGATGCGAAAGCAGAATGGTTGTATGAGCTTCCGGCATGGAAAGAGATTTTCCCGGAAGAAAAAATAAAAGAGTTGTATAAAGAGGCGAAGAAAGCAAATACGATCGTAAAAGGCCCGAAGATCGGCAGAAATGATCCGTGTCCGTGCGGAAGCGGCAAGAAATACAAAAAATGCTGCGGAAGATAACGATGCAGAACGTGATGATCGCACTTGGGATTCTTTGCTTTGCGTATTTTGTGATTCTGAACATCAAAAGAGTAGATTTTTGTGTGATCTGGCTGCTGGCTACCGTATTTTTCGCGGTGGTTGGCGGCTATCTTTTGTATTGCAGAAGATATCCGGACGGTTTTCGATTCCCATCGTTTTTGATGATCGCGCTTGGTGTGCTGACTGCAGTAGGACTGGCGTTGTTTTTGATTGTGGAAGGGTTGATTCTGCGGACGATGCTGGAAAAACCAGAGCAGAATCTTGATTACATTATTGTGCTTGGTGCACAGGTGCGGGGAAGCGCGCCGAGCAGGGCGCTGCGTCTGCGTCTGGAGGAGACGGAAAAATATCTGAAGGAAAATCCGGGAACACTGGCGGTATTGTCCGGTGGACAGGGAGATGGAGAGGACATTACAGAAGCACAGTGTATGTATAACTACCTGACGGCGCATGGCATTGAGGCAGACCGCTTAATTAAGGAAGAATATTCTACCAGTACACAGGAGAATTTGAGCTTCAGTGCAGCAGTGTTGGAAAGGTATTTTGCAGCTCATTCGGCGGATGGTAAAAATTCCGGTTTGTACGCTGTAGGAAAAGATACGGGTCAGACAGCGGGTGATGTGAAAGAGATGCGCGTTGGTATTCTTTCTAATAATTTTCATGTCTATCGTGCAAAGCTGTTGGCAGAAAAAGAGGGCTATAAAAATATTTCCGGGATCCCGGCCGCCTCTGACTGGCGTCTGCAGATTCACTATTTAGTGCGGGCGTTTTTCGCACTGGTGAAGGAAAAGATGAGGGGAAATATATAGAAACAGAAAAGTACAAAATATAAAAAAGAAGCCTGCCTGAATCGGAAACGAAACAAGGCAGGTTTCTTTCAGGTATATAATTATTTTCAATATCCCAGCTCTTTTGGATCGTAACTGACCTCCAGTGTGCTGACAGCGTCATCTTCTTTGTTTACGGAAATGCTTACTCTGTCAAGAGAACTTTCGGAACCGGTGACGGTGTAGTAAGCGAAGGAACCGTCCTCATCTTCTTTTTCATAATCAACACCCTCGAGTGCCGCTTCCAGATCTGCGGTACTCATGCCGACGGTAATACCTTTCTGAAGTGTCATCGGAAGGTTGGTGGTGTATTTGGAAGCTTCCACGCTGGTGACAAAGCAATTGTTGATGACAGCAGCATTCGCATCATAGTTACGGGCAATCACATGAAGCTCTTGATTGTCTTTCATCATGGTCACCCAACCGAAATCGCCGCCTGCAACGACTGCATCTGAATCTTCTGTTTTTACTTTCCATCCGTTTTCCTCAAACACGGAAACCGGAGCTGGAAGCTGATACAGTGATCCGGCAAAATCAACGATAAAAGAAGTAAGATCGTCGCCGAGTTCAGTCGGAGCAGTGTAGGCAAGAACGGAAGCAGTCGGTTCACTGCTGACCTCAGCGGCAGCAGCAGTATTCGCCTCGGTATCTGCCGCAAAATTGTCAATTTCAAACTGGTTCAGTACACCTGTTTCGGCATCGATATAAAAATCTACAGATTGTTTGTAGTCGTATTCGTAGGTCAGGTTAGTATACAGATCACCTTCGTATACGTTGGAAGGTTCTCCATAAGCGGCTTTCACATCCTCAAGTGTTGCAGTACCGTAAAGAATGCCGCCTGGAAATTCAATAGTAGTATCTGGTGCATCTTTAATCTGATACTGGTCAAGACTGATACCGCCGATCAGGCATTCAGAAACCGGGAGCGTGTTAATGCTGAGGTTGACGACACTTGCATAGAGTTTCAGATCACCGTTTTGGAAGGTAGCGCTTGGCGAGTATTCATTCGGAGCCACTTCCATGGTTTCATCATCTTGATATTCCCAGCCGAGTGCAGTAAAATCTGTGTATGTCATTGGAAACTGGTAAAGCTCTCCGTTTAATTTTAATTGGAAACTGTATAGATCTTCGGAAAGCACAGCGGTATTTTCTGATATGGCCTCGCTTGTGTTTTCTTCAGCAGCGGTTTCGTTTACAACTGCTTCGGTGACAGCCTCCGATGTTATTTCCGCGGAAGCGTCCGTTTCGGTTTCCGCAGTGCAAATTACAGAAGAGGAAACCACAAAAGTTCCTGCAAGTAAAAATGTAAGTAAATTTTTTTTCATAAGACCCTCCTTTAATACCTGTTTTGAAATAAAACGTTCATTTATAGAAGTGCTAAGATTATAGCATAGAAAAGTGTGAAATGCCAGAAAATTTTGACAGTTCAGTGATGAAAATATTTAGCAAATGATATGCGGAATCCCTTGACAAATCTTTATATTGTGCGCTATTATCAAGACAGATATAGAAAAAGCATTGAAGAGAAGAGTACGATGTGAAATATCACAGAGAGGGATGTATTTTGGTGTGAGCATCCTGATAAGAAGCGTCCGAAGACCACCTCTGAGCGGCCCTAATCCGGTCCGGTGACTCCGTTATCGTCATAAATGAAGTGGTTTTGCCGCATTTGATATTTGGTGCGGGTTTGGAAACAAACAGGGTGGAACCGCGGTAATTATTGTGATTATCGTCCCTTGCAGTTCAGATGAACTGTGAGGGATTTTTTGTGATTTGGAAAAAACTTATTGAAAATCATAAAACTCACAGGTATGTCTGGAATTATTTCAAAAGAAAGGAAGTGTACAGAAAATGAAAGAAATGTGGAAAGCTTTTTTTCAAAAGGACTGGAGTCTGCCTGAGAAAATTTTGCTGTTGACAGACGTTTTGCTGGCTGGTGTGTTGATTGGCTGGCTGACATCTCCGCTGAAAAGTGGTATTTTCAGCAATAACAAAGTTACATCCATCACCGGTTCGACTGGAAATGAAGATATTTTTGAGGAGGATGAAGTATGATTATCACATTGAAAGATGGTTCAAAAAAAGAGTACGATCAGAGCAAAACTGTGTATGAAATTGCGGCGGATATCAGCGAAGGACTGGCGCGTGCGGCTTGTGCGGCGGAAATTAACGGTGAGGTAGTGGATATCCGTACTATTGTGGAAAAGGATTGTGAATTGAGTATTTTAACCGCAAACGATGAAAAAGGTCTGGCTGCGCTCAGACATACTGCGTCTCATGTACTGGCGGAAGCGGTAAAGAGACTGTTTCCGGAAGCAAAGCTGGCGATTGGTCCGTCTATCGACAATGGCTTCTACTATGATTTTGACCATGCAGCATTTTCAAGAGAAGATCTGGATAATATCGAAAAAGAAATGAAAAAGATCATCAAAGAAGGCGCGAAACTGGAAAAATTCACGCTTCCAAGAGCAGAGGCAATCAAATTTATGGAGGAAAAAGGGGAACCGTATAAGGTAGAACTGATTCAGGATCTGCCGGAAAATGCGGAGATCTCTTTCTACCGTCAGGGAGAGTTTACAGATTTGTGCGCAGGGCCGCATCTTCTAAGTACAAAGAACATTAAAGCGTTTAAGCTGATTTCTTCGTCCGGTGCGTATTGGAGAGGCAACGAGAAAAACAAAATGCTGGCGCGTATCTACGGAACCGCTTTTGCGAAAAAAGATGAACTGGCAGAGTATCTGAAACAGCGTGAAGAAGCATTGAAACGCGATCACAATAAGTTGGGACGTGAGATGGAACTTTTTACCACAGTTGATGTGATCGGGCAAGGTTTGCCGCTGCTGATGCCGAAGGGCGTTATTGTAGTAAAAGAACTGCAGCGCTGGATCGAAGATCTGGAGGATAATGAATGGGGCTATGTGCGTACTAAAACTCCGCTGATGGCAAAGAGTGATCTGTATAAGATTTCCGGTCACTGGGATCACTATAAAGAAGGCATGTTTGTTCTGGGTGATGAGGAAAAGGATAAAGAAGTGTTCGCGCTCCGTCCGATGACCTGTCCATTCCAGTATTATGTATACAAAGCAACACAGCATTCTTATCGTGATCTTCCGATTCGCTACGGCGAAACTTCCACGCTGTTCCGCAATGAGGATTCCGGTGAAATGCATGGCCTGACACGCGTTCGCCAGTTTACAATCTCTGAGGGTCATCTGGTAGTTCGCCCGGATCAGATGGTGGAAGAATTCAAGGGGTGTCTTGCCCTGGTAAAACACTGTATGAAAACACTTGGACTGGATGGAGAGGTAACCTATCATCTGTCTAAATGGGATCCGGAAAATAAAGAAAAATATATTGGTGATGCAGAGGTATGGAACGAGACAGAAGATCATATCCGTCAGATCCTTACAGAACTGGAGGTTCCGTTTGTAGAGGATGTCGGTGAGGCTGCTTTCTATGGACCGAAGGTTGATATTAACGCAAAGAACGTGTTCGGCAAGGAAGATACGATGATTACGATCCAGTGGGATGCCCTGTTGGCTGAGCAGTTTGATATGTATTATATTGATGAAAACGGGGAGAAGAAACGTCCGTATATTATTCACAGAACAAGTGTTGGCTGTTATGAAAGAACGCTCGCATGGCTGATCGAGGTTTACGCAGGTAAATTCCCGACCTGGCTGTGTCCGGAGCAGGTACGTGTACTGCCGATTTCCGATAAATATCTGGATTATGCAAATAAGGTAAATGCAGAGCTGCGTAAAAACGGAGTACGTTCCAGTGTGGATTCACGCGCAGAGAAAATCGGCTGGAAGATTCGTGACGCGCGTCTTGCCCGCGCGCCGTATATGCTGGTTGTCGGAGCAAAAGAGGAAGAAGAAGGTGTAGTTTCTGTAAGAAGCCGTTTCCTTGGTGATGAAGGTCAGAAGCCGATCAAAGAATTTGTGGACGCAATCTGTGAAGAAATTCGCACCAAAGAGATCCGTAAGATCGAAGTAGAAGAAAATTAAATATTTTATAAGAAGCGGAACATGATTTTCATGATACTTGCATATTTTGGATGTAATCCGCAGATACTGGCTCTGTAAGGGACGCTGTGCCGTACCCGGACTGTTCCGGAGAACCGGACAGAAAGAAAGGAGAATGTAGTATGCCGTTATTATCATGTTCCGCAGAAAAATGTATCTATAATACAGATCATTACTGCAGCAAGGGTGACATTATGGTGACAGGTGAGGAGGCAGAAAAAGCCTGTGAAACCTGTTGCTCCAGTTTTCGTGAAAGAGGAGAGAACAGCGCAAGCAATTCTGTAGGCGAGCCGAGCAAGCAGATCCTTGTAGGCTGCAGCGCCTGCAATTGCCGCTATAATGAGGAAGAAGCATGTCATGCAGAGAAAATTGATATCTGCGGGCCGCATGCCTGTCAATGTAGGCAGACAGAATGCGGTACGTTTGATAAAGCATGGTAAGTGTCCCAAAAAAGAAGTCTGCTTGCAGACTTCTTTTTTGGGAAAAACGATTTTCTAAAAAATGGTTGACAGACAGAAAGAATTATGGTATTCTTTTTTGCGTATGAATAAATCAAAGCAGAGTGTCCACTCTCACCGCAGCACAATGAAGTGACTCCGGTTAATATGGTTCATAGATTTTCTATGGGTGTATTATGCGTGGATACTTTGTATCCACTTTTTTATTGTGCGGAGGTTGGAGAAGGACCGGCCGCAAACGCTTTTAAGATGTCAATGGAGGTGTACGACAATTAGCGAGTTAATGATTAACGAACAGATCAGAGACAGAGAGGTGCGTCTGATCGGGGAACATGGTGAGCAGCTGGGAATTATGTCCGCAAAGGACGCGATGAAGCTGGCAAGAGAGGCTGAACTGGATCTGGTAAAGGTTGCGCCGGGAGCAAAACCGCCGGTGTGTAAGATTATCGATTACGGCAAATATCGCTACGAAATGGCGAGAAAAGAGAAAGAAGCCAAAAAGAAACAGAAGACAATTGAAGTAAAAGAAGTTCGTTTATCGCCGAACATTGATGTAAATGATTTAAATACAAAAATTGGTTCCGCGAGAAAGTTTCTGGAAAAAGGTAACAAGGTAAAGGTTACTCTTCGTTTCCGCGGACGTGAGATGGCTCATATGCAGAGCAGCAGACACATTCTGGATGACTTTGCGGAAAAACTGCAGGACATTGCTGCGGTGGATAAGGCACCGAAGGTAGAAGGACGCAGTATGACAATGTTTTTAACTGAAAAACGTTAGTTTATCAGGTTAAATAAAGATTAATTTTAAGGAGGAACTTTAAAATGCCAAAAATGAAGACAAGCAGAGCGGCTGCAAAACGTTTCAAAATGACAGGTACAGGAAAACTGAAAAGAAATAAAGCTTACAAGAGCCATATCTTAACAAAGAAGTCTACAAAGAGAAAGAGAAATCTCAGAAAGGCTGCAATGACAGACGCTACAAACTTCAAGAACATGAAGAAGATTTTACCGTATTTATAAGAAGGATTGAAGGAGGAAGTAAGACATGGCAAGAGTAAAAGGCGGCATGAACGCAAGAAAGAAACATAACAGAGTGCTGAAGCTGGCAAAAGGCTACAGAGGTGCTCGTTCTAAACAGTATAAAATCGCAAAACAGTCTGTAATGCGTGCATTAACAAGCGCATACGCAGGCAGAAAACAGAAAAAACGTCAGTTTAGACAGCTGTGGATTGCACGTATTAACGCAGCTGCAAGAATCAACGGACTGTCCTATAGTAGATTTATGTATGGTCTGAAGCTTGCCGGCGTGGAACTCAACAGAAAAGTTCTGGCTGATATGGCTATCAACGATGCAGAAGGTTTTGCAACACTGGCTGAACTGGCAAAGAGCAAACTGGCTTAATTTACAGAAGTATTTAGATCCCCGGAAGGTATTCCGGGGATTTATTTTGCAAAATGATTTTTAGAAACGGAGAGATAACATGTCTGCAGCGGTAAAAGAGATAGAGATACAGACATCAGTGACAGAAGAATTTGAAGTCGGCAGCCTGGAAGTGACGGTGCGAATGGAGCTGCTGTGTGATGATGAATGTGTGGCATCGTCTGAATTAATTGAAACAGAGGAGATACGTGCCCGGAAAGCGCTTTATATCTGCAGTGAAAAAGAAGAACGTTATCTCTGGGCGCAGCTTACAGACCGGGATGGAAAAGAAATGGATCGGATTTTTCCGGTGCCGGTGGAAGCAGAAATTCAGTTTTGTATGCAGGCAAATATGCCGATTCTCTGGAATGCGGAGTGTCCGTATCTCTATGATCTGGTTCTGGAACTAAGAGACGGAGAAAACCGCCTGCTCGGTTGTGCGGTAAAAAAGATTGCGTTTCAACGCTGGGAGAACGCAGATGGTACGCTTCTGTTGAACGGCAAAGAACCGCAGTTTCGTGTGTTTCCCTGCACGGAAATTACGGAAGAAAATCTGACCGCCTGCAAACGCAGTTTTTGTAATACTATTTTTGCATCGCGAGAAAAAATGACGTCACAGGCGCAGGAACGCTGTCTGGAGTATGGTATTTATTTACTAAATGAGAAAACGGATAAAAATCGAGCAAAAAGAAATGATATATCAGAAAAAAATCCTGATTTTGAACTTAACGTAGTGAATCAAGGTGTTTTGATCGAAAATAAATCTACTTATGTTAATGTGAATCAGTATGAATTGTATTATAGCCTTCGAAAAGAAGGAGCAGACAGTTTTTTTACAGCAGGAATTACTGAAACGGATATTGCGGCGGGAGTCAGTCGTTATGTGGAACTGCCTTTTGACCAGCCGGATGAACCGGGAAATTATGTTTATCGGGCTGCATTGCGCCTGAAAGAAAAAACACCCTGGGCGGACCAGGGTGCGGAAATTGCGGTTTCTGAAAGCAAGATCGCAAATCTGTTTTGTAAAAATTAAAAACGTGAGATTTTAACGCCGCCGGTGTAGTATGGAATGCTGTCAATGGCGGCGGAAGCCTTTAAAGCTGTTTCAATAATGTAGCGTCCTTCCGGAGCAAGATCTGCCGGAAGTATATTGGTATCAAATGGTTGATCCATCAGAAAAGCGCAGGAGAGCTGCATGACATAATTGCTGTAATGGCCGTCAGCTTCCTCGGCAAGCAGCTGACCTGTTTCATGCATATCGTCAAGATTCATATTTTCTTTTAAACTCAGCTGATTCAGCATATCCAGCATAATGATAAAATGTTCATCATCCCAACAGGATAGGTACATGCATTTGCAAAGTCCTACAGTAAAAAAAGAAGCCTTGTAATAACAGTCAAGCAGCTCTTTGAAGCGGGTTCTGTGCGCACTGTCCTGAAATAGATTTTGTTTTTGTAATTCTATGAAAATCTCATCTTTCCACAGCATGATATCGCCTCCACACGAAAACTTTTCTCCCACAATGTCTTGTATTTGTAAAGAAATATATTTTAATAATTATAGCATTTTCGTTTTTAGATTGTCGAGTATTTTGACAGAAATTTTTATAAAACCTAAAATGAAGTATTAAAATATTTGTGATTCGCATAAAAATGTACGGGTATTTATATTTAAAGTGTGATATTGATGATTTTATATTTTTTAGTTGATGGACATGGTGACGGAATATATAAAAAAAGAAATAAAAAAGACAAAAAATTAGAAAAAATACCATTATAAAGAAATGTAAAATTGGTGTTTTGATGAAAAAAAACGAAACTTTAAATAATATTATAGAACATAATATCAAAAAAATGGAAGAATATCAAAATATTGTAGTATGATGTTTATGTTTTTTTTTGTATGATGAATTTACTAAAAAGATATATCTGAATTTAAAGTGCATGCATGAAAAATTGTAAACAAAGCAAATATTTTTATTGAGGTGAAAAGAATGAACGTTATGAAAAAAGTTAGCGCAATGGGATTAGCAGCGCTTATGGTTGTTGGCACTATTGGAATTACTGGAAGTGCAGAAGAGCCGATTACAATTACAATTGTAGACTGGAATACGGGAGTGGCTTCTGAATTGCAGAAAGCAGCATGCCAGGAATATATGGATACACATCCTGGAATTGTGATTGATCATCAGACAATTGCATATGAAGATTATAATACGAAATTAAATACTTTGATTGCTGCAGGTCAGACACCGGATATTTTTTATGCCAGTGATTTATTTGCGTTGAATTATGGTGAACAGGGAGTTTCGCAGGATTTAGCACCGCTTTATGAAGCGCAAGGAATTGATATGAAAGAAAAATTTATTGAGCCGGCGTTGTATGCATCTGGGAATGCTGTTTATGGGTTGGCATATGGTGTTGTGAGTTCTATCATGTATTTTGATAAAGAAATTTTTGATAATGCGGGAGTGGAATATCCATCACAAGATCCGGCAAACCCAGATACATGGGATGAGTGGGTGGAAAAACTGAAATTGGTGACGGTTGATCAGAATGGGAAACATCCAGGTGAAGAAGGATTTAATGCGTTAGCAACGAAGACATACGGGACAATCGCTCCGTCTTGGTATTATCATTTAAGCGCATTTTTAAATTCAAATGAAGGTTCTTTCTTTAATGAAAGTGAATTGACACTTGGAGAGGAAGCAGGGGTGGAAGTTGTTCAGGCTGTAAATGATTTAACACAAGTACATCAAGTCGCACCGACTCCGATTGCAGAAGACGCACTTCCGTCAGTTGCAAGTATGTTTAAAGAAGATCAGTTAGCGTGTTACATTTCCGGTAGCTATGAGTATATTGATATTGCAGCGGAGAATCCAGAAATTGGTATAGCACCACTTCCGATGTTTAAAAAACCAGCGACAATTGGTTGGGCGGCATGTTGCCAGATGTCATCAACAACAGAACATCCGGAAGAAGTGTTTGAGTTTTTCCGTTGGTATACAGAAGCGGATACTAATCCGTGTCATTTGGCCTCTAATTTGCCGAATGAATATAAATATTACGAAGATGAAAGTCTGTTTGAAGTATGGATGGATCCTTCTGTTTATAATGAAGACTTCCAAAATGTAGTTCCGACGTTAATGAGCGATTATACATATCTTCCAGAAATGTGTCAAGTAAAAAATGCAGGTAAAATTTTTGATGAATATGTGGCACCGCAGTTAGATAAGGTATGGTTAGGCGAGCAGACACCGGAAGAGGCGTGTGCAGAACTATCAGAAGCAGTAAATCCAATTTACGAAGGTCTTTGGTAAAATATTCGGGATGGGGCATATGCTGCTCCATCCCATTTAATTCTGGGAGGGATAAATTGTGGCAAGCAAACATAAAAAAATGTCAGCGGCAGCACGGAGAAGAAACAGGATTGGGTATTTGTTTATTGCACCGGCTTTGATCGGGCTGGTAGTTTTTTACGCGTTTCCAATGCTTTTTAGCTTGATTGTCAGTTTTACAGATTGGAATTTGCTGACAATGCCGTCGCCGGTTGGAATGGAAAACTATAAAAATTTGGCAAATGATGAAGTGTTTTTAAAAAGTATTAGGGTTACTTTTTATTATACACTTTTGGCGGTGCCAATCAGTAATATATGGGCATTGATCATGGCACTCTTGCTGAATAAAAAAATGAAAGGACGCTCTATTGTAAGAACAATTTTTTATGTACCGTCTATTGTGCCAGCAGTGGCGGCAGCTGGGGTATGGATGTATATTTTTAATCCGTATAATGGTTTTCTGAATCAAATTTTGCTGAAAGTTGGATTGAACCCACAGATGTGGATTTTTTCACCATCGCAGGTAATTCCGTGTATTGTAACAATGGCGGCATGGGGAGCCGGAAATACTGCAATTATTTATCTTGCAGCGCTGCAAGGGGTGCCGACAGAACTTCATGAGGCGGTTGCACTGGATGGAGGAAATAGTTTTCATAAATTTTTTCACATTACAGTTCCGATGATTTCGCCAATGATTTTGTATAATCTAATCATGGGGGTGATTAACTCTATGCAGACATTTACGCAGGGGTATATTATGACTGACGGCGGTCCCAATAATAGTTCACTGTTCTATGTTTTGCTTTTGTATCGTCGTGCATTTGAACAGACAACGATGGGGATTGCATGTGCGATGGCATGGATATTGTTTGTGATTTTGGGTGTTCTGACAATAATAAACTTTGCTATTTCTAAGAAATGGGTATATTATGGAGGCTAATATGAAGAAGAGTAACGTATCGCGAACAACAAAAAGAGTACTTTTGTGGACAATCATTATTCTGGTTTGTGTTGTGAGCCTGTTTCCGTTCTTCTGGATGGTGAGATCGTCTTTAATGACTAAAACGGAGATTTTCAGTACGCCGATGCGATGGCTGCCAGAAGTTCCGCAGTGGATGAATTATAAAGAAGCACTTAGTCAGGTGCCGTTTTTTAGATTTTTTATGAACTCGTTTTTTCTGGTAATTGTAAATATTATCGGAAAATTATTTAGTTCTAGTTTAGTGGCATTTGGTTTTGCGCGTATTGATTTTAAATGGAAAAATTTCTGGTTTGCGTTGGTGGTTGCAACGATGATGATTCCGTGGAGTGTACTTTTGATTCCTCAGTTTATGCTTTGGAATCAAGTAGGATTGTATAATACATATTTTCCGCTGGCAGTGCCGGCATTTTTCTTAGATGGATTTTATATTTTCTTATTGCGGCAGTTTTTTGTGACGATTCCAAAGGAATATGATGAAGCGGCTATTATGGATGGAGCTGGTTATTTACAGATTTATGCGAAGATTATGCTGCCGATGAGTAAGCCGGCGCTGATGACGGTTTGCGTATTTACATTTATGAACACCTGGAATGATTTCATCGGACCGATGATTTATTTAAAGGATGTTCAAAAATATACTGTGTCTCTTGGATTGCAGCAATTTATTTCACAGTATACGACAGAGTGGCATTATATGATGGCGGCAGCAACAGTTGCGGTATTGCCGATGATTGTAATGTTTTTCTTTGCTCAGAGATATTTTATTGAGGGAATGAATTTTGCGGGAGTGAAAGGATGATATATTATGGAAAAACTAATACATCCATTGTATGAAAAATTAAAAGAAGAATATTTAAAAGGGTGGAAGACTTGGAATGTTAATAGTGTGCTTTCACATGTGTATATGCCGTATGGATTGGCGCTGAATCTTTGCTTGAAAGAATATAGTGCAGGCGGTTATCTAAGAGAATCGCTGATTGGTAGATTTCCGGAAGAACATGCAAGAACACCGAAAGAAAGTGTGCATCCGCAATATCATGCATTTGATGATACATATACGTTTGTGATTTTGAAATGGTGTGATATGGAGTTTACGGTGGAATCGGCACAGGTAGGAGAAGAGTTTTATTTGTATGTAGTCCCGATGAAATTTCAACCCAAGTCCGCACTTGCGGTGCTTGAATGTGGATTTTTGTGGAATCGCCCTGGAGTGGTTATTAAAGAAGGAAAAACACTTTTAGCGAAAATGCAAGGAAAAGAAATAGCAATTCGTGTGACAAAGGAGGAAATAGAAGATTTGAATATTCCGTCGATGACACGATATCTGTCTGTAAGTTTAAATGGTCCGACAGCTTTTTACACAGGAGAGGAGAAAACACTAGAAGAAATTCATGAAATTATGAAGAAAAAACAGCAGCAGGTACGAGAACAGTACAGCAAGTATACGGAAGAAGAGCAGGAACTGTATCATGCAATGGCTTGTGCTGTGACATGGGATACTATTTATGATCCGAAAAATAATCGGGTGATTTCTCCGGTTAGTCGTTTGTGGAGTATTGGAAGTGGGGGGTATGTATTATTTTGTTGGGATAATTTTTTTGCATCTTTAATGGCATCTTTTGGAAATAAAGAGCTGGCTTATAGCAATATGATTGAAATAATGAATGAACGAACGGAAGATGGATTTGTACCAAATTTTTCTTATGGAACCGGCCAGAAAAGTGAGGATCGTTCCCAGCCACCAGTAGGTTCGGCTATGTTAGTGGAGTTGTATCGCAGATTTGGTGAAAAATGGTTAGTCGAATTGATGTATCCTGCCTTGTATCAATGGAATACTTGGTTTCTGCAAAATCGATCGGCAGAAAACGGTGCGCTTTGTTGGGGAAGTAATCCAATTCCAATAAAATATGGAAATCGTTGGGAGAGCGAGGGAGTGAACGATACCTATGGCGCAGCTCTGGAGTCTGGCTTGGATAATTCACCGATGTATGATGATATTCCATTTAATAGGGAAACACATATGTTGGAACTTGCGGATGTTGGTCTTACTGGTTTATATATTCTGGATTGTCGTTCTTTAATTACTTTGGCGGAAATTCTTGGACGTACAGGTGATATAGATGAACTTAGACGAAGAAAACAGCGAGCAGAAGCTGGATTAGAAACGTTGTGGTGCGAGGAAAAGGGATTTTATTATAATAGAAGAACGGATAATGATGAATTTTCATGGCGTATATCTCCAACCAATTTTTATGCGTTGTTTGCAGATAATGTGACGAAAGAACGCATTGAACGTATTTTAAAAGAACATTATTATAATGAAGAGGAATTTTACGGAGAGTGGATGTTACCATCGATTGCTCATAATGATCAGGCTTTTGGCGACCAGGATTACTGGCGTGGCAGAATCTGGGCACCTTTAAATTTTTTGGTTTATTTAGCATTTAGAGGTAAAGAACTGGATGATGTTTGCTGTGATCTTGCAGAAAAATCCAAACATATTTTTTTGAAAGAATGGAAAGAGCATCGTCATGTGCATGAAAATTATAATGGTTTTACTGGGGAAGGCTGTGATGCACATAACAGCGATAAATTTTATCACTGGGGAGCATTGCTCGCTGCTATTTATTTAATAGAGAATGATTCTCAGGAAGAGTTTGGAAGAAAATTAAAGTGATTTGAAACAAAACTGAAGGAGTAAATATAAAATGAGCGACAGAGAGATAATCAGAGAACTTGCTAAACGATATAAAGAAATTGCAGTACAGGATATAATGAAGGAACGTGCTCTTTTGTACCGTCGTTTGAATGGCTTAAATCCAATTCGTCCGGTTGTGTTGGTGGATGAGATTCCATGGAATCAGTTAGAAAAAGCGGAAGGAATGCAATTGCAGTGCGAAGGAGAAAAGGAACGATGTTTGGAAAGCTATCTGAGAAGAGAATTATATCGTTTCTGTCATTTTGCTTGTGATAGAATTGCTGTAGATTATATACCGTGGCAGCGCCATATAACGATTGGATCTTTCGGAATTGATATTCATGAAGATATTTTGGCGTTTGATAATAAAAATAGTATTGTAGCACATAGATATATTGATCAGCTTCCGGATGAAGCTGCAGTTGAAAAACTTCATGTACCTGAAATTACAATAGATGAAGAGGCAGATAAAGAAGATGAGGAATGGTTAAATGAATTGTTGGGAGATATTTTACCTGTAAAAATGACGGCTCTTGAATATGCGACGTTTTTTGAACCATGGGATAATATTGCAGAATGGAGAGGTGTAGAAACGCTTTTATGGGATTTAATGGATCGCCCAGAATTTATGCTGCAGTTGGTGCGTAAAATTACAGATGTACGATTAGCTATGTTGGAAAAAGTGGAGCAGATGAATCTTTTGGATAACAACAGTCCCTTTTTGCATAGTACGCCAGGACTAACCAATGAACTTCCGGGTGGTGTGAAAAATGGACAATTGACCAGAAAGAATGTTTGGGGACGTGGCGCAGCACAGATTTTTTCTAATGTTTCCCCGGCAATGCTGGAAGAATTTGAGATTCCGTTTGTAAAAGAATACTTTAAAGATTTTGGACTGGTGTATTATGGTTGTTGTGAACCGTTGGATAAGCGTATTCATATTGTGCGTGAAATTCCAAATCTGAGGAAGATTTCGATTACACCGTGGGCAGATGTTGATAATGGTGCGGCACAAATTGGATGTGATTTTGTTATGGCAAATAAACCAAATCCGGCATATTTGGCGGTAGATCATTTGGATGAAGAATTGATTAGAAAAGAAACAAAACGTACATTGGATGCATGTAAACGAAATAACACTCCGGTGGAATTGGTTTTGAAGGATATTAGCTCTATTAATTACCATCCGGAAAATCTTGATTTGTGGGCAAAAACGGTGATGGAAATGGTTCTGGGGCAAGACTGATTAGTGTAAAAGACGGATAAATATGAGAAAATTAATAAAAAAGATTTATCAGAATATCGGTATGAAAACACAAATGTCGGCGTATATTCTTTTGCTGGCATTTGTGCCCGTTATTCTGATTATTTTGTATTTATGGCAATATAGTAGTAATTCCTTTTCAGATATTATTTTAAATTCTTCTATGGAGAGTTACCATACAAAGGTAGCGCAGATAGAGAACTATGCTGAAAATTTCCTGCAGGTATTTGACGGAATTGTGGAAGATGGAAGATTGGAAGAATCCATCAAACATGATAATAATCCAAGTTTGACAGCATGGTGGTTAAAACAAATAATGAATGAACATTTGTCGGGATATCGTGCTGATTTGGTTGGGATTTATCTTTTGACTGAAAAAGATAGAGAATATCTCTTTAATTATTGGCCGGAAATTTATCATATTTCAATTCGTAATGAAGCAAAAAAGAAATATGGAAAAGTGAAAGCGGTTGCTCAAAATGTGGGAGGTGAACAAGAGTTTTACACGCAGGTATGTGAATTTCAGGAAGTTGCCTGTACGGCTGTAGCAAAAGCGTTGTACGATGAAAAGGGACGAGTATATGCTAGAATGGTTTTTTTGATGAAAAATAATTCGTTGTCTGACTTTACTGAGGCCGAGAAACTTCCATGGGGATTCAAAATTGTTTCTGGTGATAATTTACTTAGTATCAGTGATAATTATGAAGGATTGCTACAAAAGGCAAAAATGGAGTACTGGGAAGTTGATCGCTTGAATTGGGGGTTTACTTGCGCAGTAGACACTAGTGAGATACAAAAACAGGCATTATTGAAATTTTCTGGTGCACTGATAATTACAATTGCGATATATATAATTGTATTAATCTTATTGATGTATGCAATTAGTCGACAATTGAAAAAACAGGAATTGATTATTCGATGTCAGAATGAAAAAAATATTAGAAGTGTAAAACAACAAAAAACTGCGGAATTAAAAGCATTAGAACTGGAAATTAATCCGCATTACCTGTATAATACTTTAAATAGCATTAATGGTATGGCAATTGAACATCAGGATTATCAATTGAGCCGGATGCTGAAAATTTTTTCTTCCAACTTAATTTATATTTTAGAGGATCGTTATCAGCCAGTGGTATTGCAAAAAGAAATGCAGTGGCTGGAGGAGTATCTTCAATTGCAAAAGTATCGTTTTACAGAAAAATTTGATTATGAGATTGATGCGGAGCCGGGAGTAGAAGAATTATTAATTTATAAACTTTTACTACAACCATTTGTTGAAAATGCAGTTTTACATGGGTTTGCTAAATTGCAAAGTGGTGGAATGCTTACGATTCTTTTATATAAAGAGAAGGATAGTATTCATATTCAAATTTATGATAACGGTCAGGGGATTGAAGAGGGAAAATTATTGAAAATACAGAAAATGCTGATGGACCCGAGTGTAGAAACAGAAGTAGGGCTGGGAATTTTGAACTCTTGCAGAAGAATGCAGGGGTATTATGGTGAACAGGGAATTATCAATATAGAAAGTGCTGTGGGGGATGGAACCACAGTAGAGATAATTCTTCCAATTATTCAAAAGAAGGGAGAAAAATGAGAGCGATTATAGTTGAGGATGAAAAAAGGGCGAGGGAAACAATAAAAAGTCTTTTGGGGAAATTGGATATATCAATAAATGTAATTGGTGAAGCGGATAATGCTGATGATGGAATAATGTTAATACAGGAAAAATTCCCGGATGTAGTTTTTGCGGATATTCGTATGGGAGACATGACGGGGCTAGAAATGATTCGTCGTTTATATGAAAAACAAGTGGAAACAAAGTATGTAATTATCAGCGGTTATAGTGATTTTAAATATGCACAGCAGTGTATCGAACTTGGTGTGATCGGATATATTTTAAAACCAGTTACGTATGAAGACATTGACCATATAGTAATGAAAATTCATGGGATGATCAATGGAAATATGATCAATCCTGAAATAAAAAAACAACTGCCGATACTGGATATGCAGAAAATGGAAAGTGCAAATGAAAATTTGATTATAAAAAAAGCTGTGCGTTATGTGAATGAGAATATGGGGATTCCATGTCGCTTAAGTGAAGTGGCGAAGGGCCTTAAAGTATCGCCGGCGCATTTGAGTCGTATGTTTCATCAGGAAATGAATATGACATTCACAGACTATGTGAAAATCGTAAAAGTAGATTACTCGATGAATCTGTTGAAAAAGACGGATATGCGTATTAATGAAATCGCGCGCAGTGTGGGATATGAAAATGAAAAATATTTTCATAATATATTTAAGGATGCGATCGGTGTAACACCGAATCAGTACAGAAAGATGAGGAGCATATGAAAAACTGGGAAAAAATAACAGAATACTTGGATGGGCTTGGAAAGAATTATGGAGTGCCGGGTGGAGAAATGCAGGTATATCAGGCTGGGAAATTGCTGTACGCACATTGCTTTGGTGACCGGACAGAAGATCGGGACGCTAAAAAGAATCTGTACTGGCTGTATTCTATGTCGAAAGTGTATACGGTTACAGCTGCAATGCAGCTGGTGGAACAGGGGAAGATTTCTTTGGAGCAGAAAGTAACAGATTTTTTCCCGCAGCTGAGTGAAATCAAAAAGAAAGATGAGGAAGGAAAACCGATATCGCTGGAACATCTGACAGTACAGAATCTTCTTTCTATGACTGGTGGATTGAATTATGAGATGAATGGACCGCAGCTTTCGTCGCTGCGTGCTGCCGGTGAAGCAGAGATAGAGCAGATTGTACAGGCAATTTATGAGGATGCGTTGGAGTACGAACCGGGAGCGCATTATAAATATAGCTTGTGTCATGATATTGTCGGCGCAATTATCTGGAAAGTTACAGGACTTACACTGGATCAGTATGAAGAAACGTATCTTTTTAAACCGCTTGGAATTACAGATATGGGATTTTATCCGAGCGAAGAACAGAAAATGCGCATTGCAGGGCAGTATCGTCAGGAGGAAAGTGGTATTATACCGGTATCCTTAGAAAATCAGCTGATTATCGGGGAAAATTTTGCTTCTGGCGGTGCGGGGTTGTTTGGAAACCTGACGGATTATATGAAGTTGGCAAATGCGTTGGCACGAAAGGGAAAAGGGCCAAATGATGTGCAGATTTTGCAGCCGGAAACGATTGATTTGCTCAGAACAGATCAATTGACAAAAAATGAATTATTCCGGGATTTTCATATAAATTTTCAGAACCACGGTCTGGAAGGTTTCAGTTATGCGTTGGGCGTGCGAACGCGCATCAGAGATACCGGAAGTAGTCCGGTGGGAGAATTTGGATGGGATGGAGCAGCAGGTGGGTTTGTATTGATCGATCTCCAAAACAGTCTTACAATTGGATATCTGCAGCATGTGCTTAATTTTGGAAAAGTGTATGCTGAAATTCATCCGCATTTGCGTGAACTTGTATATGAGAGAATGTAAGAAGCGTGTTTTTCTTGACATTTTTCTCCAAAGGCAGCAAAATAGTGGAAGTATATAGGAATAAATTAAAAAAGAAGGTAGGAATGATATGAGACCGCTTGCAGAAAATCATATTCAGATCACAAAGGAAATTTTTAATGAATATTTTAATGAGATCAGTGCGCGTAATTACCGAAAGGCCACAAAAAAGATTGTTATTGGTTTACTGATTTTATTTGGAGTTGCCGCAGCTTATTTTTTGGCGAACGGCGCAAGTCCGTTTTATTTGCTGTCGCAAGTATTTTTTATTGCTGTGATTCTTATATGGATGCTTTATTTTATGCCGAAAAGCAGAAGAAAAAATGGCTATGCTGCTATCTGCCGCAGATCTGGCTCAATGACGCCTTCACGGTCGGTATTGTTCTTTGAAGATAATCTGGTTGTGACTTCACAGGCGGAAAAAAGTTTGACGATTGCTTATGAAGATATCGCGACAATGGAGGAAACCGCACATCTTTATGCAATTATCAGTAAGGAGAAAAAATGCATTCTGGTGGATAAAAATGGGTTTACTAAGGGGAGTGCAGAAGAGATGAAGAAAGCAATCTGTGAGAAAAATCCGGCACTTGCTTCCTGAGAAAGGAAAAAGAAAAACATACCTCACTTGTGTAAAAAAAACAATGTGAGGTATGTTTTTCTTTCTGGAACTTTTGAAATAAAAAAATGCAGGAGATGGGACTTGAACCCACACGATCTTGCGACCACAGGCACCTGAAGCCTGCGCGTCTGCCAATTCCGCCACTCCTGCATTCAATATAAACGCGTGTCTGATTCACGCAAGCGTTAGTATAACGTAGTTTGACATGATTGTCAACAGAAAATATGAAAAAAATAAAATAAAAAATTTCAAAAAATGTATTGACTTTTTGTCTGGCATTTGATATACTTTCAATCGTTGTGAGGAACACAGTTCCTACAAAACAGAATATGCGGAAGTGTCGGAACTGGCAGACGAGCAAGACTAAGGATCTTGTGATGGTTACATCGTGTGGGTTCAAGTCCCATCTTCCGCATATCTACCTAAAAAGTACAGTCTGGCTGTACAATATAAAAATGCAGGAGTGGCGGAATTGGCAGACGCGCAGGCTTCAGGTGCCTGTGGTCGCAAGATCGTGTGGGTTCAAGTCCCATCTCCTGCATTCTTTTTTTATGAAATTTGTGAAAATCCTTCTTTGTTTGGTAAGCATACCGCTTATTCTGACAGGGGAGGATTTTTATATTTGATAAATCTGCAAAACAATGCTATACTATAATATATTTTGTCTGTAAAAGAGCAGATTGGAAAAAGAAAAACAGTTTAGCTGCGGTGGAGGAGAACCAATGAAAAAAGACGTGGAAAAATATATCAGAAGTATACCGGATTTTCCGGAAAAAGGAATCATTTTCCGTGATATCACAAGTGTTCTGCAGGATGCGGAGGGACTGCAGCTTGCAATCAATGAAATGCAGGCGATGATCAATGCGGATGAAGTGGATGTGATCGCAGGTACAGAATCCAGAGGATTTATTTTTGGAGCACCGATTGCTTACAATCTGCGTAAGCCGTTTGTACTGATTCGTAAAAAGGGCAAACTTCCGTGTGAGACTGTTTCTAAAAAATACGATTTGGAATATGGTACGGCTGAGATTGAGATACACAAGGACGCGATAAAGCCGGGACAGCGCGTAGTGGTCATCGATGATCTTCTGGCAACAGGAGGTACCCTGCAGGCATGCAATCAGCTGATTGAACAGTTAGGCGGAAAGATTGTAAAGGATCTGTTTTTGATCGAACTTGCAGGCTTGAACGGACGCAAGAAGTTGGAAGGCTATGAGGTACAGTCTGTTGTATGCTACGAAGGAAAATAACCTTTTGGTAATTTGTCTCATGGCCTGTATTTTGGGGAAAACTGTAATACCAAAGTTGCTGGGATGGTGATCAGATGGAGAATACAGAGAAAACAATAATAGAAGAGAAAGATAAACTGGCGGAGATTAAAAAAGTCGAAGCAAGGATAAAAAAAATGGATGATTTCACGGATCCGGATGAACTTTACAAGACTCTGATTGACAGTATTCGTAAGTATCATCCGTCCGCAGATATTTCGATGATTGAAAAAGCCTATCGGATCGCCAGAGAAGCGCACAAAGATCAAAAGCGCAAATCCGGAGAGCCCTATATTATCCATCCGCTTTGTGTGGGAATTATTCTTGCGGATTTGGAGATGGATAAGGAAACAATTGTTGCCGGGCTGCTTCATGATGTAGTAGAAGATACCATTATGACCTCCGAGGAGATTACAGAAGAATTTGGTGAGGATGTTGCACAGCTGGTAGATGGTGTCACCAAACTTGGCCAGCTTAATTATTCTGCTGATAAAGTGGAAGTGCAGGCAGAAAATCTGCGCAAGATGTTTCTGGCGATGGCAAAGGATATTCGGGTAATTATCATCAAGCTGGCGGACCGTCTGCACAATCTTCGGACACTCAAATATATGAAACCGGAGAAACAGAAAGAAAAGGCGCGTGAGACCATGGATATCTATGCACCGATCGCACAGCGTCTCGGTATTTCTAAGATTAAAGTGGAACTTGATGACCTTTCGCTGAAATATCTGCAGCCGGATGTCTACTATGATCTGGTAGAGAAAATCGCCCTGCGTAAGACCGAGCGTGAGAAGTTTGTGCAGGCGATCGTTGATGACGTGAAAAAGCATATTGATGAGGCGGGGATTAAGGCGCAGGTAGACGGGCGTGTGAAGCATTTTTTCAGTATTTATAAAAAAATGGTCAATCAGGATAAAACGATTGATCAGATTTACGATTTGTTTGCCGTACGTATTATCGTGGATTCGGTGAAGGACTGCTATGGCGCGCTTGGTGTGATCCATGAGATGTATACGCCGATTCCCGGACGTTTTAAAGATTATATCGCGATGCCGAAGCCGAATATGTATCAATCGCTGCACACGACGCTGATTGGTCCAAATGGTACGCCGTTTGAGATTCAGATCCGTACGTTTGAGATGCATCGCACGGCGGAATACGGTATCGCTGCACACTGGAAATATAAAGAACAGTCGAATGGCGGGAAGGTGGACGGCAATCAGGAAGAGGCAAAGATGACCTGGCTGCGTCAGATTCTGGAATGGCAGCGGGATATGTCTGACAATCGTGAGTTTATGAATCTGTTAAAGAGCGACCTCGACTTATTTGCGGAAAATGTATATTGTTTTACTCCGGCGGGAGACGTGAAAAACCTTCCGGCCGGTTCCAATCCGATTGATTTTGCTTATAGTGTACACAGCGCAGTTGGAAATAAGATGGTTGGCGCGCGTGTCAATGGTAAGTTAGTCAATATTGATTATGTGATTCAGAATGGTGATCGCATTGAGATCATTACTTCCCAGAATTCGAAAGGGCCGAGTCGCGACTGGCTGAAGATTGTTAAGAGCACGCAGGCGAAAAACAAGATTAATCAGTGGTTTAAACAGGAATTAAAAGAGGATAATATCATTAAGGGCCGTGAGATGATTACCAGCTACTGCAAGGCCAAAGGGCTTGTACTGAGTGAATTGGCAAAACCGGAGTTTATGCAGACGGTAATGGGAAAATATGGGTTCCGCGATTGGGATTCAGTGCTGGCGGCAATTGGACATGGCGGTCTAAAAGAAGGACAGGTGGTAAATCGTCTTCTGGAGGAACAGCGTAAGAAGGCACAGAAGGAGCTGACGGATCAGCAGGTTCTCGATGCTGCACAGGGCAGCAGTCAGGTATCTAAAGAACGGCAGGGCAGCAGACGCAATAAAAGTGGCATAGTTGTAAAGGGAATTGATGATGTGGCCGTGCGTTTCGCAAAATGTTGCAGTCCGGTTCCGGGGGATGAAATTGTCGGTTATGTGACAAGAGGACGCGGCGTGACGATTCATCGTACGGACTGTGTTAATATGATTCACTTGCCGGGTGAGGACCGTATGCGTTTGATTGAGGCGGAATGGCAGGCAGCGCCCGGGGATGTTTCCGGACGTTTCCCGGCGGAGATTAAAATATTTGGAAATAATCGTACCGGACTTTTGGTGGATATATCTAAAATCTTTACAGAACAGAAAATAGATGTGCTGGGGATGAATTCACGCACAAGCAAACAGGGAACAGCGACGATTGCCATGTCATTTGAGGTGGAGAGTCGTGGTCAGCTGGATTATCTGATTGGCAAAATCAGGCAGGTGGAGAGTGTATTGGATATTGAACGAACCGCCGGATAGGAGCAGTATGGGAAAACTTCGGACAGAACAGAAAATAATTGGCATGGTTTCCACAAATGTATATTTGGGAATCAATACAGAGACAAAAGAAGCATTCATTGTTGATCCGGCGGACAAAGCGGAGCTGTTATCTGACTGGATCAGAGAGAATGGCACATCCTTGAAGGCAATTTTGCTGACGCATGGTCATTTTGACCATATCGGTGCTGCTATGGAATTAAAACGGGAATTTCAGGTACCGATCTATGCAATGACCATGGAAAAAACGGTGCTTGATGATAGTATGCTGAACCTTTCGGGCAGCTGGGGAAAGCCATTTACGGTGCAGGCAGACAGATTGCTGTCCGATGGACAGGAAATTTCTGTGGCGGGTTTTGAGCTGATCGCTCATCATACACCGGGACATACCAGAGGCGGAGCCTGTTATTATATTCCGGAAGAACAGGTTTTGTTTTCAGGAGATACGATTTTTTGTGAGAGTATCGGCAGAACGGATTTCCCGACCGGAAATTCCGTAGAGTTGGTGCGTTCTGTGAAAAGGATGCTGGAGGTGCTTCCGGATGAAGTGAAAATTTATCCGGGACACGAGGAGGCGACAGATGTCGCGCATGAAAAAAGGTTTAATCCATACATTTAATATTGGAGAGTTACATGATAGCAGTACAGCTAAATAAACGAAATTTTGAATACGATATCCATTCTCTGATACGTGCTTTTTATCCGGGAATGGATGTTCCTGTGTATCTTGACGGCGAAGAAGAGCCGCAGGGGTGGGAGAAAAAACTGCAGGTCTTTTATGACGAGGATGCGATCGAGATCCGTCTGATGGACGCCAGGGAGAATACACTTGGCGGTGACCGCAGGCCTTGCGGGACAGACCGCAAAGAACAAAAAAATGTTTTAAAGGCAATGATCTACGAATGTTTTCGGGAGCATACCGGCAGATCGCTTCCGTGGGGAAATCTGACCGGCATTCGACCGACCAAGATTCCGATGGCACTTTTGGAAGAGGGACGGAAAAATATCGAGATTGCTGAATATATGAGGAATACATATTATACAAGCAATGAAAAAACAGCACTGGCGATCTCAATTGCCAACCGAGAGCGGGAGATTTTAAAGAAAATCAATTACGAAAATGGTTACAGTCTTTATGTGGGAATTCCGTTCTGTCCAAGTATCTGTCTGTATTGTTCATTTAGTTCCAGTCCGCTTTCTGTCTGGAAAAACAGAGTGGATGAGTATTTGGATGCGCTCTGTTATGAGATAGAGAACTGTGCGGGAATCTGGGCACAAAAAGAACTGGATACGATTTATATCGGCGGAGGGACTCCGACTACACTGGAGCCGTATCAGCTGGATCGGCTGCTGTGTACATTGGAGCAGCATTTTGATTATAGTCATTTAAAAGAAATTACGGTGGAGGCAGGGCGTCCGGACAGTATTACCAGGGAAAAGCTGCAGGTGCTGCGAGATCATAATATCAGCCGTATTTCCATCAATCCGCAGACGATGAACGATAGGACGCTGGAACTGATCGGCAGACGTCACAGCGTTTCGCAGACGGTAGAAGCGTTTTTGCTGGCTAGGGAACTTGGCTTTGATAACATTAATATGGATCTGATCGTTGGTTTGCCGGGAGAAGGCTTTGCGGAGGTGGAACATACGATGCAGGAGGTGACGCGCTTAAAACCGGACAGTATCACTGTGCATTCGCTGGCCTTAAAGCGTGCAACCCGTCTCAATCTGTTCAAGGAACAATATCAGGAGATTTCTTTTCAGAATAATCAGGAAATCATGGATATGACAGCGCGTTATGCGACTGAAGCGGGACAGTTCCCGTATTATTTATACCGACAGAAAAATATGGCCGGAAATTTCGAAAATGTTGGTTACGCCAGAGAGGGCGCGGCGGGCATCTATAACATTCTGATCATGGAAGAAAAACAGAGTATTCTTGCGCTCGGCGCGGGGGCGAGCACCAAGATTGTAACCGGACAGCAAATTGAACGGGTGGAGAATGTCAAGGATATTCGTAACTACATAGAACGGATTGACGAAATGATAGCAAGAAAGGCAAAATTCATGGAACAGGGTTAGTTATGGAACGCAATAAATATCGGATTATTCAGACAGATGTGGCAAAAGAGATGAACCATGGGATCTGTGTCAGCAATCTGGCGTACCGGATTGCAAAACGGATGGAGCTTCCTGAAGACATGTGCTATGACTTGGCTGTGGCCGGTCTGCTGCATGATATTGGAAAGCTGGAATTGACGAAGTATGTACATTCTGTACAGAAGGAAGAAAATACTCTGCATGTGGAAGAAATGCGCTATGTGCGTACCCATGCGGCGCTGGGATATGTAATTTTAAACTCGCAGGGGTATTCGCGGGAGATTGCCGAGTGGGTGCTCTACCATCATGAAAATTATGACGGCAGCGGTTATCCGGCGAACAAAGCAGGAGAGGAAATCCCACTCGGGGCAAGAATTTTGCGTGTTTGTGATGTGTTTTCCGCGCTGACATCGGATCGTTCTTATCGCAGGGCCTTTGATCTGGAAACGGCGGTGAAGCTGATGATCGCGGAAGTGAAAAATTTTGATATGAAAATCTTTCTGACATTTCTGGAAGTAGTACATGAGGAAGATATTCCCGAAATGATCAGTCAGCAGGGTTATACAGTGAAGGAACTTGCATATGCGCTCGGAGATATGTTGCTCTGTTCAGAGGACATGGGGGTGCAGCAGGAAACAACAGAGAAAAGGGAGGAACAACAATGAGCCTAAAGAAAAAGCCGGTAACCGGCATGAAAGATATTTCACCGAGAGAGATGGAGATTCGTGACTATGTAATCGGTCTGATCAAAGAAACCTACAAGCAGTTTGGGTTTTCTTCGATGGAGACACCGTGTGTGGAGCATATCGAAAATCTGAGCAGCAAGCAGGGCGGCGAAAATGAAAAACTGATCTTTAAGATTTTAAAGAGAGGCGAAAAATTGAAAATCGATACCGCCGAGTGTGAGATGGATCTTGTGGATGGAGGACTTCGTTATGACCTGACTGTGCCGCTTTCCCGCTACTACGCAAACAACGCCAACAATCTTCCGGCGCCTTTTAAGGCTCTGCAGATGGGTAATGTGTGGCGTGCGGATCGTCCGCAGCGCGGCAGATACCGCCAGTTTATGCAGTGTGATATCGATATCCTGGGTGAACCGACAATCCTTGCGGAGATTGAGTTAATCCTGGCAACGTCTACGCTGGTCGGTAAATTGGATTTTGAGAATTTTACGATCCGTATCAACGATCGAAAGCTTTTAAAGGCGATGGCGGCATATAGCGGTTTTGCACCGGAAAATTACGATACCGTATTTATTATTCTGGACAAGATGGATAAGATCGGTATTGATGGTGTAGCGGAAGAATTGAAAAAAGAGGGATTTTCTACGGAAGCGGTGGAAAAATATATTGGTCTGTTTGAAAATGTGACCGGTGATGTTGCGGGTATCCGTTATTTAAAAGAAACGCTGGATGGAGTATTGGATCCGAAAACGGCGGAAGAATTGGAAACGATTATTGAAAGTGTGGAGGCTGTGAAGACAGCAAACTTCCAGATTGTCTTTGATCCGACATTGGTGCGCGGTATGTCCTATTATACCGGACCGATCTTTGAAATCAGTATCGATGGTTTTGGCGGATCTGTCGGCGGCGGCGGTCGTTATGATGAAATGATCGGACGTTTTACCGGCAATGCGACACCGGCATGCGGTTTTTCTATTGGTTTTGAACGTATTGTAATGCTGCTTCTGGAAAAGGATTATCAGATTCCGGGACAGAAAGAAAAAACGGCGTTTCTGATTGAAAAAGGAATGCCGAAAGAAAAATTGTTGGAGGTATTTAAGCAGGCGACCGAAAAGAGAGCGGCTGGTGGATGTGTCAGCATGAATATGATGAAAAAGAATAAAAAGTTCCAGAAGGAGCAGCTGACAACGGAAGGCTATACAGAAATTGTGGAATTTTATGCAAAATAACAGATAAATAACAAGAAAACCGGTTTCCTGTGAGAGGAGCCGGTTTTTTGTATGAACATTTATTTGGAGACGGTCAAAGTTTCCAGCGCTGTACCGATGCCGCCGAGCAGCGCATCGGCAAAAATATCGCTGATGTGTACTTCCCAGGTGTATCCGTTGTTGACAAGGTTGACTGTGATTGTATTTTCAGTGGAAGATTCGCAAGCCTGCAGATTTTTCAGCAGGATAGAAGCGGTGCTTTCCGCCAGTTCTTCGTCTGTGGCACGTATTGATGCTGTGGTCTGCGCGTAATTCAGCAATTCCTTACGGCAGTTATTCATGACATGCGTCAGATCGAGGCTGGTAAGTTTCAATTCTACATAGGCAGTGTCGCCATCCTGTGTGCTGCCGAGAATTTCATATCTATAATTATCAGCAATTTTCTGTGCAAGTGCCTGATCAATCTCTGCTGCCAGCGTACTGCCGGTATTGAAGATGTCATCCAACTCCAGGTAGTCAAGCCAGTTTGCCGCATCAAATGTTTTGGTCGGCGCAAGTGTCGCATCCAGAACTTCCTCAGGAGTAAGCAGATACGGGTTGTTCAAATAAGAAACAAGCCCGCCTACAAGTTCGTCCTCTAATTCTGCACTCTCACTGATGAGCCAAAGTTCGTCCTGCTTGCGCAGATGAAAGGTCGCCTGTGTCTCGATAATCGGATAAGTGTTGGATTCCAGACATTCTTTCATCAGTGTAAAGGAAGAAGGACTGGAGGTATTGTCTGATCCGGATACGGAGTCTTTAATCATTTCCAGACAGAGATCTCTGGCCAGCAGCCGGGCATCAAGATTTTTTAGTGTAACCACTACTTCGGCACTGCTTCCATCCGAACTGACAGAAGAATTTTTAATCTTGTATCGGAAATTCTTAAAAAATAGTTTTACGGCTTCTGCAGCATCCGGTCCGGTTTCAGTTAGAGGAGTGTTGGAAAGAAGAATATCTTCATAAGAGATAAAGTTCTTGATGGTAGATTCATCTAACTGCTGAATGAGCGCCAGCTCCTGCTTGACTGCTTTTTCCGGTCCGGCATATCCGCAGCCGGTCAACATAAGGATAATAAACAAAAACAGTAACAGAAATAGCTTATTGTTTTTCATATGGTCTCCTGTGTAAATAAAAGAATATGTTGTATTTATCGAAGCTATTGTATACGATGTCACAATAAATGTCAAATTTTTGCAGAAAAACCAGAACATTTGTTTTTGAAAATTCTGTGAAATCAAAAATACTGCGTGCATTTGATAATGGAATATGATAGGATGAACATGTATATTTAAGTGATTTTTATAAGGAGAGATCTTACGGAATGAAGAAAAAAATACGGATTTTGACAGTGATTTTGATAGTGGCGGTCATGGCCGGCGGCCTATTATGGTTTTTTAAATTTCGAGAAGGAAAGGGCGGCGGCAAGACTTCTGATGAGGCGGTGTTTGTAAGCTCTGTGGCAGAAATCACCGGCGTTGGACTCGGTGGTTCGCATACCCGATTCGCGGGTGTGACAGAGCCGCAGCGAACAGTGAACATAGAGGTAGCCAGCGGCATGAAGGTAAAGGATACCTTTGTGACCGAGGGACAGGAAGTCAGCGTAGGAACCAGATTGTTCTCCTATGACACCGAGGAGGCACAGGACAATATTGCACAGCTGGAGATTGATGTTGAAAACTATGACATCACGATTGAGTCTACGCAGAATCAGATTGCGCAGCTGAAAAAAGAACGCGATAAGGTAAGTGAGGACGAAAAACTGGCTTACACGACACAGATTATGACGGCGGAAAACTCTGTCAAGCGCTCTGAATACGAGAAGAAGAGTAAACAGGTGGAACTGGAAAGTTTGAAAAGACAGGTTGCCAATTCAGTTGTGACAAGCGAAATCAAAGGAGTGGTAAAATCGGTCAATAAAAATGGAGACTCTTCCAGTATGGATATGATAGATACATATGACGGCAGTTCTGATTCCAATGCATATATTTCTATTATGGAGACCGGCGATTATCGTATCAAGGGGATGGTCAATGAGATGAATGCACAGCAGTTGACGGAAGGTACTGCAGTTCTTGTGCATTCACGAGTGGATGAAAATCAGGTATGGCGCGGAACGGTATCTGAAATCGACCGTGAAAATGCTACGGTAAACCAAAACAGTATGATGATGGGAAGCGGCGATTCCTCTATGACAAGCTCAAGTTCTTACCCGTTCTATATCGATCTGGAGGATTCGGCAGGACTGATGCTTGGACAGCATGTATTTATTGAGCCGGATAACGGTCAGATGGAGGAGCGCAGCGGTTTATGGCTGGATGATTATTATTTGATTCTGGATGAAGAAGGACAGTTCAGCAATTATGTGTGGGCTGCCGATGAAAATGACCGTTTGGAGAAACGTGAATTGACGCTTGGTGAATATGATCCGGATATGATGCAGTATGAGATTAAGGAAGGGCTTACCACAGAGGATTATATTGCATTCCCGGCTGACGGCTATGAGGAAGGAATGGAGGTTACTAGAAACATTGCACAGGCTGGTCAGATGAGCATGGGCGACGACGGAGTCTATGAAGAAGAAATGGACATGGGTGACGACGGAGTCTATGAAGAAGAAATGGACATGGGTGACGACGGAGTCTATGAAGAAGAAATGAACATGGGTGATGACGGAGTCTATGAGGAAGAAATGGACATGGGCGGTGAAGTCTATGACGAGAGCATGGCCGAGGATTTTTTTGAGGAAGAAGCCGGATTTGATGAAGAAATTCAGGTGTTTGAGGAGTAGTTTCTGAATGTATATAAAGAGGTAAACGTATGATTTTACAATTAGACAATATATATAAAGATTATCTGACTGGGAAAATGGTGGTTCCTGTGCTGAAGGATGTCTGTCTGCATGTGGAAGAAGGCGAATATGTGGCAATCATGGGGCCGTCCGGAAGTGGAAAATCCACTTTGATGAACATCATCGGCTGCCTGGATGAACCAACCAGCGGAACGTTTTTGCTGAACGGGAAAAATGTGTTGGGGCTAAGTGACAATGAAGTGGCAAATGAGCGTCTTCACAATATTGGGTTTGTTTTTCAGACTTTTCAGCTGCTCGGACGGCAGACGGCATTGGAAAATGTGGCATTGCCGTTGATCTATGCCGGTGTATCCAAAAAAGAACGTACTAAACGTGCGGCTGAAGCACTGGAAAAGGTCGGACTGGGAGAACGTATGGAATTCCTGCCAACGCAGCTTTCTGGCGGACAGAAACAGAGGGTAG
Source organism: Marvinbryantia sp. (assembly GCA_050944495.1). Classification (GTDB taxonomy): domain Bacteria; phylum Bacillota; class Clostridia; order Lachnospirales; family Lachnospiraceae; genus Marvinbryantia. The sequence goes on from JBMNRF010000002.1 coordinate 143,479, forward strand.
CAATTGCACGTGCAATGGTAAATAATCCGAAGATTCTTTTGGCAGATGAGCCGACCGGTGCGTTAGACTCTAAGTCAAGTATTCAGGTTATGGAATTGTTTAAGAAACTGAATGATGAGGGTGTTACGGTGGTAATGATTACGCATGATTCTGATGTGGCTCGTCATGCCAAAAGAGTGGTTTATATTTTTGACGGCGAGCTTTCTGAGGAACGGAGGTAACTTGGATGAATAAGAAAAAAAGAAAAAAAATGATTATCCTTCTGGTTTGTCTTCTGGCAGCCGGCGGCGGAGGCATTTATGGTATTCGTTATCTGATCCAGAACCGAAACAAGGAAGTGGAGGTTGTATCTGTACAGGATATCAACGGCGGAGAATGGCTTACGATGGATTATGGCTCGCAGGTTACGGGAACGGTCGTTTCTGATGTCAGTCAACAGGTGTACGTGCCGGATGATCGCGTGATTCAGGAGGTGTATGTCGCAGAAGGCGATAAAGTGCGCATTGGTGACAAATTGGTTACATACGATACCACGCTTTTGGAACTGGACAAAGAGCTGCAGGAGCTGACCGTGCAAGAAATCGAACTGGAGTTGAAAGCAGCTCAGGCGGATTTGCAGAAGCTGCGAAATACGACACCGGTAGAGCGTTCTCCAGAAGAAGAGGCGATGATGAACGGCAGTCTGTTGGATGAGATTGACAGTGAAGATCAGGCGCGTATTGTGAATGGTGGTCGTATGATGACAGCCAGTCAGGAAAACAGTGCGACAGAGAATACAGCTGATGTATCAGCGATTGCGGACATGAACAGTTCTGATGCAGAGAAAACGCAGACGGAACAGGCAGGAACAGAAACAGTGCAGACAGAAGCACCACAAACAGAAGCGCCGCAAACAGAAGCACCACAGACGGAAGTGCCGCAGACAGAAACAGCACAGACGGAAGTGCCGCAGACACCGGGTACAGAGATGGAGACAGAATTGGGAACGGACGTTTCGGATAATTTGACACCGGATGATTTGGAAAATGCGACTGGAGATGTGGAAAAGGAAAGTGAGGAAGTAAGTGAAGGGGAATCTGAAGAGTCTCAAAAGCCGAAACTGAATCAGAGTCTGAAGAAATTCCTATGGTATGTTCGTGCAAAGGAAGTGACGGAAGCGGAAGAAATTACATTGACAGAAACAAAAGAAGAAAACGGTACGGAGTTTCAGATACAGCTCTCGGAAAATAATATAAAACTGATTCCACATTTTAAAGAGAGTGCAGATATACAGTTTCAAGAATTAAATACGTACACCATGTGGATCAAGGGAATCACGCTGTCGGAGAAGAGAACCGGAAAACTGGTTGGTACGTCAAATATAGACGGAACGGATTATCCGGAAATTGGTGGTTTTACACTAGAGATGGATCCGAAATATGAATCCGGTGATGTGGCAAAGCTAACCTTGATGTTCCATGGAGGACTGACAGAGCAGCAGAGCAGAGGTCCGCTGCAGGATGCCTATGTTGAGATTGAATTGAAGGCATCGGAAGTGGTCGGAGAGAAATTGATTTTTCATGTGTCGAAAAATAAAGAGGACGATACGGTAATTCGAGTGGAGAGACCACAGGAGGAAAGTGAAGAAATTTCTGAACGTGAATCGGAAAGTGAAAGCGAATTACAGTCTGAGACAATAACGGAGATATCGTCGGAGAGTGAATCCGAAACACAATCCGAAACGCAAACCGAGACGGAAGAGAAGCTTCCAATCGAACAGCTGGATGTAAAGATTACCTGGTATCATGGTACAAATGAAGATATACTGTGGCCGACTTCGATGAATTTGGCTATTTACCGGAGTGATGATATCGAGCAGACAAATCCGATTGTGATTTTGGAAAATATCACCGGAGGTAAGGATGTGATCGAAGAAGGCAGCGAAGACGAGACGGATACGGTTCCTGACACAGATGAAATACCGGAGGAGCCGGAAACTTCAACAGAAGTAATTGAGACCCCGGAGACAGAGCCGTCAGGCAAGCCGGAATCGGATATGAACAATAGTTATAGTACGGTGAAGTGGAACGCGCTGCAGGCGTGGCCGGCGGAATATATGAACGTAGCGGATCCGGATCATGAACTGAAAGCAGTTGTAATGGTAGAAAATTATATTCCGTCTTTTACGTGGAAACATGAAGAAAACCGTTTGATTCTGTCAATCAAAATGATTTATCTGGAGCCGGAGGAGTCTCCGATTGTGAAGTTGAATCCACATGAAACATTGGATTATTACAGTGGAGTGAAAGAAAAATATTATAAAGGAAGCGGTACTGCAGATGATCCTTATGTATTCTTCGTAAAAGACGGTGTGAGGATTGAGAATACGTTTGTAAACTGGGTGCTTGGTTTTGACGAGGCGGGAACGACACGCCTGAATGATGGCTGTTATGTCACTTTGGAGATTCGCGAATCGGATACAATTACAGGCGCGTTTATCCGCAGTGTAGGGCTGGATGGAACGATTTTAACAGAGTATGGCTTTGGTCCGGGAACCTATTGGATTTTCAGCAGCGATTCCGGCATTGTACGTTACGAAGAAGATATTCCGGAGGATTTAGGAGACGGTGGAAACGGCGGCTGGGATGACGGCTGGGGTGATGGAATCTGGGATGACAATACAGATATGAGTTATACTGCAGAAGAACTGGCGCAGGCGATCAAGGAGAAAGAACGGGAGATCCGAAAGCTGAATCTGGATGAAAAAGAAGCCAGACTGAAACTGAAACAATATGAGAATCAGATGGCGGAATCTACCGTTGTCAGTTCAGTGAATGGTTTTGTAAAATCCATGAATGACGATACAAAATCCGGTGATGCGTATATGGTTCTGGCGAGCGAAGGCGGTTTGTACCTGCAGACGACAGTCAGTGAACTCGATCTTGACAGTGTGGAAAAAGGCGATACACTTACCGCAACCTCCTGGGACACTATGCGGATGTTTTCGGCAACGGTTACGGAGATCAATCATTTTCCGACATCTACAAAGGGAGATTACTGGAGCGGAAATGTAAACAATTCCAGTTATCCTGTGTTGGCGTATATTGATGATACGAGCGGTCTTTCACCGTATGAATACGTGGGAGTGACCTTTGACAAAAAACAGCAGATATCGGGAGCAATTTATCTGCCGAAGGCGTATGTTCGTTCTGAAAACGGGCAGAGCTATGTATATAAGCGCGGTGAAGATGGACGCCTGAAAAAGCAGTTTGTCCGTACCGGCGATACACTTTATGAGTACATTAATATAAAGGAAGGTGTGACAACGGAAGATATGATTGCCTTCCCTTATGGAAAAAATGTTAAAGAAGGTGCGAAAACGGTAGAAAAGGAAGAACAGATTATTTATTGATCATATACCGGCAGTATAGATACAGGAGGAAAAAACATTGCTGGAAAATATAAGACTTTCCCTGCAGGGAATCTGGTCGCATAAGATGAGATCATTTTTGACGATGCTTGGTATTATTATTGGAATTGCATCTATTATTGCGATTGTATCCACAATTCAGGGAACGAATGAGCAGTTGATGCAGAATGTGATCGGTTCCGGTACAAATGCGGTGGATATCCCCCTCTGCAGGGGAAATTCCGCGTTGATGTTCGATTATGAGAGTGTACCGTACGGTGTACCGATTATTGAGGAAAGCACCCGTCAGGAACTTGTGGAAGTAGATGGCGTTGTGGATGCAACGCTCTATACCAGCCGTTCCTATGCGGATGGGATTTATCATTTGAATAAATCTCTGCAGGGGGCATCGGTGCTTGGCATAGATATGCATTATTTTGATGTGAAGGGATATACGATCCGTTCAGGACGCGGTTTTTTGGATGCGGATTATAAGGATTTCCGCAAAGTTGTTATTTTGGACGGTGCGGCAGCCAGCGCATTGTTCCAGGAAGAAAATGCGGTCGGCAAAACGATTGAGATTAATGGCGAGCCCTTTACAGTTGTCGGTGTCGTACAGATTGCTTCGCAGTTTGAGCCGGTGATCAACAGTATAGAAGAATACTATTCCTATATGGGAAATGACTCGGCAACTGGGACGGTATTTATGCCATCGGCAGCATGGGGGATCGCATATCAGTTTGATGAGCCGCAGAATGTTTCTGTAAAGGCGGATTCTGTAGAAGCGATGACAAAGATTGGTCAGCCATGTTCAGAAATTTTGAATGAAAAGCTTTATGTCACAGATACGGATGTCAAATACAGAGCGAATGATACGATGAAATTGGTGGAGGAAAAACAGAAGATCAATGAATCCACGAATCAGCAGCTGATCTGGATTGCCAGTATTTCTCTGCTGGTAGGAGGCATCGGCGTTATGAATATCATGCTGGTATCTGTGACAGAACGCACCAGTGAGATTGGTTTGAAAAAGGCGATCGGAGCGAAAAAGAGTGCTATCCGAATGCAGTTTCTGACGGAGGCAGCTGTGCTTACCAGCATGGGTGGAATTATCGGTGTCGGAGCAGGCGTTGGTATGGCGGAGGCAATTTCACGAATGGCGGAAGTTCCAGTGGCGATCAGTATTCCGGCTGCATTGGTTTCTGTATTGTTTTCTATGATCATCGGAATTATCTTCGGTTTTGTGCCGTCAGTGAAGGCGGCGAACCTGAATCCGATCGACGCTTTGCGTCATGAGTAAAAGAGAAGGAACAGTTAACGAGTAGATTCACAGAAAACAGAATGCTATGGTAAAAACAGTGCCGTAGATGTAAGAAAGTGCTTGCATCTGCGGCATTGTTGTGTTATGATATTCAGGTCGTAAATTAATCACGTATCTTTATTTTGAGGATGGTGCCGAAAGGTTTCCGAAAAAGGAAAGGATACGGAAGAAAAAACCAAAAGGAGACAAAAAAATGAGTGTTATTTCAATGAAACAGTTACTGGAAGCAGGTGTTCATTTCGGACATCAGACAAGAAGATGGAACCCGAAAATGGCTCCGTACATCTACACAGAGCGTAACGGCATCTATATTATCGATCTGCAGAAATCCGTAGGTATGGTAGATGATGCTTACAATGCAGTAGGTGATATTGTGGCAAACGGCGGAAGCATCCTTTTTGTAGGAACAAAGAAACAGGCTCAGGACGCTGTTAAGACAGAAGCTGAGAGATGTGGAATGTTCTATGTAAACGAAAGATGGCTTGGCGGTATGCTGACAAACTTCAAAACAATCCAGAGCCGTGTTGCACGTCTGAAACAGATTGAGGCTATGGAAGCGGATGGAACTTTCGATGTTCTGCCGAAAAAAGAAGTGATCGCTCTGAAAAAAGAGATGGAAAAACTGACAAAGAACTTGGGTGGAATTAAGGAAATGAAAAAGATTCCGGATGCAATCTTTGTAGTTGACCCGAAAAAAGAAAGAATCTGCGTTCAGGAAGCACATACACTGGGTATTCCGCTGATCGGTATCTGCGATACTAACTGTGATCCGGAAGAACTGGATTACGTAATCCCGGGTAACGATGACGCGATCCGTGCCGTAAAATTGATTGTTTCTAAAATGGCTGATGCTGTTATCGAAGCAAATCAGGGTGCTGAGCAGGATATCGTATTCGAAGGCGAGTACGCAGAAGAAGCAACTGATATCGAAGAAGTAGTTGCAGAGACGGAGGAATAATCAAATGGCTATTACAGCAGGAATGGTAAAAGAGTTAAGAGAAATAACAGGAGCAGGCATGATGGACTGTAAAAAGGCTCTGACTGCTACTGAAGGTGATATGGACAAGGCTGTTGAATTCCTGAGAGAAAAGGGTCTTGCTACCGCTCAGAAAAAAGCAGGCAGAATTGCAGCAGAAGGTCTTTGCAAGGTTCTGGTTTCCGATGACGAGAAGAAAGCGGTTGTTGTAGAAGTAAATGCAGAAACAGACTTTGTTGCAAAGAATGAGACATTCCAGGGATATGTAGCGGAAGTTGCTGCACAGGCATTGGCTTCTGATGCAGCTGATATGGAAGCTTTCATGGCAGAAACATGGGCAGCAGATAGTTCCAAGACAGTTGCAGAAGCACTGGCTGGCCAGATCGCAGTGATCGGCGAGAACATGAATATCAGAAGATTTGAGAAAGTAGAAGAAGCAGATGGTTTCGTTGCTTCTTATACACATGCCGGCGGTAAGATCGGTGTTCTGATCGATGTTGCAACTGATGTTGTAAACGATGATATCAAAGAGATGGCGAAAAATATTGGTATGCAGGTTGCAGCGATGAAACCGCAGTTCACTAACAGAAATGAAGTAAGTGAGGAGCATATCGCACACGAAAAAGAAATCCTGTTGGCTCAGATTATGAATGATCCGAAAGAATCTCAGAAACCGGAAAAGGTAATCCAGGGTATGATTCAGGGACGTATTAACAAAGAACTGAAAGAGATTTGTCTGCTTGACCAGATCTACGTAAAAGCAGAAGATGGAAAACAGACTGTACAGGCATATGTAGATTCTGTTGCAAAAGCAAACGGCGCTAATATTTCTGTAAAGGGATTTGTGCGCTTTGAAACAGGCGAAGGTCTGGAGAAAAAGAATGAAGATTTCGCGGCTGAGGTTGCTGCACAGATGGGACAGTAAAAAATTTTTTATCAAAAAATATATGAAAAGCCCTGAAATACTGGAAATACGGGAAGAAATTCCCGGAAAAGCCAGTATTTCAGGGCTTTTTTTCGTATTCAAATCTATCGCTCAACACCGTTCGGTATCGTTTATCACCGCTTAATTTTGTACACTGTTCAAATCTAAATTTGTATAGAAAGGACGTAATCTATCTTCGGCGAAGTTATACAAGTTTCAGTTATATTTTGAGAAATGATATGAAATATCAAAATTCAGATAGTCTGGTATTGCTATTTGAAAAACTTAAAATTTATAAGGAGGATTTACTATGAACAGCACAGCGGTAAGAGCAAATCAGAAAAAAACTCGCACAATTACTTTCAAGAACAAGGAACATGAAAAATTTTATCAAAAGTATCTGCCCAAATGCCGGTATCAGGATGTGTACCATAAAGCATTGGTCTACTGCTTTGGAGTTGACCGTGACACCAGAGATCATGTGAAGCAGATTTATGATTTTCAGACAGGATGTGTGAAACTAGAGTGTCTGCAGAAAGGCTGGCAGACTAGCGGCAGTGTAAAAATTATTCGGATGGCGTTTAATTTTTACTGCAACGGAATACCCAGTATTTATAGTTTTGAAGATTCTGATCTGGAAGGGCAATTACAGGAGTGTAGTCTTTGGACGGTACGGGAATTAGTTTGCTGTGGTTGCGCATGGTATTTTTGGAAGCGATTAAAATACGTTATCCAGAATATTGCTTTTATGTGGATTGGGAGGGCAATTATGTTGAAAATTAGAATGCAGGGAACCTTAAAGGATATTCACTGGTTCAAGGGACTTATGGAACGACACGGGGAAATTAAAGTGAGGGATGTGTCGAAGCCGTTTAAAAACAAGGGAACAGATCAATATGTCCGTGTTTATGTGGAAATAGAAAAAGAAGATAAATAAAAGACGGAGGAAAGTAATATGTGCAGAGTTATCGCAATCGCAAACCAGAAAGGCGGAGTGGGGAAGACCACCACCTGTGTAAATTTAGGGATTGGATTGGCAAGAGCAGGGAAACGAGTGCTATTAATCGAAGCAGATGCACAGGGAAGCATGGCTGCAAGTCTGGGAGTACAGGAGCCGGATGAACTGGAGGTTACACTGTCAAATATCATGGAAAAGGTAATTAATGATGAGGAGTTGGAACCACGGGAGGGAATGATCAGGCATGAAGAAGGGATTGATTTTATCCCTGCAAATATTGAACTGGCAGGGGTGGAAACCGCCCTTGTGAATGTAATGAGCCGGGAAATGATATTACGCCAGTATCTTTCCGCCCGGAAAAAGGATTACGATTATATCCTGATTGACTGTATGCCATCCCTTGGTATGATAACGATTAATGCCCTTGTAGCGGCGGACAGTGTTCTAATACCCGTTGAAGCAACTTATCTTCCGGTCAAAGGGCTTCAGCAGCTTATTAAAACCATAGGAAGAGTACGCAGGAAACTGAATCCAGAGCTTTCCATTATGGGAATCTTATTTACAAAGGTAGACCGCCGTACAAACTTTGCAAGGGATATTGCCCGGAAGATATGGGAGGTTTATGGAAACCAGATACATATTTTTGCGAACTGCATCCCCATGTCTATTAGAGCCGCAGAAACACCCGCAGAGGGAAAGAGCATTTACCGCCATGATCCGAAAGGAATCGTAGCAGAGGGATACCGTTATCTGACGGAGGAGGTACTGGACAATGAATAAAAGTGCAGAGAAAGTAAAGCTGACTTCTTTTGATGATCTGTTTGGTACAGCTTCTTTAGATTCAGGGGAAAGGGTGACAACCGTTCCTCTCTCACAGTTACACACTTTTAAAGACCATCCGTTTCGTGTTGCGGATGATGAAAAAATGCAGGAGACGGTAGAAAGCATTAAACAATATGGGGTATTGATGCCGGGAATTGTTCGTCCATATCCGGCAGGAGGCTATGAAGTAATAGCTGGACATCGTAGATGGAGGGCTTGTGAGCTAGCAGGTCTTTCTGAAATGCCAGTGATCATCCGGGAGATGGATGATGATACGGCCACAGTGATCATGGTGGATACGAACATTCAGAGGGAAGATATACTGCCCAGTGAAAAAGCTTATGCTTATAGAATGAAGTATGAAGCATTGAAACACCAGGGGAGTAAAGGGGAAAATACGGCAGTCCTTGTGGGTGAAACTGCTGGCGACAGCGGAAGAACCGTACAGAGGTATATCCGTCTGACGGAACTTGTAAAAGAACTTCTGGAAGCAGTAGATAATGGGAAAATACCCATGATGGCAGGGGAGAAGCTGTCTTATTTGACAAAGGAAGCACAAGGCTGGGTAGTAGGTGCAGTTGTGGATTGCGGTGTATATCCGTCAAAGGCACAGGCAGAGCAGCTAAAGATCATGCAGGAGAGTGGTGAGCTGACAGAAGGAAGAGTGTTTGCAGTCCTTATCAGAAAAGAAAAGGGCAATCAGAGTGTTACAATTCCAGCAAAGAAGGTTCGTGATTATTTTCCGCCTTCATACACAAAAACAGAGATGGAAGAAGTAATCTACAGGTTGTTGGAGCAGTGGAAAAAAGAAATGGGAGAGGAGGAACCGGTCAATGGAAAAGATACAGTTTGAGTATTTTCGGGGCATGGAAGCAGAACAGTATAGTTTTTACCGTGTTCCCAAAGTCTTGTTTACGGCAGAGTGCTTTAAAGAACTGTCCTGTGAGGCAAAGGTATTATACGGTCTGATGCTAGACCGTATGAGCCTCAGTATTAAAAACCGCTGGTTTGATGAAGAGGATAGGGTATATATCATTTTTACCATAGAGGAGATTATGGAACTGCTGGGATGCGGAAGGCAGAAAGCAGTCAAGAACCTTGCAGAGCTTGATTCTGAAAAAGGGATTGGTCTGATAGAGAAGAAAAGATTAGGTCTTGGCAGACCAAATGTAATCTATGTGAAGAATTTCATGCTGAAAAATATTCCGGAAATGGAAGAAAAATGTCCGGAAAGTGCTGAAAATACAAAGAAGTATGAAAATCAAACTTCAAGAAGTATGAAAACCGAATTTCCAGAATTTCCAGAATCAAATTTCCAGAAGTATGAAAATCAAACTTCAGGAAGTGTGAAAACCATACTTCAGGAATTTCCAGAATCAAACTTCAGGAAGGATGAAAATCGAACTTCCAGAGGTATGAAAATCATACTTCCAGAATTTCCAAAATCAAACGGTAATAAGACTGATAATAATAATACTGAGTATAATGATATTGATTTTAGTAAGACGGATATTAGTGATACTGAGGATTATCTATCTTATCCATCTTATGCTGCAGGTAAAACGAAAGAGGAGACGATGGATGAGATAGAGAGGATGAATGCTTACCGCACATTGATCCGTGAAAATATTTCTTACGAAGCTTTTGAACACAGGGGATATGGAACAAAGAAAGAAGTTGATGAACTGGTAGAACTGATGGTAGAAGTCATGATGCTCCCGAAAGGGCAAATGGTACGGATCGCCGGAGTAGACAGGCCGGTAGAGATTGTAAAGAGCCGCTTTATGCAGCTTCAGTATCCGCATATCGAATATGTTACGGAATGCCTGAAAAGCAATACAACAAAGGTAGGAAATATAAAAGCCTATTTACTTACAGTACTTTACAATTCAATGCTGACGATGAATAACTTTTATCAAGTTGAGGTAAATCATGATATGTGGGGAGATGTTTAGCTGTTATTAGGAAATACAATTGACGTACATGGAACACTTATATAGATTATTAAAAAGGATATGATCTTGGTGGTACAGTAGAAAATTTTTGATTGGTAGAATAGTAACCCGTATTGTAAGGTAAATTGCTGTTGTTAGTATATAAAAAGGATAAATTTTTTTCAGATTAATTAACATGTAATCTAAAAATAGACATTGAAAAAATCAAACTGTAACAGAGCATTACACTTTGCATTTTTGACCATCAATCAATTCTTCATATGATATTTCAAAAATTTCAGTTAGAGCTTTTAGTTCCAGATCCGTAACATAGCGTTTATTGGTTTCGATACGTGTAATAACATTTTTATCCATATCGTAACCTGCAAGCTGAAGTTTATGAGCAAGATCACGTTGAGAAAGGTTGTGCATTTTGCGGAGCTGGATAAGCTGTTGGCTAATTAAATTTTTTTTACCTGATTTTGTGAGTGGTTTGGGCATTTTACATTCCTCCCAGTAAAAGTAAGTATTTGTCTCATTTTTTCATTTTCTATTGATTTTACAGTTCATAGAGAATAAAATCGGTTGTAAAAGTGAGACAAAAGAGAAGTGTTAAGTTTCTAAAGAATAGGTTTTCGAAAGAGGGAAAGTTTATGCAGCGAGCAGAAAAAGAAAAATATGTATTTTTGCAATTTTGTGGTGAGCGTAATAGGGATTTTTTACTAGGAAATAAAAAAATGTGTTTGGAAGAATTTGACCGGTTATCTTACATTGTGGATTTTCTAGGATATCAGCATTATCACATAGCGCTTTGGAATGAGTATGAAGAATATTTTCGACAACAGTTTGTATTTTTGCAGCAATTGATAGATGATGAGGATTATTATTTTGATATGGATTATGAAGCTGATTTGTATGAGAGTTGGTTGATAGATTTTATAAAAAATATATCAGATATTGAAGTGCGTAAGAAGTGTAAACGATTGATTAAGAGAAGCTATAAGAAAAGAGGGTATGAATATCCAAAGAAAATAGAATTGTTATAATATGAATTTGGAAGAAAAAGTTTACAGGAGGCTGATTTTTGTAAATTTTGTCTGATGAAATAAGGTGTCAAATGCATCTTTTGGCTAATTAAAAATTGTTTGGTTAAGTCAATAACGGTTGGAAAAGTGAATAGAGGGTATATTTCAGCAGCTAAATTTTGTTTGGCTGCTGTTTTTTAAACTTTGCGTCATTGTGACGTAAAGTGAAAATCAATTATGGGAGGAAGTGCCGGATTGGGAGGACGTGTATTATCGAAAGGCTTAGTAGAACTGGGAGAAAGAGTTCGTAAACGAAGGATAGAACTTCGCTGGTCACAGGAAAAACTTGCGGAAATGGCTGGTGTGAGTTTGAATACTGTAAGCCGGGTAGAAGGTGGACAAAGTGATATGTCTATTGAGGTATTTCGTAAATTGGCAAATTCGCTCGGAGTAAGTGCAAGTGAATTGCTTGGGGAAATTGGTTCGTTTCAAGGTGACTGGCAGATGCAGAGACTATTGCATCAAATTGATAACTTAGGACAGGGGGAGAAAGAAGTGGTGTTGCGTACGTTAAATACATTAATAGAGGCGATTGGTATCTGCCATGAGAAAAAATACACACGACATTGTGAATGAAAACCCAATTGGTGCTAAAGAAAAAAAGTAATTGAAATAGTATTCTAAATATATCTGATATATGTGTAAAACAGAGAGGGGTGAAAAATTTGGTAAAGGAAGAAAATTTGGAATATCGCAAGGAATGTCCATATGATGCGATGGGTGATTATTCGGTTTTCTTTGAAAAAGAAAAGCAAGATGAAGAAACACATAAGTCAGAGGTATTTTTATCAGATATCTTGGGAAAGTAAATGGATTGAATTTAAAATACAATCAGATACGGGCAGTAAAAAAGTTTCGGGATTCCGTAATAAAAAAAACGGGTCAGCCAGAAGCTCTTTTTTACTGCCTTTTTTAGTTCAGTTTTGCTTTGGTCAGCCCTAAATTTTTGTGGAAAGGTAGTTTTATGCTGACATTGTGGGAAATCAAACAAAGCATACAGTATCCAGATAAAAAGAATAAAGTACCAACTGCAAAGTATTTGCAGGATTCGGAAATAGTGATTGTCAGTAAATGTTTGGATATTGGAACGGAAGTTAAGGTGTATCAATGCGGATATGCTGTTTACCGAATTGGTAAATATGTGACAGTGTTTTCGGTTCATGATTGTAATGATTATTTTTATCATTCGTGTGGAAAGGACATTTGTATTGAAGGAAGATTTTTTGATTGCCAGGCATGGTACATACGGTTGATTTTGGAAGGGGAGGACAGAGTAAGTCATAACCAGGAATCGCGAGATCAGGAGAAACATATTTCTTACAGTGCGGTTGCAGAAGACTGGAATCTGTTGAGCGGAGCTGAACAGTCACCCTTAGAGAGATTTCTTGAGAAAGAATTGATTAGAGAAATTATGGAGTCTTTAACGGAAAGGCAGCGTTTGATTTTCGTTCAGTTTTTTCTGTATCAGAAAACACAAAAAGAAATTGCAAAGGAGCTTGATGTTTCCGCTCCGATTATATCGAAAACGATATCAAATGCCATTCGAAAGATAAGAAAAAAGTATCCGGAACTGGGAGAATGCTACACATCTAGTTCTGGTGGAAGTAAAAAGAAGGGAAATGTTTATGCGTGGTAAAAAACCAAAAGAAAGAAAATGTTATATCTTGCGTATGGGGGATGGTACGCTTGTAGAAGTGACGCGAGAGGTTTATTTAGAATGGTATCAGTCAAGACGCAGAGAGCGATATCAGCAAGAGAAGAATCAGAAATATGGTGTTTGCAGTCTGGAAGAACTGCAGGAAAAAGGTACAGCTGTTATTTCTGTGAAAGATAGTCTGGAAGAAACGGCGATCAAAAGTATGTGCGTGGACAAGCTTAGAGAGGTGTTGGATGGTTTGCCAGAGAAAGATATTTACTTGTTGTATCTATTATTTTTTCAAGAGTTATCTGTAAAAGAGACAGCGCAGCTTTGTGGTTGCAGCCGGAAAACAGTTGCAAATCGGCGTAAGCGGATTTTAACGGAATTAAATGGAAAAATGCAGAAGCTAGGAATCACTGGCGGGTGTTTCTGAAATTTGCTATTGAACAGAAATTTTATGCTGCTGCTATGTGACATTGTGTCTCATAGCAGCAGCATATTTTGGGTTAAGAGTTTTGCTGAGGTAATAAATAGTCGAATTAAATTTTAGTACAGGGTATTTTTTTATTCACGAAACCTGTGATTAGTGGAGAGGAAAATTTTTCAGAGAAGGTTTGAGAAAGTTCCTTTTTACGCACCTTGAAAATTTTATCGCCTGCTCGAATGGATACCTGGCATTGAGTGTGCATTCTTGCGCATCGTGTCAGAGAAAACGCTGCGGAATTGGAAAACGGGGCTGGAACTGATTCGGGAGGAACACAGGCAAACTATTAATTTATATTTTTTAGAGTAACAGCAGATATCGTGCAGGGAAAAAGTTTCCCTGTACGATATCTGCTGTTATGGGGGGACAGTGCAAAACATGTGGAGAGGAGGAAATATGCCATGAAAATTTAGAGGATAAAAATGGACAGGATGCTTTGCCAACAGAGAATAAAAAAGTGGGATAGAAAGATGAAAGGAATAAGGATTACTGCTGGGATAACATTGTTTCTGTTCGGAATAGGCTGCTTTTTTTATCCAAACTTCCGGGAATGGAATACGCAAAGAGAGGTAGGACAGATTATTAGAGAATTTGAAGGAAACCATAATGTATTGAATATGAATATACAGGAAGAAGAGCAAACGGAAGCTAAACCGATGGCTTATCCAGAACTGTATGAGGAAATGAAGCAGTATAATGAACAACTTGTCACAGAGGGGCAGAAAATTGCCGATGCATGGTGTTATGAGCAGACACCAGTTGATCTGTCGGTATTAAATAATGAGGATTTTGCGATTGGCTATATAGAGATTCCAGAAATGGAAGTACGCTTGCCGTTATATATTGGAGCATCTTCGGATAATCTGGCAAAAGGGGCAGCGGTATTGGCGGGGACGAGTATGCCGATTGGAGGGAAAAATACTAATTGTGTCATTGCTGCACATCGAGGCTGGCGTGGAAGTGCCTATTTTCAGATGATCGAAAACTTGAAAGAGGGTTCGGTAGTATATGTTACGAATCCGTGGGAGACCTTGACGTATACAGTAACAGGGACAAAGATTGTAGATCCAACAGAAGTGAGCGCCATCATGCTTCAAGAAGGAAAAGATATGGAGAAGCTGATGAAACAGAACTATCAGCTTTCGAATATTGAAATAACAGAAGGCAATATCAAATCCTTTGAAAAATATGCTCGGAAGTACGGTATAGATTTCAGCTTGAAAAAAGATAGGTCGGTATCTCCACCCAGATATTTTGTGTTCTTCAAAGCAAAAGATGTAGAGGTTATGACGGCTGCGTTTAAAGAATATACAGGAAAACAACTTACTAAAAATAAAAAAATGTCGGTTCGAAGAAAACTTGAGAACGTAAAGGAGCGTATGGCAGCACATAGGGAGCGCGAAAAGACAAGACAGAAAGAACGGGGACCGGAACATTGAATAAAAAGAAGTTGATTAGATACATTAAAGGAAGGTTGTCATATATCAATAAGAAACGGATTATCATATCGAGTATTCCATATGTGATACTATTTTATTTGATAGATAAAATGGCGTGGCTAACAAGACTATATTTGTCGTGGCTTTTTATAGAGTGGAAGAGTAAAGCAAGATAAATGGTTGATAAATGTTCTTGCAGTTGACTTTTAGGTATTGGTGAAAGAAATCCAAAATACCAACAACACGTGGGATCGGACATAAGTGTTATGACCAGATCGCAATCAGGAATATTAGTTTCTAACGTCCAAGCAATATTTAAAGATTCCAGAGAGGTTAGTATGATAGCTTTCATAAATTTGGCCGATTCCGATTGGAGCAATGACATATCAAAAATACTCTCATTTTGTCCGGTGTAACCACAGGCTTCCAACAACTGTCCATAGGTGATATTGCTTTGTGAATTTCGGGCAATATTTTTTAGCAAATCTTTGGAAAGGGGAGATTAGCTGATCCGGTCTGAAAAGATAGTATGGTGATACTAATGTGGCTGTGATCCGGCAGCCAACTGTGGAGTACTTGAAAATTGTTTTCTTAGTATAATGGAGAGGAGAAAAAGATGGATGATACGCTGATGACATTTGAAGAATTCTGTGAGTATTTAAAAATAGGTAAAACAAAAGGCCGTGAGCTTATAAAAAAACCAACATGTCGTTATGTTGTGCGTATTGGGAGAAGAGTATTCATACACAAAGAGTTTCTTGATGAAGAATTGAAAAAGAACGCAAAATATCGGTTAAATATGTAAAAAGACTTGCGTATGTGGGATAATTATGGTATATTTTGAGCAGGGAGGATAACAATATATGCCGAAAATAATACCAATTAATAAATTAAAAGATACCACCGAAATCTCAAAACTTTGTTATAGTTCAAATGAACCGGTATTTATTACTAAAAATGGTTTTGGCCATATGGTAATGATGAGTATTGAAACATTTGAAAAACTATACAATATTGATACAAGTGATATTGTGAAGAAACGGCAATAATTATCTATTGAGTCTCAAAATATGCTGGATATTTTCTTGTGTGGGTAGGTTACGGGAAGGTTGAAAGCTATGGGGAAAGATCTACAAGGAAATGAATTAGGAAAGGGCATAAGCCAGAGAAAAGACGGATTGTATGTTGGACGAGCAACGATTGATGGAACGGTTATTGCACCAGTATATGATAAAGATCTTGGAGCACTGAAAAAGAAATTTAATAATGCGAAGAATATGGCTAGGGTAAAGGCACTATCAGAAATCAAACTGGAAGTTCCTACTTTAAATGAATGGTTTGCAAAGTGGTTTGAGTTCTATAAAAAACCTACTTTGGACAGAAATAATCCAGATGCTTACACGAGAGGTGTGAGGAATTATATTTTATGTAAAATAGGAACTAAGCGTTTAGATGAAATTTTACAGATTGATATTCAGATATGTGTAAAGGAAACTCTGGATTGAGGAATCCAACCAAAGTCAATACGTGAGGCAGTAGGTGTTCTTCAACAAAGTTTGGATGCTGCGATTGCAAATAAACTTATAATTACCAATCCTTCATTGGGGGTTATAGTAACAGGAACATCACAAGTAAAAAGACGGGTTCTTTCTAACGAAGAGCAGAAGCGATTCATTAATTATCTGGAAAGAAACAATCACTGGTTCACTGAGTTGTATAAAATATTACTTTTATCGGGATTGAGAATTAGTGAAGCTGCTGGCCTGAAATGGTCAGATATAGATTTTGATAATAAGTTTATTCATGTTAGAGAGCAGCTCCCTTGCGACTATGACGGAGGAAAGAAGTTTCAGGAGTTTACTACTCCTAAAACTGAAAACTCGGTTAGAGATATTCCGTTTTTTGGAGAAACAGAGAAATTATTTATAGCCCAAAGGCAAAAAATTCAACAGAGAAAAGCAGTAAAAGGGAGAGTATGGAAGACAAAGAAACAATTCAATGAATTGGTTTTTTTTACTTCATTAGGAACCCCAATTAGCAGACATAGTATTGAAAGCTCTTTAAAAACAATTGTAGATATGATGAACAAGATAGAAATTGTAGAAAGCAAAAATGAGGGAAGAACACCGTTTATTATGGAAAATATTAATCCTCATGCAACACGTCATACGTTTTGTACAAGGTGCTTTGAAAAGGGAATGAATCCTAGGATAATTCAAGAAATCATGGGGCATGTTAATTTCAATACAACAATAAGTTACGCACATGTACTTACTGATCGTATGAAACAAGAAGCTCAGATGGTAGGAGATTTCTTTGAAGAAACAGTAATTTGTACATATAATGAAAATGAGTATGAATATGTTATGGGGGTAATCTAACATTCGCATCAAGTGTACAAAAATAGCAAAAAAAAGAATAGAAGCGATATTGGTTAAAGGCATATGTTTCCAGTATTTTCAGTATATTTCGGATTTAGAGATAAAAAGACTTTGCAAAGCAGATGGGTAACTAATCTGATTTTTGTATATCTTTAATAAGACTCGAAAACCCTTGAAAATCCAGTATTTTCAAGGGTTTTTCTTATATACACACAATGAAAAGAAGCAAAGCTGCAAGTGGAAAATAATCAGTAAGTAAATCGTTTTTGAGGGGGTAGTCAAAGAGACTCAGGTTCAAAGAGCAGCAAAATAGATGAATGCAGAAGTGCTTGAAGTAAAATATTTTTGTTCTGCGACATTGCCGAATATCATATACTGACAGTAAGCAAAAGACCGGAGATTAGGAAATGTCATTTGAAAAAGGCAGATGGAGCGCGGAAAAGAACAGAAAAGAGCAAAATGGCGATACATCGGCAATGCAGCAGGGTACGGATACTGGAACATTACGTTTACATGTGATGTCGGCGGTACGGGATGTACCGATTGAAAATGCGGTGGTGGAGATTTCTTATACGGGGGACCCGGGTAGTGAGATTCGGACACTGCGTACGGATGCGTCTGGACGGACAGAGGTCATTAGTCTGGATGCACCGCTTTTGGAGTATTCTTTGACACCGGGAGAGATACAGCCATATGCGGAATATACTTTTCGGGTGTCTGCAGATGGATTTGAGACGATTACGCTTTCCGGAAGTGAAATTTTTGCCGGAGAACTTTCGCTGCAAGATATTCGCATGCGGCCGATCAGAGAACAGGAGATACCGGATGTAGTCGTGATCCCGGCACACACGTTATATGGTAGCTATCCTCCTAAAATTGCTGAAGATGAGATTAAACCGATGAATATTTCCGGTGAAATCGTATTATCCAGAGTAGTGGTGCCTGAGTTTGTAATTGTGCATGACGGAACGCCGCGTGATACAACGGCAACGGATTATTATGTACGTTATAAAGACTACATAAAAAATGTAGCATCCAGTGAAATCTATTCAACCTGGCCACGGGCAGCGCTCGAGGCAAATATTCTGGCAATTATGTCTTTTACACTGAATAGAGTTTATACCGAATGGTATAGAAATAAAGGGTTTAATTTCACGATTACTTCTTCAACCGCATTTGACCATAAGTGGATTTATGGAAGAAATATTTTTGATAGTATTTCTGAAGTGGTCGATGACTTGTTTAATGCTTATCTGTCCAGACCGAATGTGAAGCAACCGATTCTGACACAGTATTGTGATGGCAATCGTGTCACTTGTCCGAATTGGATGAGCCAGTGGGGATCTAAAAATCTGGCTGATCAGGGTTATTCAGCAATCGAAATCTTGCGTTATTATTATGGAAATTCTATTTATGTGAATTCGGCGGAAGCAGTAGCTGGGATTCCGGTATCATGGCCGGGCTACAATCTGACAGTCGGTTCTCAAGGGGATGCGGTAAGACAATTTCAGGAGCAGTTAAATGCGATATCCAACAACTATCCGCTGATCCCGAAGGTTGCGGCAGACGGGATATTCGGTCCGGCGACCCGAAATGCAGTGGAAGTATTTCAGAGTGTATTTGACCTGGTGCCGGATGGAATTGTCGGCAGACGTACCTGGAATAAGATCCAGGAGATTTATGTGGGTGTAACGAGAATTGCGGAGTTAAATCCGTAATATGTGAATGGAAAAAAGCACTCCCGGCATTTTGCCGGGAGTTATCTATTTTTAAAATTCCTCTTCCTGTACTTCTGCGGTATAAATCTGACGTTTTCTTGCCATTTCATCACTTGCCAGATATTCATCGTAAGTAGTAATTTTGTCGATCAGCATGCCATTTGGCAGGATCTCCATAATACGGTTTGCGGTTGTTTGTACAATCTGATGGTCACGGGAGGTAAAAATGATCACACCAGGGAATTTGATCATACCATTGTTGAGTGCAGTGATTGCTTCCATATCCAAATGATTAGTCGGTTCATCAAAAAGCAGAATGTTGGAGCCGCTGATCATCATTTTGGAAAGCAGACAACGCACTTTCTCACCGCCGGAGAGTACTTTTACTTTCTTTACGCCATCCTCACCGGCGAAGAGCATACGTCCGAGGAAACCACGCACGTAAGTGGCATCCTTGATTTCGGAATACTGGGTCAGCCAGTCTACGATGATTAGGTCATTGTCAAATTCTTTGGTATAATCTTTCGGGAAATAGGACTGTGAAGTTGTCACACCCCATTTATAGGTACCGGAATCCGGTTCCATTTCACCAGCCAGGATCTGCAGGAGCGTAGTCTTGGCCAGCTCGTTTCCGCCGACCAGAGCAATCTTATCATCATGTCCGACAGTAAATGTCAGATTGTCAAGTACCTTTACACCATCAATTGTTTTTGTCAGCCCTTCGACAAAAAGAACTTCGTTTCCGATTTCGCGGTTTGGACGAAAATCAATATATGGATATTTACGGCTGGACGGTTTAATCGTATCCAGTTCAATTTTTTCTAAAGCGCGTTTTCTTGAGGTTGCCTGTTTCGATTTAGAAGCATTGGCGCTGAATCGGGAAATAAAATCCTGCAGCTCCTTGATTTTTTCTTCTTTCTTTTTGTTGGCTTCTTTCATCTGCTTGATCATTAGCTGACTGGATTCATACCAGAAATCATAGTTTCCGGCATAGAGCTGAATTTTACCATAGTCGATATCAGCGGTATGCGTACAGACCTTATTTAAGAAATAACGGTCGTGGGAAACAACGATAACGGTATTCGGAAATTCAATCAGGAATTCTTCCAGCCATTCAATCGCTGCCAGATCCAGGTGGTTGGTCGGTTCGTCCAGAAGCAGGATGTCTGGATTGCCGAACAGCGCGCGTGCCAGCAGAACTTTTACTTTTTCACTGCCGGTTAAGTCCTTCATTAAATTATAGTGAAGTTCGGTTTCAATACCAAGCCCGTTTAACAGCTGTGCTGCATCGGATTCTGCTTCCCAGCCGTTCATCTCTGCAAACTCACCTTCCAGTTCACTGGCACGGATACCGTCTGCCTCGGAAAAATCTTCTTTTGCATAGATTGCATCTTTTTCTTTCATAATATCATAAAGACGCTGATTACCCATAATTACGGTGTCAAGTACCGGAAAATCATCATATTTAAAGTGGTCCTGCTCCAGTACGGAGAGACGCTGTCCCGGTGTGATCACAATTTCACCGTTGGTAGTGTCCAGCTGACCGGACAGGATTTTCAGAAACGTGGATTTTCCGGCACCGTTTGCGCCGATAAGTCCATAGCAGTTGCCCTCGGTAAACTTAATGTTTACATCTTCAAAAAGCGCTTTTTTCCCGATTCTGAGTGTCACATTGTTTGCACTGATCATAATTTACTCCTCATAACTGAATATTGGTTGTTCGTTACCTACAGACTATTCTATCCAAAATAGGGAAAAAAGCAAGTGTTTATTGAGGTTTTTGACTTACTATGTTATGATGTTTGGGACAAAATATGAAAGGGGAGATGAAATTTGTCAAGAAAAAGTAAAAAGAAACGCTTTCACTTGTTCCGTTTTCTGTTTGAAGTGTTGGTACTGGTGATCCTGGCAGCAGGACTGTATGCGTTTTCCAAGTTTACCAAGATTGGGAAAGGGGATCTTGAGACGCACAATCTGGTAAAAAATGAAAACATTGCGGCTGATGAGCTGGATACAATGGATGGTTATAAAGATATTGCATTGTTTGGTGTGGATTCCCGTGAGGGAGCGTTGGAATCCGGTACGAATAGTGATACTATTATGATCTGCAGTATCAATAAAAAGACACATGAGATTAAACTTACATCGGTGTATCGTGATACGTATCTGGATACGACAGACGGAAGCTACCGTAAGTGTACGGAGGTGTATGCGATTGGAGGTGCGCAGCAGGCAATCAGTATGCTGAATAAAAATTTCGACCTGAATATTACGGATTATGTGACGGTAAATTTTGAGGCGGTTGTGGAAATTGTTGATCTTTTAGGCGGAGTGGATATTAATCTGAGTGAAGGAGAAGCACAGTGGATCAATAATTATTTGGTAGAGGGTCGCCAGGTGTTGGGACGTGAATGTGAAGATGTACCGGGACCGGGGATGCAGCATTTGAATGGCATGCAGGCGCTGGCTTATAGTCGAATCCGTTATATCGGTTTGGATTATGAACGTACCGAAAGACAGAGAACGGTGCTTACTCAGCTGTTTGAGAAGGCAAAAAACATCAGTATTTTTGATATCAATGCTATGCTGGATAAGGCGCTGCCGCTGGTTTCCACCAGCCTTTCCACAGGAGAGCTGCTTTCGCTGGCCACGGGAATCGGTCGTTACAGTATGGGAGAAACGCAGGGATTTCCGTTTGAAAAAACAACGGCAAATATTTCAGCGGGAGATTGTGTGATTCCGGTCAATCTGGCTGCGAATGTGGCAGAGCTGCATAATTTTTTATACGGAACAAACGGTTATATGCCATCTGCTACAGTACAGGAGATCAGCGATAATATTGCGGCAGAAACCGGCGTTTACTAAAAAATTCAGATAAAATTCGACTAAAAATACCAGACGGAATCTGACTGTCCTATAATCTACTTAGAGAGGCAGGGAGGCGGTCGGATGAAGAGGTATAAGCGTATTCGGGATTTGCGTGAGGATAAAGATATTACGCAGGAAAGACTGGCGGAATATCTTGGTATTTCCCAGAGAGCGTATAGCCGGTATGAAACTGCTGACAGCATGATGCCCCTTGATCTTTTGATAAAAATTGCGGATTTTCATAATGTCAGCGTGGATTACCTGTTGGAAAGGACTGATATTCCGAATCAATATCCAAAAAGATCAACATTGTAAAAGTAAAATAGGATACACCAAGGTGTATCCGTTTCGTATTGATGAACATAGATAATATATGACTAAAAGTGAATCAGACTGAAAAATCTGCATTATACTAATCCCAATGTGGCTTTCGATACAGTCGCTGTTTTACGGCGGTTGGCAGGCTTGTTTCCAAGAAATCACAAAGGGAGGCGGCAGTATGCAGAAGTATGTGAGGATTCGCAATTTACGGGAAGACCAGGATTTAAGTCAGTCAGCGCTGGCGGAAAAACTGGGATTGACACAGAGGACGTACAGCAGATATGAAAATGCGGACAGCATGATGCCTCTGGATATTCTGATAAAAATTGCTGATTTCTACAATGTGAGTATTGATTATCTTCTTGAGCGAACGGATTCGCCAAGACGATATCCGAAAAAGAAAAAGATCTGATGCACAGAACCGGAAAGGATCTGTACAGTTCATGTACAAACAGAACAACAAAAGAAAAACGGCGGCGCAGCGCATTTCCTTGTACGGGATCTGTATAGCGCTGGCTATGATACTGAGTTATGTGGAAACGCTGATTCCGATCCATTTTGCAGTCCCCGGAGTGAAACCGGGACTTGCAAATCTGGCGGTGCTTGCAGCGCTTTATTTGATGTCACCAGCCGATGCCTGGACGATTTCTCTGGTGCGAATTGTTTTAGTGTCATTTACTTTCGGAAATGTGGCGGCACTCCTGTATAGTCTCGCAGGTGCAGTGATGAGTTTGAGTGTGATGACTCTTTGTCAGAAAAAAGGATGGCTGACAATGACTGGTGTTAGTATTATCGGTGGTGTGATGCATAATATTGGACAGCTTATGATGGCGGCGGTTATTTTAGAAAGCATAGCAGTTTTTACCTATCTGCCGGTACTTCTTCTGGCAGGTGCACTGGCAGGTGCGCTGATCGGATTGCTCGGAGGAATGATGTTAAAACGGCTTCCGTATATGCTTTGGAGAAAACAAGGATGAAACAGAAAAAAAATACGATTATCTTGTCGGTGACAGTGGTGCTGCTGGCGATCGCGGCAATTGTGTTTCAGATACTTTTTTTGAAAAAAGAGGGGGCATATGCGCTGGTGCAGGTGCAGCATGAGCAGTTGTATCGATTGGATCTGCAAAAAGAGACGGAACTTACCGTCGAAAGTGGAAATGGTTTTAATAAAATAGAAGTGAAGGATGGTGCGGTGATTGTCACAGAAGCCGATTGTCCGGATAAGATCTGTGTGCGTACCGGATATATCCGAAAGACCGGAGAAGTGATTGCTTGTCTGCCGCATGAGCTAACGGTTACGATTGCCGGTGCAGAAGCGCAGGAGGATGCAATGGTACACTAGTGTATTAAACAAAAAAGATTTGAGATATTCAAAATCTCAAATCTTTTTTGCGTTTATTTATACCTCAACCCTCAACCGTATCTTCTGACGGAATAGGGAATGGCAGATACATATGAATTCGGTTGATACGATTTTTATCCACAGAATCAACTACCAGACGAATGGCTTCTTTGGTGGTAATACTTTCACCGGCCACTGGAAGATGATCCAAGTATTCGATCATATATCCGCCGAGAGAATCATAATCCTCGGATTCCAGAGAAAGACCGAGTGCGTCGTTGATATCATCCAGCTTCATAGAACCGGCAATCACAAATTCGGTATCGGAAATCCGGCGAATCAGGTCTTCCTCGTCTTTGTCGTATTCGTCGCGAATTTCACCAACAATTTCTTCCAGTAAATCTTCCAGAGTGATCAGTCCGGCGGTCGCACCGTATTCATCCAGTACGATGGTAAAATTGTTGGAAGCCTGGCGCATCTCCTCCAGAAGCTCAGAGGTGCGTTTATACTCATAGGTGAAATATGGTTCACGCATCAATGCACGCATGTCGAAAGTATCTTCACCGTTGAAAACAATATCTTTTATATTGATGACTCCGATCACATGATCCGGACTTTCTTCATAAACCGGAAGACGTGTGAACTTTTCTTCCCGGAAGATAGCAAACACTTCGTTAAAAGGTGTGTTTACATCCACGGAAACCATGTCTACACGCGGAACCATGATATCCTTTGCCTGCGCGTCACCGAAATCGAACACGTTATAGATCATCTGTTTTTCGTCTGTTTCGATTACACCGTCCTCGTGGCTGACATCTACATAGGTACGCAGTTCCGTCTCGGTCATCGTTTCTGGCTTCGCGTGAGGATCTACCCCAAACAGTTTCAGAAACAGGTGAGAGAGCAGGTTTGTCAGAAAAATGAGCGGAGTCAAAATTTTCATTAATAACCAGATTACTCTCGCATAGGCAAGAGCAAGCTTCTCACTGTAGTTGCTGGCCAGTGTTTTTGGTGAAATCTCGCCGAAAATCAGTATCAGAAGTGTCAGGATACCGGTACCGACACTGACGTAAACATTTCCAAATACACGCATCGTCAGAGAAGTTACCAACGAGGAAGCAGAAAGATTTACAATATTGTTGCCGATCAGGATTGCGCCGAGCATTTTCCCCGGATCCTCTGTCACTTTTAAAAACATTTCTGCATTTTTGTTGCCCTGGGCGGCCAGCCCCTTGAGTTTAATTTTGTTTGCTGTAGTCAATGCTGTTTCTGCTGATGAAAAAAAAGCAGAAAGAACAATGAGCAGAATAATTGCGCCAAATTGTATGGCGTCTCCTGAATCCAAAAAATCATCTCCTTTTAATGTATTTGATGTACATCATAACGTATATCGGAAAAAAATTCAAGAAAACACAAAAAATTTCTGTATTTTTAATTTGTCATAGATTGTCTGGTGAATGCATATACATGTAACAGAGGAAAAGGAGGGATTTGTATGCTGTCAAAAACAAACTTTTATATTGTGATCCGTTCCCTGATCATTTCTTATGTGATTACCGGGATACTTCTTTTGTTTGCGGCGTTTTTGCTTTACAAAATGGAACCGGAGAAGAGTCTGGTATCTGTTGGAATTTTGGTAATCTATGTGTTCAGCAGTTTTCTGGGTGGATTTTTGGGCGGAAAGAAGATCGGTGTGAAAAAATTTATGTGGGGACTTATAATCGGTGCAGTATATTTTCTGTTTCTGCTGCTCGCATCGTGGACATTTGGCGGAGGAATTCAGGCGAAAGCGGGAGAGGTTGTGACGACAATGTTTTTGTGTCTCGGCGGAGGTATGCTGGGGGGAATGGTTTCCTGATTTTTGATTCAGCAGAGAGCGTTATAAGAAAAGAGTTGCATTTATATAGGCATTGTGTTATATTATTTTAATCTAAGTGCGCGTAATGCTCATCATGCGAAATCAGGTCAACTCAGACAGTAATCCAATTGAGAACTGAAGTGAATAGATATACAATGCCGTTTCAGCGGATTACAAAAGCAAACGGTGGTGGAAAGGATAATTATATGACGAAAGAACAGTACGAATCGCTTTCAGCAGTGCAGTTAAAGGAACTGGCAAAAGCAAGAGGACTTAAAGTTTCTGCAGGACTTCGAAAAGCGGAAGTAGTGGAAATGATGCTGTCGGCAGATACGGAAACTGCACAGACAAAACCGGCCGCAGAAATGCGGACAGAAACAAAAACATTACAGATGGAAAGAACGGAATCAATTCCGAGAACGACAGAAACAATTTCTTCTGCAGAGGGTGTAGCTGAAAATTCCGATAAGCCTGCAATGGATGTGGCGCAGTTGGACAGCGGCATTACCGTACAAGGATTTCTTGAGGTTATGCCGGATGGATATGGTTTTATCCGCAGCGATCATTATATGCCGGGGGAAAATGATGTTTATGTTTCCCCTTCACAGATTCGCAGATTCGGTTTGAAAACAGGCGATATTCTGAGTGGAAATACCAGGATCAAGACAATGCAGGAGAAATTCAGCGCATTGTTGTATCTGACTTCTGTAAACGGAAAGTCCCCATCTGAGGCAGCGAAAAGAATGAATTTCGAAAACATGACACCGATTTTTCCGAACGAGCGTCTCCGTCTGGAACGCGGCAGTCGGGAGATCTCCATGCGCATTGTGGATTTGATCTCTCCGATCGGCAAGGGGCAGAGAGGAATGATTGTTTCCCAGCCAAAAGCAGGTAAGACAACCTTATTAAAAGATATCGCGAAATCGCTTCTTCAGAATAACCCGGAGGTTTATCTGATTATTTTATTGATTGATGAACGTCCGGAGGAAGTGACTGATATCCGTGAGGCAATCATTGGTGAAAATGTAGAGGTTGTGGATTCGACATTTGATGAGTTGCCGGAGCATCACAAACGTATATCGGAGATGGTGATTGAACGTGCGAAGCGTCTGGTTGAGGGCAAGCGGGACGTGGTGATTTTGCTTGACAGTATTACACGTTTGTCCCGTGCTTACAACTTGGTTGTTCCGCCGAGCGGCCGTACGCTTTCCGGCGGTCTCGATCCGGCGGCACTTCATATGCCGAAGCGTTTTTTCGGTGCAGCAAGAAATATGCGTGAGGGCGGCAGTCTGACTGTGCTGGCGACAGCACTTGTAGACACCGGCAGTAAAATGGATGATGTGATTTATGAGGAATTTAAAGGTACCGGTAATATGGAACTGGTGCTTGATCGCAAGCTTTCTGAAAAACGTGTATTTCCTGCAATTGATATTTTGAAATCAAGTACCAGACGCGAGGATCTTTTGCTTGATTCGGAGGAACAGGAAGCGGTATTTATTATGCGTAGGGCCTTAAACGGCATGAAAACAGACGAAGCGGTAGAAAACATTTTAAATATGTTTGTGCGTACCAAGGATAACCGGGAGTTCGTACAGATGGTGAAAAAGCAAAAATTTATTTAAATACTTGCAATACAGAAAAAAATGTGCTATGATTTTACTGTTGTTTAACTGTATGGACTTACAGGGATAGCCCGGGATATCTTGCCGTGGAAACACGAGGAGCGGCATTGGCCGGGAATCGACCGGGAGAAGACACCCCGGTAAGCAGTTCACAAAAATGAGAATAAGAGGTGAAAAACATGAGAGAAGGAATCCATCCAGAGTATTATCAGGCAACCGTTACTTGCAACTGCGGAAACACATTTGTGACAGGTTCTACAAAGAAAGATATCCACGTTGAAATCTGTTCTAAATGCCACTCTTTCTACACAGGACAGCAGAAAACGGCAGCAGCACGCGGACGTATTGATAAATTCAACAAGAAATACGGTATCAACGCATAATAGAGATTGTATTGGAAAGGTTGGGGTTTTAAAAAATCTCAACCTTTTTGACATCATTGCAGCATTTATTATGAGGTAAAAATATGAATATAAAGGGTTCAGGAATCGGCGGACAGGCTGTCATGGAAGGGGTTATGATGAAAAATGGTGACCGTTATGCTGTGGCAGTCCGTAAGCCGGATAAAGAAATTATTGTAAAGACTTCAGAATCAGCAAGCTTTATAAAAGGAAAGAAAATTTTGTCCAAACCGTTTATCCGCGGCGTGTTCAGCTTTGTGGATTCACTGGTGTTGGGGATGAAGACGCTGACCTATTCGGCGGGATTTTTTGAAGAAGATGAAGTGGAAGAGACGGAGAAAGAGCCGTCCCGTCTGGAGAAAAAAATTGACAGTTTTTTGAGCACGAAAAAAGGAATGGATATTTTGATGGGTGTCACGGTAGTGATCTCTATTGTGTTTGCTGTAGCAGTGTTTCTGATGCTGCCGTATTTTGCATCTACACTGCTGAAAAAAGTAAATGTCTCTCAGAATGTGATCGTAATCTTTGAAGGTGTTTTGAAAATTGCTATTTTCCTTATTTACATTAAGCTAATTTCTAATATGAAGGACATTCAGCGCGTGTTTATGTATCACGGCGCGGAACATAAATGTATCAACTGTATTGAGCATGGATTGGAACTAAATGTGGAAAATGTTATGAAAAGTTCCAGAGAACATAAACGCTGCGGCACGAGCTTCCTGCTGATTGTTATGGTGGTAAGCGTGGTAGCGCATATGTTTATCCGTGTGGATTCGCGGATGCTTGGATTTGTGATCCGGATCCTGCTGCTGCCGGTTGTTGCCGGTATTTCCTATGAGTTTATCCGACTGGCCGGATGCTCGGAAAATAAATTTGTCAATCTGCTCAGCAAACCGGGGATGATGCTCCAGCATCAGACGACCAGAGAGCCGAGTGAAGATATGGTAGAGGTAGCAATCGCTTCTGTGGAAGCTGTATTTAACTGGAAGAAATTTTTAAATGAAAATTTTGGCACGGCTTATGAACTGACGGAAAAAGAATATGTCTGTGGGGAAACAATCGTGCCGGGAACAGAGAATATGAAAAAGATGACAGAAGAATGCGGGGAACCGATATGATCTATCAGGAATTACTGCGGCACGGAGCGCAGCGCCTGACAGAGAAAGGAATTGAAGATGCACAAACGGATGCCTGGCTGCTTTTGGAGTTTGTGACAGGGATTGACCGGACGCATTATTTTCTCAGACAAATGGATGAGTGCCCGTTTGATGTGGCAGAAAAATACAGGAGACTTTTGGAAAAACGTGCCTGTCATGTACCACTGCAACATTTGACTGGTGTGCAGGAATTTATGGGATTTTCTTTTTCGGTCAATGAGCATGTCTTAATCCCGAGACAGGACACGGAGCTGCTGGTTTTGGAAGCACTGAAGTGCATTAAAGAAAAGGATCGCGTACTTGATATGTGTACCGGAAGCGGCTGCATCATTATCAGCCTGGCGAAAAAGAGCAGCGGAGAGAGTTTTACCGGGGCAGATATTTCTGGTGACGCGTTGAAGGTGGCGCGGAAAAATGCTGTGGATCTGCAGGCACAGGTTGAATTTGTACAGAGTGATTTGTTTGAAAATACGGACGGTTTATTTGATGTGATCGTATCAAATCCGCCGTATATTCGGAGTAAAGAAATTTCCGAATTGATGCCGGAGGTGCGGGAATTTGAGCCGCATCTGGCGTTGGACGGCAGTGAGGACGGTCTGTGGTTTTATAGAGAAATCATAAGACAAGCAGAAATGCACCTGCAAAAAACAGGTTGTTTGTTGTTTGAAATCGGCTGCGATCAGGGAGAGGATGTATCCGCTCTGATGAAGACGGCAGGATATACAGAGATAGAAATAAAGAAGGATCTGGCAGGATTGGACCGTGTTGTATGTGGCCGCAGACCTGCATAAAGAGAAGGAGAGATAATTATGTTTGATAAGCTGGAAGACTTATTGGTTCGTTTTGAAGAACTTTTAAATGAACTAAATGAGCCGGGTGTGGCGTCCGATGCCGTGCGTTTCCAGAAACTGATGAAGGAACAGAGCAATCTGCAGCCGATCGTTGATGCATATAAGGAATACAAGGAATGCAAACAGACGGTAGAGGACAGTCTTTCTATGCTGGAAAGCGAGTCTGATGAGGAGATGCGCGAGATGCTCAAGGAAGAGCTGAATGAGGCCAAAGCACGTATCGAAGAGCTGGAGGGTGAGTTGAAGATCCTGCTTCTTCCGAAAGACCCGAATGATGATAAAAACGTTATCGTGGAAATCCGTGCGGGTGCGGGTGGTGATGAAGCGGCGCTGTTTGCGGCAGAGATGTATCGACTCTACGTAAAATACGCGGAAAAACGTCGTTGGAAAGTGGAGCTGATGAACGCAGACGAGATTGGGATCGGCGGCATGAAAGAAGTCAACTTTATGATAAATGGTCAGGGCGCATATTCTCGCCTGAAATATGAGAGCGGTGTACATCGCGTGCAGCGTGTGCCGGAGACCGAATCCGGCGGACGTATCCATACCTCGACGATCACCGTTGCTGTGATGCCGGAGGCAGAGGAAGTAGATGTTGTGATCGATGAAAAGGATATTCGCATTGATGTTATGCGTGCATCTGGGAATGGCGGTCAGTGTGTCAATACGACAGATTCTGCTGTGCGTTTAACTCATTATCCGACCGGAATTGTTGTCTACAGTCAGACGGAAAAATCACAGCTGCAAAACAAAGCAAAAGCATTTGCGCTCTTGCGTACGAAGTTGTATGATATTGAACAGCAGAAGGCGCATGATGCGGAGGCAGAGTTAAGAAGAAGTCAGATTGGTACCGGAGATCGTTCTGAGAAGATCCGTACGTATAACTTTCCGCAGGGACGTGTGACGGATCATCGTATTAAACTGACGCTCTATAAGCTGGATTCCGTAATGGACGGTGATATTGATGAGCTGCTGGACAGCCTGATCGCAGCTGACCAGGCGGCAAAGCTGGCGGCTATGAATCAGGAATAAAATAGAGAAGAAAAAGTGTGTCTTGCGAAGAAAAGTATTCGTGTGACACACTTTTTTTATAAAAATGGTTGTGTTTATGAGAAATAGATGATATAATTAGTGATATAAAACTTCTGAATCAATTCATGTGCATTCAGCACCAAATTTCCGAAAGTTTTGTAAAAATAGAATAGAAAGGATGAGAGGTTATTTGAAGTACGAGGATTTTATTGGTTTTGTTCAGGCAAAAATGCAGGAGCGGATGGGAGAGGAGGTGCAGATACAGATACGTCAGGTTGTAAAAAATAACAATATTGTTTTAGATGGTCTCTGCATTTCTGAAAAAGACAGTGGTATTGCGCCAACAATTTATCTGAATGGTTATTATCGTCAGTACAAGGAGGGGAAGAGTGTTCCGGAAATCCTGGATGCTATGCAGGAAACCTATGAGAAAAACAGAAAAGGGATCAATTTTGATCCATCTTTCTATGCGGATTTTTCATGTGTGCGTCCACATTTGATGTGCCGTGTAATTAATCGGCAGAAAAATAAGGAACAGCTGAAACAAGTACCATGGCGTCCGTTTTTAAACCTGGCAATCGTGGTTTGCTGTCATTTTGAGGATGAGATTGTTGGAAACGGAAGCATTTTGGTTTATCAGAATCATTTAAGGGGGTGGGGGATTACAGAAACAGAATTGTTTCGGATTGCCAGAGAAAACACGTTGCAGATTCAGCCGGAAGAATTTATGAGTATGAGCAGTATATTAAAAAAATATCATATGGAAAGTGGGGAAGTGCATGATCCGCAGCCGATGTTTGTACTGACAAACCGGGGAAATTATTTTGGGGCAGTCTGCATGATCTTCGATTCAGTGCTTGCCAATATCGGAGAAACACTGCAGGATGATTTTTGGGTATTACCAAGCAGTATCCATGAATGCGTGATTGTTCCGTCACAGATTCAGACAAACGGAACGGAACTGGAGGAGCTTGTACGTGAAATTAACAAAAAAGAAGTGCAGGCAGAAGAGTTTCTTTCTGATGAAATATACTTTTATCATCGAATGTTGCATAAGCTGATTATGAAGTGAAAAATATGAGAAAATTGTGAAATATAGAAAGTTTCGGCAATAAACAAAGGTCAGGGAGAGATTCCTTGACTTTTTGTGCGAATTATAGTATGGTATATAGGTCAGCACTTGCGTCTGTAGCTCAGGGGATAGAGCAGCGGTTTCCGGTACCGCGTGTCGGGGGTTCGAATCCCTCCAGACGCGTTACAATAAAATATGGAGGTACATATGAATGGATGATATCAGGGAATGGATATCTGACAATCTGCGTTATATACTGCTTGGTTTAGTGCTGATTCTGGTACTGGTAATTGCGGTGGTCGGTATTCGGGCAATCAACAACATTGCCGGAGGAAAGGATCCGATACCGAAGCAGACTGAAAGTGAGACGGATTCTTCAGATACGATTGTAGAAACAGAGAAACAAAGTACTGGTACGGATGCATTAGTAGAAAATGATGCAAAGGTTCTGACCACTATGACATCTTACTATTCTGCACGTACCAATGGTGATACGGCCACACTGCAGAAACTGGATCCGTCTACGACAGAGCAGGATTCTGCGAATCTGAGCAATAACTACGTAGAGAGTTACACCAATATCAAGACCTATTCCAAGTCGGGATTGACAGAGGGCAGTTATATTGTGTATGTCTGCTATGAGGGTAAAGTGAAAGATATTGACACACTGGTACCAAGCCTGACACAGTTTTATCTGATGACGAATGAAGAGGGTGTACTTTATATTGCGGATGTAAGCGGTGATACAGCGGTAGAACAGTTTATTGAAGAAACGCGTACCAGCAGTGAAGTGCAGAGTCTGATTGCAGAAGTGAAGACGAACTGTGAAAATGCGGAGAATCAGGATCCGGCGTTGAAAGCGTTTATGGAGCAGTATGGAAATGAGCAGTCTGGCAGTGAATCCGGCGAGGGTTCTGAAACTGGCGGTGAGACGGAGGAAATGATCGTCAATGTAGATGATGCTTGTAATGTCAGAACTGAGCCGAGCACAGAGAGTGATATTATCGGTAGTGTTTATGCAGGCGAGACAGTTACAAAGATTGGGGTGTCAGGTGATTGGACACAGATTGATTACAACGGACAGACTGGTTATATGCTGAGCGAATTCCTGATGCCGGCAGGATCTGCAGAGTCAGAAGCCGGAGCGGATGATTTTGCACCGGCGGCAGCGGATGATGGAGCAACAGAGTAAGAATAACAGAAACAACTATTAAAAAAACAAATTGGTCTTATCATTATAATCTGTATTTGGGACGATGAAAAAATCTTGTCATCTTAAACAGAAGATACTATAATGAAGAAGGACAAGGGAGTGCAAAACAGCAGATGGGCGACTTCGTCCATCTGCTGTTCTTATATGATTAGGAAACGATTCCTGTCAGAGAAGAACGGCAGCTTCCGGAAGGTTAAGGAGGAGAATGAAAAATGTCATACGTAGATGAGGTAATTGAACGTGTAGTAGAGAAAAATCCTGCACAGCCGGAATTTCATCAGGCAGTTAAGGAAGTTTTGGAATCTTTGCGTGTTGTGGTGGAAGCAAACGAAGAAAAATTCCGAAAAGACGCACTTCTTGAGCGTCTGGTTGAGCCGGAAAGACAAATTATGTTCCGTGTTCCTTGGGTAGATGACCAGGGACAGGTTCAGGTGAATACCGGATATCGTGTACAGTTCAACAGTGCGATCGGACCGTATAAGGGTGGACTTCGCCTGCATCCGTCTGTGAACCTCGGTATTATTAAATTCCTTGGTTTTGAACAGGTTTTCAAGAACTCCCTGACAGGACTGCCGATCGGCGGTGGAAAGGGTGGTTCTGATTTCGATCCGAAAGGAAAATCCGACAGAGAAGTGATGGCATTCTGCCAGAGCTTTATGACAGAACTTTCCAAATATATTGGTGCCGATACAGATGTTCCGGCAGGTGATATCGGTACAGGAGCAAGAGAAATTGGTTATTTGTACGGCCAATATAAGAGACTGACCGGTCTTTACGAAGGTGTGCTGACTGGAAAGGGATTGACTTATGGCGGTTCTTTGGCAAGGACAGAAGCAACCGGTTATGGTCTGCTGTATTTGACACAGGAGCTA
Source organism: Marvinbryantia sp. (assembly GCA_050944495.1). Taxonomy (GTDB): domain Bacteria; phylum Bacillota; class Clostridia; order Lachnospirales; family Lachnospiraceae; genus Marvinbryantia. Next base: position 177,158 of record JBMNRF010000002.1, read on the forward strand.
TTAAAGATCAATGGTAAGGAATTGAAAGGAATGAAAGTTGCAGTTTCCGGTTCTGGGAATGTAGCGACTTACGCGATTCAGAAAGCACAGCAGCTTGGTGCAATAGTAGTGACCTGTTCGGATTCCAACGGATGGGTATATGATCCGGACGGTATTGATGTGACAGTATTAAAAGAGATCAAAGAGGTAAAACGTGCACGTCTGACAGAATATAAGAAATATCGTCCAAATTCTGAATATCATGAGGGAAGAGGTGTATGGACGGTTAAAGTGGATCTGGCACTTCCATGTGCAACACAAAACGAACTGCTGCTGGAAGATGCAAAAGCGCTGGTGGAAAACGGTGTGACGGCTGTCTGTGAGGGAGCAAATATGCCGACAACGCTGGAAGCAACGGAATACTTGCAGGAGCATGGTGTGATCTTTGCGCCGGGCAAAGCTGCGAATGCTGGTGGTGTGGCAACATCTGCCTTGGAAATGTCTCAGAATAGTGAACGTCTGAGTTGGACGTTTGAAGAGGTGGATGCAAAACTGCAGCAGATTATGATTAATATTACACACAATATGGTGGATGCGGCGGAACGTTACAATATGGCAGGAAATTATGTAGCGGGTGCCAATATTGCAGGATTTGAAAAAGTAGTAAACGCGATGACTGCGCAGGGCATTGTATAAAAATGGAGTAGAGAGAGTGGCTTTGGCTGCTCTCTTTTTTATGACAGTCGAAGAAAAATTTGTTGTATTTTCTGCTGAAATAAAATGCAGAACAAAGTGGTACGTACAATTTTGTTTACAGACAGATAGTTGTATGTTATGATCTTCGAAAAGAAGGGGGAGCGAATTTGTGTGGAAAAGAAGGTAAAATATCGTGAAGTAGCAGATCTGTTGAAACAGAAAATATTAGATGGTGAATTTACAGATGGAGAAAAATTAGCAACGGAAAATGAATTGGCGCGGCTGTATCAGGTCAGCAGACATACGATACGTCAGGCCTTGGGAGTTCTTGAGCAGGAGGAACGTATCCGGCGAGTGCAAGGGAGTGGGAATTATATACAGATGAGCGGGAGCAGCCGCCAGAGAAAAAAGAGCAAATGTATCGCAGTGAATATTCGTTATGTGAGAGAATATATTTTTCCGGACTTGCTGCGTGGGATACAGGAAGAGCTGATTCAAAATGGATATACAATGCTATTGTTTTCTACAAATAACCGGGTGGAACAGGAACGTAAAAATCTTTTGGAGTGTATGAATCAGAATGTTGCAGCTATTTTGACTGACGGAACCAGAAGCGCACTGCCGAACCCGAATGCAAGCTTGTATCGTCAGATAAAAGAAAGTGGGATCCCGGTTCTGTTTATGGATAGCTCTTATAGTGGTCTGGAAGATTTTCCGACAGTTGGCATTGATGATTTTCAGGCAGCGAAGACGTTGACGGAATTTTTTTTGAAGAGAGGATGCGAGCGTATTTCCTGTATTTTTAAGGTGGATTCACGCACTGGACAGCAACGCTATGCCGGTTATGATGCGGCGATGCTGGAATATGGCAGTATGCCGCCGGATGAAGCAGTCACTTGGTACAGCACCGGAAAGGAAGATGAGGTACTTGGGGAGGATTATATGAAACGGTATGCGAAAGCAGATGCGGTGATTTGTTATAATGACCGTATTGCAAAAAAGCTGATAGACAGACTGCTGCAAAGGAATGTTCGCATTCCGGAGGAGGTGCAGGTTGGCAGTTTCGATAATAGCATATACAGTGAACTTTCGGCAGTGCGGATCACGTCTATGAATCATCCGAAAGAGGAAATGGGAAGAGAAGCCGTGCGAAAACTGATGGAAATGTTGAAAGGAAAAAAAGTGGAAAGTGTGCAGTTTTCTATGGAGTTGGTAGAAAAGGATAGTAGCAAAAAGTAGCTTGACACTAAATACAGGCAGGATTATACTGATAAAAATAGTACGTACCAATATAAAAGATGAATTGATAATACGTACAAAAAGGAGGGCGAAATGAAACTATATGTAGATGGAACTTCTCAATTAGGAGGAAATGGAAGCAAAGAATGCCCATTTAAAACAATCAGTCAGGCGGCAGAAGTTGCACAGGCGGGGGATGAAGTTATTGTTGCTCCTGGAGTCTACCGAGAATATGTAAATCCTAAAAATGGAGGAACAAAGGAGAATCCGATTGTGTATCGGTCACAAGAACCGCTTGCAGCAGTAATCACTGGTGCAGAAGAAGTGAAAAATTGGGAAAAGTACGAAAAAGATGTCTGGAAAGTGAAAATTCCAAATGGAATTTTCGGGGGCTACAATCCTTATATACAAAAAATATGTGGAGATTGGTATTATGAGTATGAACCACTTCATACTGGAGAAGTATATTTAAATGGTCATTCTATGTATGAGCGCTCTTCACTGGAATTGGTATTACATCCTGAAATTGACATGCGTTCCTGGGAAAGGGAATTTTCACTTCATGTCTGGTACACGCAGCAGGAGGAAAATAGTACTGTGATTTATGCGAACTTCCAGGGCGCAGACCCAAATCAGGAAAATGTGGAAATCAATGTACGGCGAAATTGTTTTTATCCGGAAAAAACAGGGGTTAATTATATTACATTGTCCGGTTTTACGGTAAAACAGGCGGCCACCACATGGGCGCCGCCAACGGCGTATCAGGAGGGAATGATTGGTCCGCACTGGGCGAAAGGATGGATTATTGAGGACTGCGAAATCTCTGATTCAAAATGTAATGGGATTTCTCTTGGGAAATATCTGCAGCCGGAAAATGAAAATAAGTGGAGCCGCAAACGATTAAAACATGGTACTCAGACAGAACGTGATGCGATTTTACAGGCACAGAGGGAAGGATGGACAAAAGAAAATATTGGCTCTCATATTGTGCGAAGATGTAATATTCATCACTGTGAGCAGTGTGGGATTGTCGGTCATCTCGGTGGGGTATTTTCTATCATAGAGGATAATCATATTCATCATATTAATAATAAACAGCAGATGACGGGGGCTGAGATCGGTGGAATTAAGATGCATGCGGCAATTGATGTGATTTATCGACGCAATCACATTCATCATTGCACAAGAGGAATTTGGTTGGATTGGCAGGCACAGGGAACACGTGTAACACAAAATTTCTTTCATGACAATATGCCTCCGGCAGATGCAAAATTCCAGATGGGACTTTCGGTGGGAGAGGATTTATTCATTGAAGTCAGTCATGGACCGACGCTGGTAGATAACAATATTATGCTTTCTACTTATAATACGCGAATGGCAACACAGGGGGTGGCGTATGTACATAATTTAATCTGCGGACCGTTTACAATGGTTAGTGAAGGTACTAATAATGCGGGAACAGATGAAGTGCGTTACACGCCTTACCATGTGCCGCATCAGACAGAGGTAGCAGGTTTTATGACCTTCCTGCATGGAGATGATCGTTTTTATAATAATATTTTTGTACAGAATGAAATTCCGCAGACATTTACAGACTTCTGTACACCGATGTCGAAAAAGGGATGGAATTCAACTGTTGGTTTATCTGTGTTTGACGAATACCCGACAGCAGAGGAATATTTTGCAAGATTCTTTGTAAAAGGAGATGAGGGAGCAGCAGAGGACAGAAGCAAATATTATGCGAAAATGCCGATTTATGCAGCGGGTAATGTGTATTATAATGGTGCAAAACCGTGGAATAAAGAGATAAACGGTAAGGTGGATACAGAGCATATTGTTTATGCGCGCGCAGTGGAAAAAGAGGGGACATATGAACTGGAAACCAATATCTATGAGTTCCTTCCAAACTTTGAGACAGAGGTAATTTCTACAGAAACACTAGGAGAAGCGTTTGAGCCGGAACAAAGATTTGAGAATCCGGATGGAACAGAAATTATTTTTAATGAAGATTATTATGGAAATCATAGGGGAATTCGACCGCTTGCGGGACCGTTTGAAAGAGGAAAATAAAATAGAGAAAAACGATATGTGCCGGTGAGATTTTCGCCGGCACAAAAAAATTGAAAAAAATGAAAAAACCTGTTGACAAAATGTTTGCCAGATGATATTATACAAAAGCTGTCGCAAACGACAGAAACAACTACAAAAAAAGATTTAAAAAATCTTAAAAAAGCAGTTGACAAATGATTCGCCGAGTGGTATGATGTAAAAGTTGCTGCGAGAGCGGAACATAAAAAAGAACCTTGATAATTGAACAGTGATACAACCTTGAAAGATTCTGAAAAAGTTTTATTTTAAGGAACTGACCTTTAAAACAGTAAAAGGGATAGATAAGCTAGCAAGATTATCTTGAATGGAAATCAAACCATTTATTTGAGAGTTTGATCCTGGCTCAGGATGAACGCTGGCGGCGTGCTTAACACATGCAAGTCGAGCGAAGCGATTTTAAGGAAGTTTTCGGATGGAATTGGAATTGACTGAG
>JBMNRF010000003.1:0-165094 GCA_050944495.1 Marvinbryantia sp.
CCGCAGAGCGATTACCGTCTCCACCTGTTCGAAGCTACCTAAAGCCGAAAAGTGCCTGAAATCAAGGGCTTTCACGGCTATCTCCCTTTGACCTTTGACATCAATACTACCGTCTCCACATGCACCGACATTGGAAACTGATCAACCGCCCGACATCTCGTCAGTTCATATCCATTATTACACAAAATCCGCAGATCACGTGCCAGAGTCGCGCTGTCGCAGCTCACATAAACGACACGCTTGGGTCCCATATCAATGATTGTGTTCAGCAGTTTTTCATCGCAGCCCTTACGTGGTGGATCTACTACGACCACTTCCGCATGGATGCCGTCTTTTTTGTAAACCTCCGGAAAAATTTCCTCCGCTTTTCCTACATAAAACTGTGCGTTTTTAATATCGTTGATTCGCGCATTTCTACAGGCATCATCAATTGCCTGCGACACAATTTCCACACCGTAAACTTTCTTGGCCTTTTGCGCCAAAAACAGAGAAATCGTACCAATACCGCAATACAGATCCCACACTGTTTCTTTGCCGGTCAAATCTGCATATTCCAATGCAAGCGAATACAGTTTTTCCGTCTGCACCGGATTCACCTGGAAAAAGGACAACGGAGAAATCTGATATTTCACATTGCCAATATAATCTTCAATATAGGGCTTGCCCCAGAGAAGCTTGACTTCTTTCCCGAGAATGACATTCGTATTTTCGCGGTTCACATTCAGAGAAATACTCGTCATACCCGGAATCTTTTTTAATTTCTCTACCAGTTTTTCATATTTCGGAAAGGAGGTTCCGTTGATGATAATGCATACCATGATCTCTTTGGTTGTAAATCCGTATCGAATCAGCACATGACGCACCAGACCCTGATGAAACAATTCATTGTATGATGTGATGTGCTCTGCTTCCATGTGTTCGATCACAAGATCAAGGATTTGTTCATTTACATCCACTCCCAGATGACATTTCCGATTATTGATGATCGTATGCGTACGGCCTGCATAAAATCCGGCTACAATATGTCCGTCTCTATCTGTTCCGATCGGGAACTGCGCTTTATTGCGGTAATAAAACGGATGCTCCATACCGACAATCGGCTCCATAGGAATTTCCCGTTCCGCAAATCCGCCGATGCGCATCAGATTACTTCGTACCTTATTCTCTTTAAAGCGCAGCTGCTCCTGATAATCCATTTCCTGAATCTGACAACCGCCACACTGACGCGCTACCGGGCAACGCGGCTCTACACGATACGCGGATGGTGTCAAAATTTTCATCAGACGAGCATAGCCATATGTTTTTTTCATTTTCATAATCTTTGCTTCGACCGTATCACCAATAATCGTATCCTTCACAAAAATCGCCATTCCATCCACATGTCCGATGCCGGCGCCGTCCGCGCCGATATCTTCTATGGTAAGTTCTATAATATCGTCTTTTTTCATGACTCCCCCGTTTATACTCTTTGTTTTCTGCTCTTTTATTCAGCTTTTCTATATTTTACACTGTGTCACATATTCGCACAAGACATCTGTTTCAAAATGCAGACGCTGCATTTACCGTATACAGAAAACGGTCGGGGCAGTATCTGCCCCCTGTCTCTATACGCTCAGTTTGCGTTCCATAATCCACCCGGTTACCATATACATAATTGCGGAAAACAAAAGCATCAGCACAATTGCAGTCAGAAACATCACATTGGAACTGCTGTCTGCCGGAAGAAATCCCAGCAGCCGATCTGACACAGTGCCAAGCCCCCAGGTGATAACAAGATAAACAAGAAAACTTGCAAATCCACTCAGGCGTTTTCCGGCCAGAACAGTTGCAGCAAGCAGAATCGCCAGATAGCCGCTTGTCACTGCCAGAATCCAGGATGAAAGCATTGACATAAAAATAATCAGAAAATTTCTTATGATCTCACCATTCCAGGTGATTTTAATATGCGCAAAGCTTTCCAATACCTCCAGAAACTGTTTTACACCACCGATGTAAAGCATACCGATCGTCATATCCAGCGCTGCCAGCCCCGCGAAGCAGGCTCCTACGATTAAAATAGACAGGCCGTTTTCAATCACCTTGGCACCGAGAATTTTGTAGCTGCTGTTCGGAGTCAGAAACAGCATATAACTCTGTTTTGTATTTAAATCGCGGTGGAAAGAAATCAGGCTTTCGATACCGATATAAATGATTCCGAATATTCCGCAAAACAGCAGCCCGACACTTCCGTAACCCAGCACCTCATTATTTTTTGCAAAGACACCGATCAGGTACGCCAGCTCAGCAATTGCCGTTACAACCAGCAGAATCATTTTTGAAAACATCGTTTTGCGAAATTCATATTTCATTAATTTTAACATACTGCTTCCCCTCCGTGTCCGTAAATTTCGCGATACAAATCAACCAGTGATTTATTCTGACGCATACGCAGTTCTTCCACATTCCACATAGCCACCAGATGACTCTCTTTCATATAAATTGCTGCATCCACAATCTTTTCCAATTCGTCTACCAAATGACTGGACAATACCAGCGTCACATCCTCATCCAGACTTTCCAGTACGGTACGCATAATCTCATCCCGTGCCAGAAGATCAATACCGTTTAGCGGTTCATCCAGCAAATAAATCTTTGCTTTTCTCGCCATTGTTACCGCAATTTTTAGTTTTGCCATCATACCGGAGGAAAGCGTTTTCGTTTTCAGATCCATTGTCAGATCCATGCGCTGCAGCAGTTTTTCATAGCGCTCCATGGAAAAATCTTCAAAGAAATCTTCATAATATTTTCCGACATCTTTTACGGTCATCCAATTATAAAAATATGGCTCCGTGGACATATAGGCAATTTCTTTTCTGCTCTGTACATCTGCCGGCTGTCCTTTATAGTAAATTTCCCCTGCGTTCGGTTTCGCAAGTCCGACAATCATTTTCATCAGTGTTGTCTTGCCGCTGCCATTCGGTCCCAGCATTGCATATACCATGCCCGGCTCCAGTTTAAAAGAAACATGATCCACCGCGCATTTTCTGCCGTAATTTTTGGTAATCTCCTTGCACTCCAACATCCCTGTCAGATCTCCTTCCTGTCTGTCATTCTTTATGATAGGTTTCAATAAAACGAATACTTTCCTCTCTGGAAAGTCCAAGCTGACGCATTCCGTCAAGAAACTGTCTCGTCAGCTCCGTTGCCATCTCTTCTTTCATCTGAACAATTTTATCCAGATCTTCTGTCACAAATGTTCCCATTCCCCGTCGTGTGAAACAGACATCCTCCATTTCCAGTTCGCGGTACACACGACTGACGGTATTTGGATTAATGGTATACTCAATAGCGAGATCGCGAACCGAGGGGAGCTTGCCCCCCGGTTCCAGTTTTCCTGTTACAATATCACGTTTGATAGATGTCGCTACCTGCATATAAATCGGTAAGGCCGGATTGTATTCCACTCCATCTCCCCCCTATTATATTTCCTCTGCCGCAATTGTTTCCGGTGCAATCGTCTCTGTCTCTTCTGTTTCTGTCGCTTCTGCTTCTATCAGACTGTCCGTCTCTGCATTCTGATTTTCTTCTGCCTGTGCTGCCTCATCAATCACCTCCTGTGGAACGGTGATCTCCGGTACATCCTCGTAGCTGCAGGTCATTTCAAAATACGCATTTTCCAGTTCCAGTCCGATTGCCATCTCTTCGATACTCTCCATCATCTCCTCCGTATCAGCCGCAAGATCTGCCTGCATCAGCTCCGTAATTTTTTCACCAAGCTTTGCCGCATCAGAATCACTAAGATCCAGCTTTACAGATTCGAGTGCATGTGTCTCTTTATCGAAAACAGCTTTCGCATCTACAACGATACAGCTCATTACGTCATCGAGCAGTTCCCGTTCCTCCTCGGTAATATTCATTTCGCCTCCCTGCTCTGCAACATACGCCTCAAGCTCCTGATACAGCTCGGAAATGCTTTTATTATAGGAAACCTCATAAGTATCTTCCTGTTCTTCAATTGTCCATTTCAGCGAAAACTCCGGTAACTCCTGTCCAAGTGCATCCATCAGGACTTTCTTAAACTCCTCTTCCGAAGTGACATCAAAACCTGCCCAGAACTCTTCTGTCGAACCATTCTCATGCATCCATCCCATTGTCTCCGGACCGACATTCATAGTCGCGTACAGATCCATATTTTCACCATCCTCAGACTCCATAAGATACAGCTCACCATTCATTTTATAAGAGATGCCCATCATGCCGCAGGTCATGTCTCCCTTCATGTGGACCTTGGACGGATGAGAAGTGCGGGTAATCTGTGCGCTGCCCTTTGCCGCTCCGCTAAAGGAGGACGATGATCCGCCCTCAGATGCCAGTGAAAACGATCCGGCATTATCCGTTGTAAAATCAAGCTGCACCTGATCCGCCTGCACCAGGTAAACGGCCGCATCCTGAAACAGCTGTTCTGCGGTCACTTCCGGTTCCGCCGCATATGCTGCCACCGGAAGGGCTGTCATTGTCATTGTCAGTGCCATTGTCGTAGCCAACATTTTCTTTCTCATAGTGTAATCCCCTTTTCAACTCATTTATTTTCGTGTACCTGTGTACTAGTTGTATAGTACACTAGTTTTCTGTGAGTGTCAACAGATATTTTCTTTTTTTTTTTTGAAAAACCTGTGCTACGCAAAAACAGTGACCCGCTTTTAAAGCAAGTCACTGTTTTTCATATTTTATCGAATGAAAATTCTCTCCTGTCTGCAGGAAATGAAAGACTATATCAAATTTTGTCTGCTTGGAAAAGCGTCTATTCCCGAACGAAAACGCATCCTTGAACAAAAGCGCAGCGAGCTGCTGGAAAAAATAGCCGTTCTGCAGTCCAGTATCGATTATATCGACCGAAAACAAGGCTTCTACGATGATGTACTTACTGGAAAAATCAAATATCGCAGCAATCTGATTGATGTCGGTAACGATGACTGAACGGTATCCTACATTCCCGTTCTTCGCACATTCGATTCAAAAATGCGGTTATAACCCAGCCAGCCATTGTTTTCTCCGGCCGCTTTTAAAATTTCTTTAAAAGATTCCATCTTTGCATCTGTGTTGTCAGCCATCGTTAATGCTACCGCCTCTATCAGCGCCGGTTTTTTCGGAGAACCGTACTCCAGCTCACCATGATGTGCCAGAATACAATGACACAATTCACCGGAAAGGCGTTTCGGGAAATTCGGAATTCGGCGGATACTCGCACGGATCAATTCTGTTCCCATGAAAATATGTCCCAGCAGCTGCCCATCATCCGTATAATCGTTTTCCGGAAAAGTAGATAATTCCTTTAATTTACCAACATCATGAAAAGCCGCTGCCGTCAACAACAAATCGCGGTGCAGCTCCGGATAACGGGTGCAGTAAAAATCACACAGCTTTACAACGCCTAAGGTATGTTCCAACAGACCTCCGACAAAGCCGTGGTGTACGGCCTTTGCTGCAGAATGAAATTTAAACGCTTTTGCAAAACTCTCATTTTCTACAAAATACATATCAAGCAACTGTTTTAAGTACCTATTTTCTACTGTCCCGAGAATCTGCTGCAGATCGCGGTACATCTCATCCAAGTCTTTTTCACTAACCGGAAGGTAATCCTGCGGATTATACTCTTCCTCCTGTGCGCGACGCACGCGTTTGATAGAAAGCTGAAGCGCGCCCTGAAAATTGCTGACATCTCCCATGATCTCTACATAATCCATCGCCTCAAATTCCTCAATCCCACCGGAATTCGGCTCCCAGATTTTTGCATCGATCGTACCTGTTTTATCCTGCAGGATCACATTTTCGTATGCCTTGCCATTTTTGGTCATTGCCGACTGCTTATATTTACACAGATAGATATCACTAACGCGATCACCCTCACGCAGCATTTCAATATATTTCATACTGTCCTCCTGAACCATTTCTGTTATCACTGTCCGTATTAAAAATATGTTTCTTTGTGAACCGTAACTATCATATCCTATCTACATAAGAAAAACAAGAATGAATCTTTTTTTCTCCCCTGAAATATGTTAAGATGATGCCATACTAGGCATCTTTTGACGCCTTAATCTATTTATACGAATAACAGGAGGGTTTCATGAACGCCAAAGTCCTGAAAACATTAGAATATCACAAAATCATTGACACACTGACCGAACTGGCAGGATCCGCGCCCGGCAAAGAACTGTGCCGAAATCTGCTTCCTTCGACAGATCTGGAGGAAATTCGCACACTGCAGACGGAAACAAGTCTCGCGCTTTCCCTGATCTATCAAAAGGGAAGTGTTTCCTTTTCCGGCGTGACCGACATCCGCGCCTCTTTAAAGCGTCTGGAGGTCGGCAGTATTTTAAGTCCGCAGGAATTGCTTCGCATCTGTAAACTCCTTGAAGCCTGCAATCGCGTAAAAGCATATTCCAGAAAAGAAAACGACAACGAAATGCCAACTGCGTTGGACGCTATGTTTCAGGCGCTGCAGCCCCTGACACCGCTGGCAAACGAAATCCGTCGCTGCATTCCAAGTGAGGAAGAAATCAGCGATGATGCCAGCCCTGCATTAAAAAGTATCCGTCGCTCCATGCAGCAAATGAATGACAAAGTACATGCACAGCTTACTTCTATGGTAAATGGTTCCGCGCGCACTTATCTGCAGGATGCTGTCATTACCATGCGAAACGGCCGCTACTGTCTGCCGGTCAAAGCGGAACACCGCAGCCAGGTACAGGGTATGATCCACGACCAGTCTTCGACCGGCTCCACACTGTTTGTCGAGCCGATGGCGGTACTTAAATTAAATAATGAACTGCGCGAACTGGAGTTAAAAGAAGAAAAAGAAATTGAACGCATTCTGGCAACCTTAAGCAGTCTGACTGCCGAGGAACCGGAAGCGCTGGAAAATGATCTTGCGCTTTTGACAAAGCTTGATTTCATCTTTGCCAGAGCTATGCTCTCCCGTTCCTACAACGGCAGCGAACCAATTTTTAATGAAGAGGGTAGGATCAATATTAAGAAGGGACGTCACCCGCTGCTCGACAAAAAAAAGGTCGTACCGATCAACATTCATCTCGGCGATACTTTTGATCTGCTGATCATCACCGGCCCGAACACAGGCGGTAAAACAGTTTCTTTAAAAACAGTCGGACTGTTTACCCTGATGGGACAGGCGGGTCTCCATATTCCGGCTTTCGACCGTTCGGAGCTTTCTGTCTTTCACGAAGTATTTGCCGATATCGGAGACGAACAGAGTATTGAACAGAGTCTCAGTACTTTCTCCTCCCACATGAAAAATATTGTTACCATTTTAAAAGAAGCCGACGAACATTCTCTGGTCCTTTTTGATGAGCTATGCGCCGGTACTGACCCGACAGAGGGTGCGGCCCTGGCTATTTCCATTCTCACCAATCTGCACCGCCGAGGTGTCCGTGCTATGGCAACCACCCATTACAGTGAGCTGAAAGTATTCGCGCTCTCTGCTCCCGGCGTAGAAAATGGCTGCTGTGAGTTTAATGTGGAAACCCTGCGTCCGACCTATCGCCTGCTGATCGGTATCCCGGGCAAGAGCAATGCCTTCGCGATCTCCGCTCATCTCGGTCTTTCAGACGATATCATTGATGAGGCACGCCAGCAGCTTAGCGAGCAGGACGAAGATTTTGAAACGCTGATCAGCAATCTGGAAGAAAGCCGCGTCACGATTGAAAAAGAACGTGAAGAAATCAACCGCTACAAACAAGAAATCGAATCTTTAAAATCTCGTCTTGAACGAAAGCAAGAAAATCTTGATACCAGCCGTGAGCGCATTCTTCGCGAAGCAAACGAGCAGGCGCATGCCATTTTACGTGAAGCAAAAGAATATGCCGACACGACCATCAAAAATTTTAATAAATTCGGCAAGGCCGGTATCGATTCCCGCGCCATGGAACAGGAACGTTCCCGCCTGCGTGAGAAAATGAATTCCGTTGAAAAAAACATGGCCCTGAAGCAAAAAGCAAGAACAGACAGTACACTGCAGGCGAAGGACCTGCACCTGGGTGATAGTGTACGTGTACTGAGTATGAATCTGAAGGGAACAGTCAGTACTCTGCCGAATGCCAAAGGTGATCTGTTCGTTCAGATGGGCATTCTTCGTTCACAGGTCAATATCAAAGACCTCGAACTGATTGCAGATATGGATACGGTCGCTCCGCGTCATCAAAGGACAAACACCGGCAAAATTAAAATGTCCAAATCAGCCACGATTGGTATGGAAATTAATCTGCTCGGCAAAACTACAGACGAGGCAATTTCCGAACTCGACAAATATCTGGACGATGCCTACCTCTCTCATCTTCCGAGTGTGCGCGTCGTACATGGAAAAGGTACCGGAGCGCTTCGCAAAGCGGTTCACAATTACCTGCGCCGCCAGAAACACGTCAAAGACTACCGCCTCGGTGAATTCGGCGAAGGAGATGCCGGCGTCACGATCGTAACTTTTAAATAACCACGGTATCCTTTTAGGGAGGTTATGACATCATGAAGAACCCACAGAAAATTTTGCTGATCGAACATGAAGTACGTGCTGCCAGAGTGCTGCGTGATGCCATGCGCACCGCGTTTAATGATGCCAACGTCGTATTCGATGGTGCAACGGCTCTCCGGGACATTCAAACCTCACTGTCCGACTTTCTGATCGTAGATGCGGACTCTCTGAATGATATCGCTCCGCTGACACTGATTCGTGAAATCCGACGCACCTCGGAAATCCCCATTTTGTTATTTGGCAGCAAATACAGCCTCACCAGTCAGATCCGCATGCTCGAATCCGGCGCAGACGATTTTATTTCCGGACATCCCGACACAGAGGAGTTAGCCGCACGTATCCATGCCATTTGGCGGCGCTATTTAATCATTCCACCCGTTATCAATAAGAAAACATCTTTTGAATGTGTGGATTATCCGTACCTTCACATCAATCTTACGAACTATTCCGTACAGTACGATGGCAAAACTTTGGAAATGCCGCCCAAAGAATTAGAGCTTCTCTATTTTCTTGCCTCCTCACCGAACCAGGTGTTTACACGCGAGCAGTTGTTGGATCACATCTGGGGTTATGATTATGTCGGAGATGCACGCACCGTAGATGTACATATAAAACGTATCCGTGCAAAAATAAAAGACCATGAAACATGGTCTTTAGATACCGTATGGGGAGTCGGCTACCGGTTCAGTTTTCGTTCCAGCTTAAGCGATGCAGATGGCCCGTCTTCTCCATCTGTTCAAACCGATTCTGTCTGAGTGCTTCATACAAAATAATTGCAACAGAATTGCCCAGATTCAGCGAACGCGTATCACCCACCATCGGAATGCGCACCGCCGTATCGGGATGTTCGCGCAGGATTTCCTCCGGGATTCCTGCGCTTTCTTTTCCAAACATAATATAGCAGTCCGGTTCGTAAGAAACCTCCGTATAGCACTTCTGCGCCTTTGTCGTCGCCATATAAATCTTTGCACCCGGATTTTTCTCCAAAAATTCTTCAAAATTAATATACCGCGTCACATCCAGTCTATCCCAGTAATCCATACCGGCACGCCTGATGGATTTTTCATCTAAACGAAATCCCAGTGGCTCGATCAGATGAAGTCTTGTGTCTGTTGCCACGCAGGTACGTCCGATATTGCCGGTATTCGCCGGAATTTCCGGTTCCAAAAGCACAATATTCAACTTCGCCATTGTTCCTCCTTTCTGTCTTTACAGACCTCGTTTTTCCATAAATTTCAACAGTTCATCCTGTGACGGTTTATCCAGGAAACGTATCTCGCTGCCATTTCTGAAAATACGGTCGTTGGAATCTGTCGTTCTGCCAATGATTTCTGCTGCGATTCCCTGTCGTGAGAGTTCCGCTTTCATAGCTGCTCCGTCCGCCGCCGCGATCAAAAGCGAACCGCCTGAACGCATGCCATACGGATTGATACCGAAAAACTCACAAATTTCTATCGTTTCCTGACGAATCGGAATTTTTCGCAGATCCGCTTCCATACCGACAGATGCCCCCTCACAGAATTCCCAGAGTGCACCAAAGATACCGTCTTGCGACAAATCGTGGAGTGCCGCCGCACCTGCCTTTTTTGCAGCCAGCGCCTCTTTTGCAATACAGATGGTCGATACCAGATTTTTACTCTGTTCCACCAGATCCAACGGAAACTTTTCCCGAAGTTCCTGCTCAAATGTCCTTGCAAGAAGTACGGTTCCTTCCAGTCCTGCTGAGCCGGTCATCAGAAGATCCATCCCGGGTCCGGCATTTTTTATCTGTACCGTTTCTTCTTCCGCCGCGCCAAACGCTGTCACTGTCAGAACCGGATGCAGCACAGAAGCACTCACCTCTGTATGTCCTCCGGCGATCTGTACTTTCCAGCTCTGACAAACTGCCGCCGCCTCATCCATGATCTGTTTTAATATGTCTTCCCCGCAGTCCTTTGGCAGTAAAATGCTGAGTAAAACTGCCTCTGACAGACAACCGGAGCATGCCAGATTGTTCATGGCATGCTCCACTTCATAACGGATGTCTGACAGGAAATGTAAGACTGCCGTATGCGTGGATGCGGAGACAACTTCCTTTTCCTTCACATTCAACAGTACGCTGTCGTTTCCGATCCCGGCTCCGCAGATCACTTGCGGATGACGAAACGTACACTTCTTTAATACAGAGCGCCTTAAAATGCTCTCCGATACTTTTCCTGTTTTCATAAATTTTCCATTCCTGTTTTTATTTCCTGCATATCTGACCAAACTTTTTCTGTTTCACCAGACCGTCACACCATTGCTGCCCTCTACATAAATCTCGCCGTCCGGCGTATCGACCCACTGACCGCCGCCAGCACTCGGATCAACCGGGATTGTTCCGTCTCCAGTGTCCGAATCCGGTGTCGAAGCCGTTCCATCTCCATTCCCCTGATCAGACGGAACCTGTGTATCTGGTGTTGTTGGCACGTTTGTATCAACACCAGAATCCGTCGGTGCCTCTGTCGATGGCTGTGTAGTCGGAGATGTCTGCGGAACTCCCGCTGCCGCAGCCTGAGCTGCCGCCAGATCATTTGCGTAAATTGCCTGCAGCAGTGCATCGCTTGCACCTGCTGTTCCCACTTCATAAACTGTTGCCGCAGCCTGATACGTACTGCTGTTGATATGTTCTGATGTTGTCTCACCATTATAAGTAACATCTTTCCACAGTTCTGCCGACATACCGCCCATGCCGGCCTGTGCCTGATAAAAATAGCCTACCGGCTGCTCCGGCACTGCCACCAGCTGCACGCCGCCGGATGCACTTTCACTTAAAATCTCACTGCGATAATTCACATAACGATCCGCCGGACGCGTCTCTTTTCCCCAGATGCTGAAGGTCAGTTCTCCGCCATAGCCATAACCGGAAATGAAAATCGGCGTTTCCTGATTATTACGGAACACCAGATCCATATACCCTTCGGCAATCGCCGCATCCATAGAAGCCGGCACATAACTTACCGTCATCGTGTGATTGCTGCGCTCAACAATCTCCAACTCTGCCAGGAGAAGTGCATTATACAATGTTGTAGATACCTGACAGATACCACCGCCGTATTCCTGCACGACACGTCCGTTTTCATAAGCGCCGCCCAGTTCATAGCCGTTCTCCGCATTAAACGGAACCAGATGATCACAAACTGAAAAGGTCTCGCCAGGCCAAACGATGTGACCATTTATCAGTTCCGCTCCTCGTTCTACGTTTGCATTTCTTCCTGCGGTGGAACCATAATAGGTAGTATATGTACCAAGCTGATCTGTGATGGTTTCCAGATCCTCCATATCGCCCTTCGGCTCCGTCAATTCCACTGCCAGAGCCACCTGTCCGGCGCCGCCCTGCCACTCATCAGCCATATATTCTGTAACTGCACTGACAGAATCCTCAACGTTAATCTTCTGTCCCGTCACACCCGGCTCTACAATGATACCGCCTCCACCATCGGAAGTAATGGATGCTTCCTGCGCTTCTTTTTCATACTGTACACAGCGCTCATCAATAATGCTGCGCACCGTATTTTCATTGACCGTAAAATGCAGATCCAATACCTTATTTTCTTTGCCCAGATCTTTATTATCTTTATAACGTTTAATAGCGTTACCGGAATTTCCGATATTCACAGCTTCTTTGACCACATTTGGATTTTTCCAGCTGAGCCCCAGTTCACTGGCTGTCACCTCCACAGTATCCTCTCCGACCTGCAGCGTAATAAGATCCGATCGCATCTGTGATACTTCCCGCTTCACCAACGTATCTGCCTCTGCATATGTCATTCCGGAAACATCCATATCATGAATAAAAACCCCCTGACCGATCGTTTCCTCCGCCTGCACAGTAACCGCTGCTGCTCCCATACAGAGCAACGTCAGTGCCGCCATAACCCTTATCTTACTTTTCATCCTCTACTCTCCTGCTTATACTGTTCCTGCCCCCTATGTCCCCACGCTTTACAGAAATGCGCCGATTACGACAGATGCCACCATTGCCACAATAATCAAAATCGCAATCACTGAAGCGATAACCCGTTTCTTTTTTGTATTTCTCATATCCAACATGTCTTTCACCTCTCATCATTTCCTATAAGAATCAACTATACACATTCTATGCCATTTTTGAAAACCTGACAAGTAGGATTTCCTATTATTAAGAAACATTTATCAAAATACCTCTGAAACATCCCGAGTCAGCGCATCTTTCGTCAGCGGACTGCGCTTTTGATAATCAAACAAAAGCCATACTGTCTTTCCATTCAGTAAAAACGGTTCCAGATGCGTCATATGCAGCAGCTGTTTCGCGCTACGTCCTTCATAATCCGGCAGAAATCTTCTGATATTTTCTTCCTTTTCGTAAAAATCCAACAGTTCTTTTTTATGTACCGACAAATCCGCTGCCCAGACCGGACGGCTCTTGCTGTTTTCACGCAGATACAGATCCAGAAGCAACAGCGAATCATATTTTTCCAAATCCGTAATCGAAACACTTTGGATAAATTCTCTCAGTACTGTAATACGTGCACTCCGCGCCATTTTCTGCTCCGTATAACCTTTTTCTTCATGAAACGCAGCCAGCGCTTCATACAACGCAAACGGATGGTTGAATTCTGTTTCAAGCTGACGCACAGTGTTTGTGAATTGATTGCTGTTATAGTACATTTCCACCATTTCTTCCACTGCCTTCAGCTTCAAAAGCTCTTCATAGGAAATCCATTTCGTAAACAGCACTTCATACATCGGCTTCTGACGAAAACAGAGACCGTAATCCTCCGCTTTTTTCTGCATTTTAGAGCCTTTCAGCACCTTTAAGAATCCAAGCTGCAGCTGCTCCGGATGCAGCCGGTATACATCGTTAAAAGAGCGGACAAAACTTTCGTAATCTTCCTGTGGAAGTCCGGCAATCAGATCCAGATGCAGGTGAATATTTTCCCCCTGTTGCAAGTATCTTACAATTTCGCACAGGCGTGTAAAATCCGTTACACGATCAATCTCCCGAATCGTATCGGAATTGGTGGACTGCACACCGATTTCCAGCTGCACCAGTCCCGGGCGCATCTGCGACAGAATCTGTAATTCCTCCTCATTTAATAAATCTGCTGCAATTTCAAAATGAAAATTCGTCACTCCGTTGTCATGCGCACGGATATACTTCCAGATTTCCAGTGCATGACTGTGACGACAATTGAACGTACGATCTACAAATTTCACCTGAGGTACCCGATGGTCGAGAAAAAACTGCAGCTCCCGTTTTACAAGCTCCGTACTGCGAAAACGCACGCGCTTATCGATCGAAGACAAACAGTAGCTGCACGAAAACGGACAGCCACGGCTGCTTTCATAATAAATAATACGGTTTTCAAATCGTTCCAGCGTTTCATAGACAAAAGGAATTTTATCCATATCAAGCAGGCGGCGCGGAAATGTCTGACAGATTTTCTCCGCATTCTCCCTCCAGACGATGCCTCCCGTTTCTTCAAGCATGCGTTTTCCGTAATAATATTCTGTCAGCTCACAAAAGGTCTCCTCTCCTTCTCCACAGAGAATACCGCGCACCTGCGGATGTTCTTTTAAAAAATCAGTCGCATCATAGGAAACCTCCGGTCCTCCCAGCCAGATTTCTGTCTGCGGCAGTATCTTTTCCAGTTCCGGAAGCAATTCTTCGATCATTTTAAGATTCCAGATATAGCAGGAAAAAAAGAGCACGTTCGGTTGTTTTTTATAAATGCGGCTCAGAATATCGTCCGCAGAATGATTAATCGTAAACTCGGCAATTTCTATATCCTGACCATTCGCGTATTTATCCGCAAACGCTTTCAGGCTGTAAACCGCCAGATTCGAATGAATATATTTCGCATTAATTGCCGTTAATAATAGTTTCATTATTTTTCTACCTTATGATAATTATGCGTCTTTGCCGCACTTCATTACAACAGTTCTTCCATTAAATAGCTATAAATCTGCTGATTCTTCTTTTTCCAGTTATCGCACAACACAATTGCCTGTTGCTCCAGAGGAACCGTCAAAGCAACTTCCACCAGCACTGTATCCTTTTCTTTTACCTGCAGCTGCGCTGTGAATTCATTGCTGCTGTTTCGAAAATAATCCGCCGTAACAGCATTGTCGTTGCGCATCTGCAGCTTATTCTTTTTAAAATACTTTTCCATGTCCTCGCGGATGGCCTGTGAAATATCACCGCCGAAATATTCCAGCGTTTCACGGCCGTTCTCGGTAATCCCGTAATGTGTACTGTTTCGGGCAGTTTTCGCCTCGATCAGACCAGATTCTGTCATATCCGCAAGCGTCTCCTGCACCGTAAAATAGTCTGTATATTCTTCTTCCAGTATAAAGGCGGAAATCTGGCTGTTTGTCAACTCAAAATCAACCTTTTCCAACATTGCCAGAATAATCAGCTTATATAAAGTATGCACATTTTGCATGATTGCCTCCTTCTGTCTTTTTCTAAAAATCTAATACCCAATGTATTTCTTTCCCTGCCAGGAGCCACGCACCTTTAAACGGCTGTGTATCGTATTTAATACCGTACGCTTACGGCTGCTCCAAAGCGGCGCCAGAAGCAATTCCTTCGGGCCATCACCGGTCAGCCGATGCACAACGATCTTTGGCGAAAGTTGTTCCAGACAGTCGATCAC
This sequence comes from Marvinbryantia sp., assembly GCA_050944495.1. Lineage (GTDB taxonomy): Bacteria > Bacillota > Clostridia > Lachnospirales > Lachnospiraceae > Marvinbryantia. The sequence goes on from JBMNRF010000003.1 coordinate 15,181, forward strand.
CAGCTCAATATAACTCTCCTGTGAGAGCACTTCCACCCCTTGCTCATGATAGAGCACTCCGAGATCTGTGCCGTCTAAAATATGCAGCAACTGCAGTTTAATCCCCTGTATATCCATCCCGTTTAAATAACGGATCGTCTGCAGTACTTCCTTTCTTCCCTCTCCGGGCAGACCGAGAATCGTATGTACAATCACCTCTATTTTGCGGCTGCGCAATTCACTTACCGCCCTCTCAAAACAGGGCAATTCATAGCCGCGTCGAATAAACTTCGCCGTCTGTTCATGCATAGTCTGCAGCCCCAGTTCGATCCAGACCGGCTTGACGCGATTTAATTTTTCCAGAAGTCCCAGTACTTCTTCTCCCAGACAGTCCGGACGCGTGGCAATGGATAAAACCACTACTTCCTCATCAGTGATTGCCTCCGTGAAAATCTTTTCCAGATATTCCACCGGAGCGTACGTATTGGTATAAGCCTGAAAATAAGCAATATATTTTCGAGCAGTTTTTTTCTCCCGCAAAGCATCTTTCTGCTTCTGTATCTGTTCTTTCACTGAGAGCGTTCCATCTGCCGCAAAATCCCCGCTGCCGCCTGCGCTGCAGAAAATACAGCCGCCGTTTCCCACCGTACCGTCCCGATTCGGACAGGTCATGCCGCCATTTAACGCCAGCTTGTATACCTTTTCCCCAAACTGCCGTTTCAAATAGTAATCCAGGGAATAATACGGCTTCTCGCCCCATAATACAGGCTGCCTGTTATCCACATTTTCTCTAACCTCCGCCATAAATATCCTCCTCTGATTCGTACTTTTCATTATAGCTTTCACCACTTTTCCTGTCAACAATCCGCTTTTTCAAGATTGTAGAATCATCCATATAATGGTATACTAGCTTTAATAAAAATTTGCGGTATCTCACTCCATCCGCACAGGGAGGATTTTTCATGACACTCACACCTTCACAGCAAGAGAAGCTTACGATCGCTATCCAGGGCACGCTCAGTGTGCTGATCATTGGCATGTCCACCATCAACACAGTGCGCACTCAAACCGCGTATTTTAAAAAGTTGGTACATAAAGACGCTAGAGCACTCAGCCGTGTGCAGATAAAAGAATACAAATTAAAGAAGAAACTGATGCAGCAGAATTATCGCAATCGGATTCAAAAAGCAAAAGCGAAACGCAGGAAGTCATAAGGCTTCCTGCGTTATTAAATTTCGCCGTTTTTTATAAAATTGATTGACAGCTCTTTATTCTGGGTGTATCATAAACATATGAACAATTATTCATATGTTTAACATTTGATTTTCACCGGAAACGGAGGTTACCATAATGAACGATCATAAACATCAATATTCACATGACAGTACATGCAGCTGCGGACATAATCATGCAGAGCATACGCACTGTGAGACTGACCATTGCAACTGCGAACATGAGCATACAGCACATGCACACTGTGAAACCGACCATTGCAGCTGCGAACATGAGCATGCAGCGCATGCACACTGTGAAACCGACCATTGCAGCTGCGAACATGAGCATGCAGCGCATACGCACTGTGAAACCGACCATTGCAGCTGTGGCCATGATCACAGTCATGACAGCTGCGGATGTGCTCATGAACATGAGCACGGTGCCCATCACTCTGCCCCTTTGACAAATGCAGTTATCAAAAATACCCAGAGTCGCGTTTACCTTTTAGAAAATCTCGGCTGTGCGAACTGCGCTTCTAAAATGGAACGACGGATCAATGCACTGGACGGTGTTGCCCGGGCAACTATTACTTTTCCGACAAAACAACTGCGTCTTTTGGCAGAACAGCCGGATACCCTCCTTCCAAAGATTCAGGAAATCTGTACTTCCATCGAATCCGAAGTGAAAGTTATTCCGCAGGCACATCGCCCACGTCACTCAAAACAGATACAGGAAACTTCTTCCCGCGAAAAGAAGCTTTCTGACGAAAAGCGTGAACTTCTTACCATTATTGGCGGTGCCTTCCTCTTTGCCACAGGTCTTCTGCTGGAATATTTTGGTGTTACGCAGCAGCTTATTGTTCCGGTTTTCATAATTGCGTACCTGATTCTTGGCGGCGAAATTCTGCTGACAGCAATCCGCAACCTGAAAAATGGACAGGTCTTTGATGAAAACTTCCTGATGAGTCTGGCGACTCTCGGTGCTTTTGTGATCCGTGAATATCCGGAAGCAGTCGGCGTTATGCTTTTCTATCGCATCGGTGAGTATTTCGAACATAAAGCTGTGGAACGCAGCCGTTCACAGATCATGGATGCTGTCGATCTGCGCCCGGAGGTAGTCAATCTGGTAAATAACAGTTCCACTCAGATTATTCCGGCAGAAAACGCCATACCAGGCGATATCCTTCTGGTACGTCCGGGTGATCGTATTCCTCTTGACGGTGTTATCATCGATGGTGAGAGCCGGATTGACACCTCTCCGATCACTGGTGAACCGGTTCCGGTTTCTGCAAAACCGGGAGATCCCGTTGTTTCCGGATGTGTAAATACATCCGGTCAGTTAAAAATCCGTGTAGAAAAGCCACTGGAAGAATCCATGGTAACAAGGATCCTTGATTCGGTAGAAAACGCAGCTGCCAGTAAACCGAAGATCGATAAGTTCATCACACGTTTTGCTCGCATATATACACCATTTGTAGTTATCCTTGCACTCGGCACAGCCATTCTTCCGTCTTTGTTCACCGGTGACTGGGAGCATTGGATCTATACCGCGCTTACCTTTCTCGTCATCAGCTGCCCATGCGCACTTGTCTTGAGTGTGCCGCTTGCGTTTTTCTCCGGCATCGGCGCCGGTTCCAAGCGCGGGATCCTTTTTAAAGGTGGAGTTGCCTTGGAACAGCTGAAAAATGTCAAAACAATTGTAATGGACAAAACAGGTACGATCACAGAAGGTAATTTCGTTGTACAGGATATTGTGACTGCCGGTTCCCTCACCAAAGATGAACTGCTCTCTTTCGCTGCCGGCTGTGAACAGATTTCTACACATCCGATTGCACACAGTATTGTAGCCGCAGCAAACGAGAAACATCTTTCTTATACAAAGCCGGCCGCTTTAGAAGAAATTGCCGGACATGGCATCAAAGCAGAAACAGAGCGCGGCCTTCTCCTGATTGGCAATCGCAAACTGATGAAAACAAACGGTATTTCACTCAAATCATATAAAACCGACAGTTTTGGCAGTGAGGTTCTGATTTCTTTAAATGGTATGTTTGAGGGCAGTATTGTAGTCGCGGACACGATCAAAAAAGATGCTCAATCTGCAATCAATACCCTGAAAAAACTCGGTATCACCACTGCTATGCTGACCGGTGACGCCAAAGACAGCGCCGAAGCTGTGGCTGCCAAAACCGGCATCGATGAAGTACACGCAAAGCTTCTGCCGGAAGAAAAGCTCACAAAACTAAAAGAACTCCGCTCCCGCTACGGCAGCGTAATGTTTGTCGGAGACGGCATCAATGACGCACCGGTGCTTGCCGGTGCAGATGTAGGCGCAGCCATGGGAAGCGGCGCGGATGCCGCAATTGAAGCCGCTGATGTTGTATTTATGAATTCCAATGTAGAAAGTATTCCCCTGGCAATCCAGATTGCTCAGGCAACCAGTTTGATTTCCTGGCAAAACGTGATATTTGCACTAACTGTCAAGGCAATTGTAATGCTTCTCGGGCTGTTTGGATTTGCATCCATGTGGATGGCTGTTTTCGCCGATTCCGGTGTAGCCATGCTCTGCGTGCTAAATTCAATCCGTATCCTTTATAAAAAATAGTTTTCCATCAAAAAAGAAACAGCTTTCCGGTTATCATCTGCCGAATAGTTGTTTCTTTTTGTTTTTTTCCATTGTTACCCTTGCTGTCTGCGGCGGACTCTTTCTCCTGCATCATACAATCGAAAACAGGATGCGCTTCTTCAGATCGCCAATGATGTGATCAGTCTGGATTGGGAGATCATCCAGTACCTCCCCCTCTCACTTGTCAAACTGATCGCTCACCTGACTGCTAAATATCATCTCCAGAATCTTTTTTACCCCCGGCGGATTTCCCTTATACAGTGACATCATTTTATACAACTTTCCGGCAAACAATGTTAGAAGCACAGTTGCTGCAATGACAATCCCAAGCGACAGCAACGACTGCGGCAGCGTTGCCATGCCGAGCAGCATTCGCGTCGGCATTACAAGAATGGCCGTAAATGGAATCCATGCCTGCCATGAGATGGCCGATGCCTGCCACGGTACATCTGCGTTTACTCCGCCCGCATACAATGTTGCAAAAAAGCTGGCAATCAGCACCAGTACAAACAGTATATTTGTATTTGACAAATCCTCCGGTTTTCCGGCCAGCGCGCCTCCAATCGCCGCCAGCGAGCAATAGAGTAAAAATCCGGCAGCCAGCATCAGAAATGCCAGAATCACGCCCTGCATCGTAAACAATCCGGTCATCTGGCCAAATCCGTCAAACAGGCGAATGATTGTCATATCCGTATCCGGATTGATCTGCCGGGTCAGGTACGTGCCTGCTGCAAATCCGACGGCCAGCGCGGCAATCCAGCTTCCCAGCTGCACAATCCCGCAAAGTGCCATAGCAAACACTTTGCCGAGCAGCATATTTCCCGGTTTCACACTGACCAAAAACGTATCCATCAGCTTTGATGTTTTTTCCATAATAGTACTGTTTGCCGTCCCCTGTCCATAGGCCAGCACCATAAAATACAAAAGCATAATATTCAAATACGGCAATATCTGTGCCAGAAGTTTCCGCATGGACGCATAGACATCCTCCGTCTCAGAATCGGATTTTACCGCTTCCTGCGCAGAAACCACAAGCGGCATCGCCGCTTCAGCAATCTCCTCCGGCGTCAGTTCCGATTTTTCCGCCAGCACCATCCGAAAAGCATTGGAAAGAAATGCTTCAAATTCTGTTGCATCCCGTTTCTTTAGCTCCGTCTCCTCCGGAAGCAGCACATTCACCTGATATTGTCTGTCCTTTTGCTCCACTGCCAGGAAAACGGCATGCGTTTCCTCTTCTGCCATCTCCTGTGCCTCCGCAAGCGAAGCCGCACTGACATATTTCAGATGATCAAACGGCACCATACCGACAGCATTTAACAGATTATAGTCAACCGGATGTGCTGTATCTGCATCGATTACATAAACCGTCTCCACCTGACTGACGTAAGCTTCCTTTCCACCAAACCGTTCTGTTAACGGCATAATCACCGCCGGAAGCAATAGTAAAAGCAGGATGCCGCCGAGCGTTACATTACGGTAAACCTTTGTACGTATATGCTGTAAAAACGTAAACGTAAAAATCTTCTGCAGCTGTCTCATCACCGGTCACCTTCCTTTCTTCCGTTTCCGTGCATCATTGCTAAAATCTTTCCTGCTTTCATGCGGCTTCCGCGATAAAGCATCAGATCACGGTAAATCTTCGCACATCCATGCCAGAGGGCCCACAGCAAGAAAAGCTGTATTGTCCAAGAAAACAGCAGGATACCCAGGCCGATATCTCCGAGCATAAAATATACCGGTGCACAAAAAATAGAAAGGATCGGAATCAGTGATATTACTGTCAAAACACCTTCTCCCAGCTTTAACGGAGTCGTTACCATCGCTGTCAGATAACCTGCCATAACAATCATCACCACAATCATATTGACCGGCTCCACATCTTCCATGGAGGAGCTTGCCGCTCCCAAAAGCCCGGACAGAAATGAAACCGTTAGATAACCTAGTGTCAGAGATACTGCAAACACTGCCACCATTCCCACAGAAATCTGCAGGGAAGATGTTCCCATCTGCATAGAGGTCAGCAGTTTTGCAGCCATATCCACGCCGGTATATTTCTCTGTCAGAACAGAAGAAACCATAAATGCCACTCCGAGCAGTATGACCAGACCACAGATATATGTCATCACCGCAAGAATTTTCCCTGCCAGAAGCGCAAGCGGCCGGACACTAACCATCAACATTTCCGTGAGCTTAGATGCCTTTTCTTCCACTACCTTCTGTACAATGTAAGAGGTCGTAAAAGTACATAAAATCAACACAAGAACGGAATATCCCAGCTGTACTGCCAGACGATCATCCACATTTACATTCTCCGGTTCCAGATATTCCGCTATCTTCTTTGTCTGCGTCGTATAACTGCTCATCAGAATAGCAAGCTGTTCTTCCCCTGCATTAATCTGACTGTAACGCGCTGTGTTGAAAAGATCTGATAAAACATTTACGCACGCATCGAGATCACTCTGCTCGATCCTTGAGCCCTCCAGCGTAAAAGCGTCCAGACGAAATTCTCCCTGTACATCGTCTTTTGTGATCTGTGCAAACACTTCTGTATCACCTAACTGTTCACCAAAAGTTTCCTCTGTCAATTCAGTATCGGAAAAACAAGTATTCGCAAAATATTCCTCCGTCAATGTTTCAAATACCAGTGGATAGCCGCTGTCATTCTTCACATGCACTGCGGTGATTTTCGATTTTTCCGGCTTATTCCCTCCGCCAAGCAGCGCCGTCAGTGGTCCGGATGCCAGGACGGAAAGCACCAGAATTATTATCATAAAAATATTCGCCTTACCCTTTACCATCTGTCCGATGGTAAAACGGTATACTTCCGCAGTACCGGAAAGGCGGTTCTGTTTACTCCTCATGGGCTTCACCCACTTTCTCCACAAAAATCTCATGCAGAGACGGCTCGCGCAGATCAAAGGTAATTACGGAAACTCCATTTTCAATAAGGAGTTTTAAAAGTGCGTTTGCCTGTTCCGCACCGCTGACCTTAAGCTGATATTCGTTTTCTTTCCGGGATTTTATCACGACACCTGTCTGCCCGATCCAACTGTCCGCTTCCTGTTCTGTTTTCAGTGTCAGATGAATGTGCCCATAACTCTTTTTAATGTCATTCAAATGTCCCTGCAAAACCACTCTGGAACGGTCCATAATCACAATATCCGTACAGAATTCTTCTACTGTCGCCATCTGATGGCTGGACATAATCAGATATTTTCCTCTGGCAATCTCCTCGCGAATAATATTTTTAAAAAGATCCGTGTTAACCGGATCAAGACCGGACAGCGGTTCATCAAGAATCAGCAGCTCAGGATCAGAAATCAGCGCTGTCATAAACTGAATTTTCTGCTGATTTCCCTTAGAAAGCTGATCCGCCTTCTTCGGTTGCCATCTCGTTTTCTTTTTCGCTCCCTTTTCCGTTTTCGGCGGATAAAGATACTCTTCTACTTCCAAACGTTCCGCCCAGTATTTGATACGTTTTTTCGCCTCTGCTTTGGAAACGCCGCGCAGCCCTGCAAAATACAGGAGCTGATCCATCAGCGTATATTTGGGATAGAGACCCCGTTCTTCAGCAAGATAACCGACATTGCAATGCTCTGTATCAAGAGGTTTTCCATTCCACAGTACCTCTCCGCTGTCGCGGCTGAGCATCCCCAGCATCATACGGATAGAAGTCGTTTTTCCTGCTCCGTTCGTTCCCAGAAGCGCAAACACTCCTGGTTCCGGCATTTCAAAGCTTAAATCCTCTACAACGGTCTTATCACCGTATTTTTTTGATAAATGTGTTACTGTAAGACTCATGCTGATTCTCCTTTTTTGTACATTTTCTGTTTCCTGATCCTGTCTTTTATTATACCCCCCCCCAGAAAATCAAGAGGGTTCTGCTGTTACAGAATCATTCCGATGATATAGCCGATCACAAAACCTCCTCCTGCAAAAATAAGCCAGTATCCCAGCCAGGAATGCAGAAGCCGGGATTTTCCGCTCAATTTATGCGGTGCGGCGCTACGATAAATAATCTGATTATTTCCATATGCATTGACGAAATCAAGCCCTGCCTTTTCCGCCTCCTGTACGCTCTGTACCTGCCAGTCGTTATTTTGATGATTGATATCCTTTCCATCTGCAATAACATGCTGTTTTTGTGCTTTTCTCCTGCTGTTGACTGCTTTGCGCGAATCTACATTATAAAAATATTCTCCGGCTGGTCCCTGCACAAAATGATAGACGCATATGCCGCTTTTGATCAAATGCCAGCCCTGACTGCTCTGTCTGCGCAGAAATTTTTCTAAACTGTGTGTAAGCAGAAACAAACGATATACCTTTTTAATCGTGTCACCATTTTCATAAATACCTTCCCACTCCTGACGGCTCAGGCTGAATTCCCGGTAATACTGCTCAGAAATACTGTTTGTCCAGGCAGAAACTGCGATCGTACAAAAACAGAGAAAACCACAGAACCATGCCGCTGTCCAGTTTGCCGCAACCATACTGAAAATCAGCAAAAGTACTGCCCATACCAATGTCGTATAATTCAGATGCTGCGCCATCCCCCGATAATATTCACGAAATTTCGCAGCATGAAGACGGCGCATCTCCTCATCCTCATACATTTCATTGACACCGCTCTCTTCATAAGGTTTACAGAAATAATATGTCATGTCCTCCGTATGCGTTACCTCCTGCCACCCCATCTCCTGCGCCAATGATACAAACTGTTCTTTTTCGCGGATCTCCTTTATAGTCGGACTTTTCGGCAAATCAAAACGGTCGATCTCATAGACGATTCGCTCCGGCATACGCTGTTCAAATGTATAGATTACACCCATCCTCATATCTGCCAGAAAATACCCCTGCTGTGCCATCTCCTCCAACCAGTGCAGTTCCTTGCGCAGACTGCAGAAAAAACGCGTCTTTTTAATCCTGTTTCCCATAAACATCCTCCCCGTTTTTCAGCTGTTTGCGTAATCGCGCCAGCTCCTTTTTCAAAATATCTTCCCCCATCCGTGTCAGATGGTACACCTTTTTCCCGTTCTCATTAGACACAATTGTGATGAGCCCGTCCTCCACCAGCCGCCCCAGCATCGTATAGAGCGTACCGGTACCCATGCGGATGCGATTTTCCGTCAATTCACTGACGAACTGCATAATCGCATATCCATGCCGGTCTTCTCTTAGAGCAAGCAGCGTATAATATGTTGTTTCCGTCATCGGAATATATTTCTTCTGAATTTGTTCCAAAATTTTTCTCCCTATATTTATATGTCGCTCCTAAACATGTCGAGTCTCGACATGTTGTTTGTCTACATTATAAAAAGATGCTTTTGCTTTGTCAATATAAATTTTCAAACAAACGAGCCGTTCGGAAACGTTTTCCAAACGGCTCAAATCCTTATCTCGATATGTAGTTTTAAACACTCTATTTACCATCTAGGTATTTTGAGGCTGCTTCTTCAATTTTTCTTTGACAAATTCCACAAACTCGCCTGCAGCTCCCTCCGGTGTTTCCCCCCGGCGTTTGAGATATCCGAACGTTACCCCTTCCTCCTGTCCCGGAAGTGGAATGCCCTCTGCCCCGGAAGTTTCTTTTTTTTCTGTCAGATATCTTCCGCTGATATTGACCAGCGGACTATCGTTTAACATCCGTTCCATGATGTAATCACTATTTGTCACTACCGCGACATCCATATCAGCAAAAAGATGTTCGTTTTCCACTTTTTCAACTGCCGGATCCGCAAATTCGTCTTCATAGTTCTGGATAAAACGCAGCGGATGCTCACCGGTAATATCTCCTTCGTACGCTCCGCCAAGATAAATCATTGCCTGTACCTGCTGCAGGGGAATAAACTCCAACGCTCCATGCGTCACCTCTTGAAGAAAATTTTCCATCTGATGCTGTGCAACATATACGAAACCAATCTCGTCCTTGTAATCGCGGACACGCTCCAAAATTCTTCTCACACTGTCGGTATGAACCTGACAATGATAATTTTTTTCATAATTCTCATTATAAAACTCCACGAACTGTGATGCCAGCCAGGAACTCGGATTGCAGGAAATGCGCATCCACCCCATTTGGCCCGTTTTCGCAAGGGTTTCCAACACATCCATCTCTTTCTGAATTTTACATACCTGCCGATACACCTGTGTTCCCTGCGCAGTCAGACGGATGCCGCGCGGTAAACGTTCAAACAAGATGATCCCCATCGAATCCTCCAGGTTTTTGATCGCCCTGCTGACATTCGACTGTGTCGTATATAAGCTTCTGGCCGCCTCACTGAAAGAGCCGGACTGTGCGCAAACAGTAAAATACTGCATCTGTTTTCTGTCAATCATCTGTTTTCTCCTCTCTTACCGCACTCCCATATGTTTTACGGACTCATATATTCCCTACTCTACCAGAATCCCGGCTGCTTCGCAAGCCCTGTACGGGGATTTCGTCCCGCTTTTAAACACATTATTTTTTCTTGACATTAATCCGATTTCGGACTATAATTTAAAATCATCCGATTTCGGACTTTTTAAAAAGGAGAATATCATGAACCCAAAAAAAGTTTCTCAATCTTTATTACAGTATAATGCATTGATCCGCGAAACAGACGAACTGTATCACAACGTCGCTAAGAATCTCCGGCTTCCCGACTGTGCGTTTTGGATTTTATATTCTCTGCGCGAAAGTGAACTGCCATTGACGCAAAGTGATATCTGTAACTCCCTGTACTATTCGAAACAAACGGTCAATTCTGCCTTAAAAAAACTGGAGACCGACGGATACATTGCTCTCTGTTCTTCATCCGATCGCCGTCGGAAACAGCTGCACTTGACAGAAAAAGGATATCTGCTTACAGCAAACACCATTGATCGTGTAATAGATGCAGAGCTGGAAGCTCTGTCTGATCTTTCCGAGCAGGATCGTGCGCTCTTTCTGGCTGTTTTTGAAAAATATACAACTATTTTAAAACAAAAAATGAAAGTGTTTGAAAGGAGAACATCATGACGATCCAGCTGTCCGAACATTTTACTTACCATAAATTATTCCGTTTCTGCCTGCCGCCCATCATTATGATGATTTTTACCTCCATCTATTCTGTCATTGACGGATTATTTGTTTCTAATTTCGTAGGCAAAACACCGTTTGCCGCTTTAAATCTTGTTTACCCATTTCTGATGATACTTGGCGGTGTCGGTTTTATGATCGGTACCGGCGGAAGCGCGCTCGTCGCTAAAACTCTCGGCGAAGGAAAAGCGGAGCAAGCCAACCATTATTTCAGTATGATGATCCTTTTAACATTGCTACTTGGCATACTTCTAACCATATTTGGTGTAATTTTTATACGCCCGGTCTCTTATCTGCTGGGTGCAACCGAAGAAATGATTGACGACTGTGTTATTTACGGCCGCATCGTGCTGTTTTTTAACGCGGCATTTATGCTGCAGAACGTTTTTCAGAGTTTTTTTGTCGCTGCAGCAAAGCCGAAACTCGGCCTTGCCGCAACGGTGGCAGCCGGACTGACCAATATGGCCCTGGACGCGCTTTTTATCGTTGTTTTCGGCTGGGGACTGGCAGGAGCGGCGCTGGCTACAGGTCTAAGCCAGGTCATCGGCGGAATTTTGCCGTTGATTTACTTTCTGAGCCCGAACAAGAGTCTGCTTCGTCTCACCCGCTGCCGTCTGGAACCCAAACCGATTATCAAAGCCTGCACCAACGGCTCTTCTGAGCTCATGACAAATATCTCTTCCTCACTAGTCAGCATGCTGTATAATCTGCAGCTGATCCGCTTTTCCGGTGAGAATGGGGTGGCCGCCTATGGTGTGTTAATGTATGTACAGTTTATTTTCATTGCTGTTTTTATTGGCTACACAATCGGAACCGGTCCCGTGATCAGCTATCATTTTGGAGCTGGCAATCATTCTGAACTGAAAAATCTGCTGCGCAAAAGCCTGCTCTTGATGATCTCTTTCGGCTGTATCATGACTGTACTCGCACAGCTTCTGGCTTCCCCGTTGGCACAGCTGTTTGTCGGCTATGACCGTGAACTGTTTGAGATGACGCGGCATGCCTTCCACATTTTTGCCTATTCCTTTGTACTGGCCGGAATCAATATTTTTGCCTCGGCTTTTTTCACCGCACTCAATAATGGCGGTGTTTCCGCGGCCATCTCCTTTTTACGCGCCCTGGTATTCCAGATACTTTCCGTGCTGCTTCTGCCGATGATTCTCGGAATTGATGGAATCTGGCTGGCAATTACGGTCGCAGAAATCTTCGCCTGCATTGTTTCCGGATACTTCCTGTTCACCAGACGAAAAAAATATCATTATTTATAAGAGGTATCTTTCATGAAAAATTATCAGATTACCGAATGGTGTCATCATTTTATCAAAGAACATGTAAAGCCCGGCGATACCTGCATTGATGCCACCGCCGGAAACGGAAATGATACGGAATTTCTCTGTCGCCTCGTCAGCAATGACGGTGCAGTGCTTGCCTTTGATATCCAGCAGACCGCTATTGAAGCAACGCAAAAACGCTTGTCTGACGCAGGCCTTTCTCACATCGGGCGCGTAATCAAAGACAGTCATGCAAATATGGCTCACTATGCAAGGGAAAACAGTATAAATTGTATTGTCTTTAACTTCGGTTACCTGCCGGGCGGTGATCATGCCATCGCTACACAGGCCGTTTCCAGCATTGCGGCAATACAGGCCGGTCTGACGCTCCTTGTGAAAGGCGGTCTGATGAGCCTTTGTATCTACAGCGGCGGCGACAGTGGTTTTGCAGAGCGCGACGCACTGCTCGCTTATCTGAAAACGCTGGATCCCCGCAGATACATGGTCATTGTTTCCGAATATTACAATCGGCCGAACCATCCCCCGATCCCGGCCTTTATTCTAAAATTATAGGGTGCGCTACTCGCGCACCCATTTTAAGTATTCTCTAATCTTCTTTTCGTATCCGTTCTCCGACGGACAATAAAATGTCCGATCTTTTAGTTCTTCCGGCAGATACTGTTGTCTTGAAAAATGCTTCGGAAAATCATGCGCATATTCATAGCCGACCCCATGTCCTAATTTGGACGCTCCCTTATAATGAGAATCCTGCAGATGCACCGGAACTGTCGCCTTACAGTCACGCACTGCATTCATTGCGTCAGCAATCGCGCATACCGCTGAATTGCTCTTCGGTGCGCTCGCCACATAGGTTACTGCCTGCGAAAGAATGATCTGTGCCTCCGGCATTCCCACACGTTCTACCGCCTGTGCAGCCGCAACCGCCACCTGGAGTGCCTGCGGATCAGCATTTCCCACATCCTCCGCCGCGCAAATCATAATCCTGCGGCTGATAAATGTCACGCTTTCCCCTGCATAGAGCATGCGCGCCAGATAATAAACTGCCGCGTCCGGATCAGACCCACGCATACTTTTAATAAACGCAGAAATCGTATCATAATGACTGTCGCCATCCTTATCGTAACGTACCGCCCGTTTCTGAATACATTCCGCCGCCACCGCAAGTGTCAAATGAATCTTACCGTCTGCGCTGCGTTCTGTTGTAAGAATTCCTAACTCCACCGCATTCAATGCCGCACGGGCATCCCCTCCGGCAATATCCGCCAAAAATGCTTTGGCATCCTCGTCGATTACTGCATTGTATGCTCCCATACCACGTTCTACATCGTAAACCGCACGCTCAATCAATGTTTCAATGTCCTTTTGTCCGAGCGGCTTCAGTTCAAAAATCACCGAGCGGGAAAGCAGCGCGCTGTTGACCTCAAAATAAGGATTTTCCGTCGTCGCGCCAATCAGAATAACCGTCCCATCCTCCACAAACGGCAGCAGATAATCTTGCTGTCCTTTATTAAAACGATGGATCTCATCGACAAACAAGATCGTTCGCTTTCCGTACATCCCGGCATTGTTTTTCGCCGTCTGCACGACCTCTTCCATATCCTTTTTCCCGGCAACCGTAGCGTTGAGCTGCACAAATTCGGCGCTCGTTGTGTTGGCGATCACCTTTGCCAGCGTAGTTTTTCCGGTCCCCGGAGGTCCGTAAAAAATCAGAGAACTGAGCTTATCTGCTTTAATCGCGCGATACAGCAGCTTATCCTTTCCGATAATCTCCTGCTGTCCTACCACCTCGTCCAGCGTGCGCGGCCGCAGTCTTGATGCCAGCGGCGATTCTTTTTCCATTGTATTGTTTCTCATATAATCAAATAAATCCATATCATCCCTCCGCTTATATTCACTCTAAAAGCAGTTCCTCCACTGTTACAAACACAAATCCGCGCGTGCTTAAAATATCAATAATCTGCAGCGCCGCCTCCACAGACGACCGATAATAGTCATGCAGCAGAATAATCGCATTATCCTCTGCCTGTGTCACAACTTTTTCTACTACCTCAGATGTATTTTCTGTCGTCCAATCCAGCGGATCAACCGTCCAGCTTACCTGAATCATCGATAGTTGGCTATCGAGATGCTCATTCCAATTTCCAAATGGCGCCCGCACATAGGGCGTTGCGCTGCCCGTAATTTCTTCTACCAGCAAACTGGTACGCATAAGCTCGTCACGGGCGCGCTCACTGCTCAGTTTACTGATATCCACATGATTAAATGTGTGATTTCCTATAATATGCCCGTCCTTATGCATCTGTCGGATTAACGCCTCTTGTCCAGCAATATTTTTTCCAATCACAAAAAATGTGGCTTTCACACCACGCTCTCTCAATCCGTCCAAAAGCTGTTTGGTATACTTGGGATGCGGACCGTCATCAAACGTAAGCGCCACACGCGGCGCTGTATCCTGTTGAGTCTCTGCTGTCCGATTTTCCTCTCTGCCCGCGCCTTCCTGCAGTTGTTCCTGCGTGCCGGAGGCCTCCCGACTTTCCTGTGCTCTTATACTAAACAACAGCATTATTGTAAATAAACTATAAAAAAAAATTTTTCCACAAATGGCAGACTCTTTCATACTCTTATGCCTCACCACCGCCGTTGTTTCCAGTTTATTTCAAATCACTGTCGTATATACCTGTTTTAACTGCTCTGATCATTTTTTCTATTTCGCACTGAAAAATTCTCCCAGACGATTGGCCGCAATACAGAGCACCGCCATGAGAATTCCCATACGGTTGTTTCCCATCCGCGCATAATGTGCAAACTGTAAGATCCCAACTATGCTCACCAGACTGCACGAAGCCCATAAAATAATTCTGATGCATTCCTTGAATTGAAATCGGTTCCTGACCGTTTCCTGTTTTTTCATAGATCGTTCCCTTTCTTTTCTATGCTGTCAGTATACAGGAGCATCTTTTTTTTTGCAAACGATTATAGACAATTTTCCTGAAATCCACTATAATATCGGATGGTAAAGATAAATCGTTTTTTATGACAGGAGTTATCAACATGCAGCAAACACAAACAAAAGAAAACAAGATGGGCGTAATGCCTATCCCGAAACTGCTGATTACCATGTCGCTGCCAATGATGCTGTCCATGCTGGTGCAGGCGCTTTACAACATCGTTGACAGTATTTTTGTGGCTCAAATCGACGAATACGCGCTAACTGCCGTATCTCTCGCCTTTCCGCTGCAAAATCTGATGATCGGCGTTGCAACCGGTACCGGTGTGGGCATCAACGCGCTGCTCTCTCGTTCTCTCGGAGAAAAAAATGAAAAAGAGGCCAGCCTTGCCGCAAACAACGGTATTTTTCTGGCACTTGTCAGCTATCTGGTATTCGCACTGATTGGTCTGACAATTTCTCGTCCGTTTTTCGCCATGCAGACAAATATCCCGGAAATCGTGGAATACGGCACACAGTATCTGACCATCATCTGCATCTGTTCCTTCGGACTGTTTATGCAGATTGCCTTTGAACGTCTTCTGCAGTCCACCGGAAAAACCTTATACACCATGATCACACAGAGCCTTGGTGCAATCATCAATATCATCATGGATCCGATTCTGATCTTCGGTCTGTTCGGTTTCCCGAAAATGGGCGTTGCCGGTGCAGCCGCAGCAACTGTCTTCGGTCAAATCACCGCAATGACTCTCGCCCTCGTTTTTAATCTGAAAGTCAATCACGAAATTCGTCTCAGCATCAAAGGATTTCGCCCGGATCTGCGCATAATCCGCATAATCTACTCGGTCGGTGTCCCGTCCATCATCATGATGGCAATCGGTTCCGTAATGACCTTCGGATTTAATAAGATTCTGCTGATGTTTACCTCAACGGCAACCGCTGTATTCGGCGTATACTTCAAACTCAACAGCTTTGCGTTCATGCCGGTATTCGGCCTGAACAACGGTATGATCCCAATTATCGCTTACAACTATGGCGCACAAAACAAGCAACGCATCACTGCCACAATCAAAATGAGTATCTGCATCGCAATCTCTCTGATGCTGGTCGGTCTGGCTGTATTCCAGCTGCTTCCGGACAAACTGCTGTTATTGTTCAACGCCTCCGATCATATGCTCGATATTGGTGTTCCGGCGCTGCGCACAATCAGTCTGAGCTTTTTATTCGCCGGATTCTGCATCGTAGTCGGCTCTGTTTTTCAGGCGCTCGGCAATGGCATCTACAGTCTGATTATTTCCATCGCCAGACAGTTGGTCGTACTACTGCCGGCCGCTTATATTCTCGCACATACACTTGGTCTGAATGCCGTGTGGTGGAGCTTTAACATTGCGGAAATTGTCTCTCTGGTAATGAGCGTGGTATTATTAAGAAAGATTTATAAAGAGAAGATTCAGAATATGTAAAAAGAAAGCACACATCACAAGCGCCTTTCGATGCCTATGATGTGTGCTTTCTTTTTTCTTACATATTCTTACCTGGCACAATATCGTTTTACTTATTCCGTCTGTGCTTCTGTCTCTTCCGACACTTCTTCCTGAATAGAAGCCATCATGATCTGTGCAACAGAAGCAAAGCCCTCATCACTTACCGGTGTAAAAGCAAATTCCAGTATATATCCGGCCTCTGTTGCAATACTGACACATGCTGCATCTTTTTCCGGAAGCGTATACGTCAGCACATCGATGTCATTAATAATTCCCGGATCTATCTCATCAACATCCGATTCTCCTTCCAAATACTCCTGATACTGCTCCAGATCCATGCCTTGTGCATCTACATACATAACAGAAACTGCAGCTGTTTCATCCTCAGTCGTATAGTATCCGATATATCCCGCTTCTCTATCCTCATCTGTCAGCTCTGTTTCTTTGAGTACATCCGGAACATACATCATAACTGCAATTTCATCAAAAGCAATAAATTCTCCTTCCCAACCTGCTTCTTCTACTGCAGGCGCGATATCTTCCCAGTAAACTTCATTCGCGCTCTCTTCTGTCTGCTGTTCTGTCGAAAGCTCCGTTTCCTCCTTCGCATATACGCTTCCGCCAGCACTTCCGATTACCAGTATACCTGCCAGAACCAGTGTCAAATATCTCCTTTTCATTATAAAATCCTCCTTTTTTATTTTATAAAAACAGACTATCAAAAGCGCTTTGCAAATACAACCATTCTTGATTATGTGGCATTTTTTCTGCATATCTCGCATGCATCACAGTTTTTCTTTGTCCTATTCACACTTTTTTTGATTAATCCGCACTTTTTTTTTTCTTCTTTTGTTATAATATGGAAGGACTATAGATTCTTGTCTGTGTACATGTTACAATAAAACAAATCCGTTTTAAATGGAGGATCGTATGAATATCGCAATTGTAGATGACCAAAAAAATGATCGACTTTGGATTGCAGATAAAGTGACAGTATATATGAAAAAAAACAATCTTGATTTCAAAATAACAGAATACGAAAATGCGGAAACGCTTTTGAAAGAATTCTTTCCTGGAAAATTCGATATTCTTTTTCTAGATATTTATATGGGTAAAACAACCGGCATGGATGCCGCTCTCTGGATCCGCAAACAGGATTTTGACTGTAAACTGATTTTTATTACTGTATCAGACGAATACTTGCGTCAAGGCTACTGTGTGAATGCCTCTCATTATCTTGTAAAACCAGTATCAGATACAGACTTTGAACAGGCTATGAATTTCTGCCGTCTAATCCCACGCTACGCTGTTCCGTTTCTGGATGTTGTCACAAGGGGGGTGTCTGTCCACCTGAATACTTCTAAAATTCTTTATATCAACATTGAACATCGTGCTGTCCACATTCACACCCTGATCAAAACGTTCTCTGTTTCCGGCACTTTTCGCAGCGTCACACAATCTCTACTCGCTGACCGGCGTTTTTTACTTTGTATTCAAGGAGTAATGGTCAATATGGATATGATCGTTGACCAGGCAGATAGTCTCTTTCTTCTGAAAAACGGAGAACAGCTGCCAATCAATCTTCGCAAGCGAAAATCTGTTATCAACACTTGGCAAGCATACATTTTTGAAAATATGAACCGATAAGGAGATTCCATGAACATTTTTTATAAACCCCAAATACCCAAATGCCGCAGCACATCAAAATATCTTCAGTTTGCTTTTTCTACACTGCTTATTATAATACTGACATTCTTTATAAAATCCGGCATATCTGCCTGCGAACCCGAAAGTGTTCCTGCGCTGTCGACAGATAATGAATACATTGAAAATACAGTCTCAGAATCTGAATCCACTTTACAAGTAAACGATACCGACTCCGAAACCTCTGATTCAGAAGTTGAAAGTGTTCTCAACAAACAATCCGAGAATAGCTATGCAGAATTATCTGAAACAGAACTCACAAATATCATAACACAAACTCCCCTGCTGACTGAATCTGTTCCGGAAGAAATAGATTCTATTACAGAGGAAACAAAATCTATTTTGAAAGAAGAATTTACGGTTTCCGCTGAAATTATTTCTGTGCTAAATGCAGACTATCTGAAAAACATCCCGGATGTCACCCTTATTCAAAATTTTTCCCAGAATACAGATGCACTTCTGAGCCTTATTCAGACGCTTCAGACAATAGAAGCTATTGCTCTTCTGCCTGATGGAACCATGGATTCTGTTACACTTCCTGTTGAATGGAATGTCGGAGCCCTGGATGCTCCGCAGATCGACGCTTCTATTCCCGGAACCTATGAGGAACACGGACATATCCTGCTGCCTGACGGATATTCTTTCGCAGACGGAGTACTTTCAGAACTTGTCATCACCGTTCACGTTATTATTCCTGACACCCCAGTAATCATTACCCGAATTGACGCGCTTCCTGCTCATGCAGATGCTTATGCATTCACTGTTGGCACTGCGCTTGAACAAATCCGCGCTTCCTGCTGTCTGACACAATACCTGCAATGTTTTGATGCAGACGGAAATCTCTATCTTGCCGATATCTGCTGGAATTTTGATGAAATCTGTTCGCAAAATACCGGTCTGTACGAAATTAAAGGACATATTAAACCGCCTGAACATACTGTTTTTGCAGAAACATTATACATAGAAGAACTCACGGTTCCCATTTCTATACAAGAACAGGGAAAGCCAGAAATCAACTGCTATTATGCCGGCAGAGGTTCCTTTATCTTTCCGTGGAGTACACCTCCCGGTTCACTTGACCGGATTACTGTGTGGATTTCAAAAGAGAATGGGGCATGGGAATGTTATCTGCGGGACAGTCTTTTTGTTTACTGGGATGAGTACCAGCTTTGTATTGATTCCTGTTTGTTTGAAAAGAATAAGAACTACCGTATTCAAGTTGAGTATGACGGCGGAACAACAAAAATCCTTTCTTTTATTTATAATTCTGTTCTCCAAATCGAGTCATACAACGAAGGTGACCGCGATGGTGGTGATGCAAATGGATTCAAGCCAGATCTGCTTCCTCCGAATGATCCACATCCGCCTGTCCAGACAGAGCCGGAAACCGAATTCCAAGCGAGTGAGGCACTTCCCGTCACAGACAAAAACAACTCTAAAACAGAGCAGCTGTTCTCTAAACAAAACACATTCTCTTATAAAGCAGATACTTTTCTTTCTGAACAATCCTGTCTCTTGGGAGGACATTTGCCGTTAGTACTCGATTTTCCAGCTTTGCCCCGTTTTTCGAACGAACCATTCCTAAATTGCCTAAACGTTTGGTGTTTTTATATTCCGTGCTTACTCTGCTGCCTATGTCACATTTTATAATTTTGATATAAGGAGTCCTTTCCATGAAAAATCTGATCTGTAAAATCACCGGTTTTACACTGACTGTTTTACTTACTTCCATGCTGTGTATTTTTTTATACAAATTCAACAATAAATACACAAAAGAATCTATACAGCCATCACAGGGAACGATTACACTGTCCCAGACTGATTTAAAAGAACCCATCTACCTTATAAATGACTGGGCCTTCTATCCTGAAAGACTGCTGACTCCGGAAAATTTTTCTAACGATACGCCTTTGTGCCACCCTTTTTCTATTTCTATCGGTGATATAACGCAATTTATAAATTATGACAATTTCAAAAATCCGCATGGTTGCGGCACATACGTCATGCATATTTCTCTTCCTGATACTCCTGCTATTTATGCGCTTGATCTTCCTGAAATTTTTTCATCCTATCGCCTATATCTGAACGATACGCTTTTCCTGCAAATGGGAAATCCGGATCCACAAAATTACGCCTCCTGCACACAGAATCGTACGGTTATCTTTGAAGCAGACAAACAAGTTACCATTTTGCTTGCCGTCAGCGATTATTCACATTTTTACAGTGGAATAGTATATCCTCCTGCTCTGGGCACTCCAGAAACTATCGCTTCTCTGCAAAAGATGCGACTTGGAATTTCCGTCTCTATTCTCATCTTCGGTTTGCTCATAGCTGTGCTTTCTCTATACTTTGGAATTCGCATGAAGAACAAAAATGCGCTTCTATTCTTTTTGCTTTGTATTTCCATGTGCATTTTTTCTTCCTATTACATCATTCATACCGTATTTGCGTTTGGTATTTTTCCTATTTATGCGATAGAACTTGCCTCCGGTTATCTGCTTATCTTTTTGACTGTGCTGCTTCACAACCGGCTTTGCCGGTCAAACCGAACACTGACTATTATTTCCTGTGGAATAACCGCTTTCTTCTGCGCAGCTTCACTCCTATACGGCCTATGTTCCGCACATCTTACCACAGATATGATTCGACTGTTTTCCACAAGCATCTTCGCATTAAAAACAAGTGTCGCTGCCTATCTGCTTTTGACCTCATGGTTCTTTTTTAATCAAAAAACATCTGGCGGAATGCCGCTTCTCCTTGCTTCTATCTCCTATGGAATCTTCTTTATCTGGGATCGTATTCTGCCGAATTATGAACCTATTTACGGCGGCTGGTTTACGGAATGGGGCAGTTTCATTCTGGTAATGACGATCGGATATATCCTGTGGCATGATATGGTTTCTGCATATTTATATGGACTCATATTTGCAGAAGAACATCACCAGATCCTTCGACAGCTCTCTATACAAAACTCTTATATGCAAAAATTATCCACTCAGATTTCCGAAAATCGTAAGATTGTCCACGACTTCCGACAGCATTTGTATACAATCTCAACTCTTGTTGACAAATTATCTGCAGAAAAAGAACGTGAAACAATCCAACGCAAGCTTTCCGACTACCTGCACACACTTTCCGCCCAGCAAACATCCACAATTCCCAAAAATTACATATCCTTTTCCAAAAATATTGCTGTGGACGCACTTCTTTCTCATTACTATACCGCAGCAACCGCAAACGAAATCTCCGCAATTTTCCAGCTTACCTTGCCAGATACACTGCCTTTATCCGATGCAGAGCTCTGTACCATATTCGGTAATCTTCTGGAAAATGCTCTCCATGCCTGTTTCCATGACCCAATATCAGATCGTCGCATTTTACTTTCCTCACGTGAAACAAAAAGTAAGCTTTTTCTCTGTATTGAAAACACCTATGATGGAAAAATCAAGAAAAAGGGCAGTCATTTTCTTTCACTTCATGCTTCAACAGAACGGTTTGGAATTGGTTTAGAATCCGTAAAAGAAATTGTGGAACGCCACGGAGGAACAATGAATATTTATCCAATGGAACTTATTTTTCGTGTGGGAATTGTTCTGCCATATTAAACTTCCCTGCTGACGCAAAAAGATTCCGGTATTATTTTCATACCGGAATCTTTTCCTCTTGCTTCGTGATATCACCCACAGGCTTTTTTATACAAACTTATTCAGCGCCGCATCATATTCGTAATCAATCCCGCGCAGTTTTTCTATGATCTGCCCCGCATCCGCGTCAAACCCCTTCGCCAGTTCTTCCAGATTCGGATAAAAATCCCGCAGCTGTGTGTTCACAAAACTGAGCAGCATCATCGGATCTTTTGGTATCATCACATTTCCTTTCGTCTTTTTTATCTTTTCACCAAAGCACGAAGTTGTCCATCCGCCGCATCGATCAAAATCACATCTCCACCGCGCACCTCTCCTGAGAGAATCTCTCTTGCCGCCATTGTCTCTACATTTTTCTGCAGGAAACGTTTCAGCGGTCTCGCTCCGTACATTGGCTCATAGCCGCCCTCAATGATAAACGCTTTTGCGGCTTCTGTCAATTCCAGAGAAATATCCTGCGTTCTCAGTCGTTTATTGACATCTGCCATCATCAGATCAATGATACTTCCGATACAAGATTTCGTCAGCGGCTTAAACATAATGATCTCATCCAGACGGTTCAAAAATTCCGGACGAAAATGACTGCGCAGTTCCTGCATTACCATTGCTTCCGCATCCGCGCGGATCGTACCATCCTCCTCAATACCGTCAAGCAGATACTGCGAACCGATGTTAGAAGTCATAATCAGGATCGTATTTTTAAAGTCCACCGTTCTGCCCTGCGAATCGGTGATACGTCCATCATCCAGCACCTGCAGCAGTACGTTAAATACATCCGGATGCGCTTTTTCAATCTCATCAAACAATACAACGGAATACGGTTTTCTGCGTACAGCCTCTGTCAGCTGACCGCCTTCTTCATAACCGACATATCCCGGAGGTGCTCCGATCAGACGAGACACGGAGTATTTCTCCATATACTCACTCATGTCAATACGCACCATGTTTTGTTCATCATCAAACAGACTCTGCGCCAACGTCTTGGCAAGCTCCGTCTTACCGACGCCGGTCGGCCCCATAAACAGGAACGAACCAATCGGTTTTGTCGGATCTTTGATCCCGGCTCTGGAACGGATAATCGCATCTGTCACTTTCTGTACACCGTCATCCTGACCGATCACACGGCGATGCAGTTCTTCTCCCAAGTGCAGCGTCTTACTGCGCTCACTCTCTGTCAGCTTCGCCACCGGAATTCCGGTCCAGCGGGAAATGATACGGCTGATCTCTTCTTCCGTCACACTCTCGTGTACCAGAGAGAGATCTTTGTTTCTAACCTTTTCTTCCTCAATCTGAAGCTGTTGCTGCAGACGCGGCAGTTCACCGTACTGCAGTTCCGCCGCCTTGTTCAGATCATAATTGCGCTGTGCCATCTCGATCTGTTTGTTCATATCCTCAATCTGCTCCCGCAGCTTCGAAAGATTTTCTACAGATGCTTTCTCATTATCCCACTGTGCTTTCATACCGGAAAACTGTTCTTTTAATTCCGCCAGCTCCTTCTGCAGATTTGCCAAACGATCCTGACTTAATTTGTCAGTTTCTTTCTTCAGCGCGGCCTCTTCAATCTCCATCTGCATAATGCGGCGGGACAGTTCATCCAGTTCTGTCGGCATCGAATCCAGTTCTGTCTTAATCAGGGCACATGCCTCATCCACCAAGTCAATCGCCTTATCCGGCAGAAAACGGTCGGAAATATAACGGTCGGACAGAGTAGCTGCCGCCACAAGCGCACTGTCAGTGATTTTCACTCCGTGAAATACTTCATATCGATCCTTTAATCCACGAAGAATAGAGATTGTATCCTCCACAGTCGGTTCATCCACCAGTACCGGCTGGAAACGTCTCTCCAGTGCCGGATCTTTTTCTATATACTGACGATGTTCGTCCAAAGTTGTTGCGCCGATACAATGCAGTTCGCCACGCGCCAGCATCGGCTTCAACATATTTCCGGCATCCATCGCACCATCTGTCTTTCCGGCTCCGACGATCAGATGAAGTTCATCCACAAACAGGATAATCTCCCCGTCACTCTTACGCACATCCTCGAGAACCGCTTTTAATCGTTCCTCAAACTCACCACGATATTTGGCTCCGGCTACAAGCGCTCCCATATCCAGAGAAAAAATCTTCTTGTTTTTTAAGCCTTCCGGTACATCGCCGCGCACAATACGCTGTGCCAATCCCTCGACTACCGCCGTCTTACCGACACCCGGTTCTCCGATCAGCACCGGATTATTTTTTGTTTTTCTGGAAAGAATGCGAATTACATTTCGAATTTCCGCATCACGGCCAATCACCGGATCCAGTTTTTGCTGTCTCGCCTTTTCTACCAACTCCTGACCGTATTTTGCCAACGTATCATAAGTTGCTTCCGGATTATCCGAGGTTACCCGCTGATTTCCACGCACGGTTGACAGTGCCTGCAAAAAACGCTCTCTGGTGATACCAAATTCCTGAAACAACGCCTTAACCGCGCGGTTCGGATTTTTAATCAGGGATAAAAACAGATGCTCCACAGACACATACTCATCGCCCATGGCTTTAGCCTCATCTTCTGCCGTCACCAGCACTTTATTCAGATCATTTCCCACATAGACCTGTCCACCGGAAACCTTAGTTCTCTTTTCCAGTGCCGAAATAATTGCATTCGCAAAATAATTCGGCTGAATCTCCATCTTCTCAATCAGCTTCATAATCAGGCTGTCTTCCTGATTCATCAGAGCATATAACAAATGCTCCTGTTCAATTTCCTGATTACCGTATTCGTAAGCAATCTTTTCCAGCTCATTAATCGCCTGCAGCGACTTCTGTGTAAATTTATTAATATTCATCACATTACCTCCTTACTTTCTGGTACTGTAATTTTCAGAGACATCCAGTCAATACTGCACATAGTGTTTGCGCATTACTTGTCTGTTCTATAATTACTATAACACAGATTTTTGAATATGCAAGTGTTTTTTTTTTTTTAAGCACAAGAAAACACATTGCAAAACTGTCAATTTCTGCTATCATAGTTATTGTATGCTTTTTTTTTCTGTTATTTACAATTTATTTAATACAGTAAAATCAGCAGCGGATTTTGTTACTTACGGAGGTATTTTTATGGCATCTGTGCGCAGTATGACATCCGGAAATCCCGGAAAAATCATTCTTTCCTTTGCTCTTCCTTTAATGATAGGTAATATTTTTCAACAGCTTTATACAGTAACCGACGCCATGATCGTCGGTCAATTTCTTGGCGTAAACGGTATTTCCGCCGTCGGCGCGACCGAATGGATGGTCTGGCTGATGATCGGTATGGTGCAAGGCTTCACGCAGGGTTTTGCGATTAAAATGTCACAGGATTTCGGCGCAAAGCGATACAAGGATCTGCGCAGCACCATTTTCAATGCCGCCATCCTGTCACTTTTAATCACCGTAATTCTTGTAGTAATCGGACAACTGACATCTACCAGTGTCCTGACAATCCTGCACACGCCGGAAGATATCTTTGAGGGCGCGTCTATTTATATGCATACCATGTTCTGGGGAATCCCCTGCATGATGCTGTATAATTTTACTGCATCCGTACTGCGTTCTCTCGGTGACGGAAAGACACCGCTCTACGCAATGGTCATCGGTGCCATTACTAACATTGTACTGGACCTGGCCTTTGTTACTGTATTCCACTGGGGACTTTTCGGCGCAGCTGCCGCTACCGTAACAGCACAGTTTTTCACCGGTATTTTCTGTCTGGTGCGTATTGCAAAAATTGATCTGCTGCGTTTTTCAAAAGAAGACATCGTTCTGATTCCGCGCTCTCACATTCATCTAATGAAGCTTGGTATCCCGATGGCATTCCAAAATGCCGTAATCTCCGTGGGCGGTATGATCGTACAGGCTGTTGTCAATAAATTCGGCGTTATCTTTATTGCCGGATTCACCGCTACCAATAAACTGTACGGCCTTTTGGAAGTGGCAGCCACCTCTTATGGATTTGCTATGACGACCTACACCGGTCAGAACGTCGGAGCCGGAGAAATCCGACGTGTACGTCAAGGTTACCGCACTGCACTCGGCATCGCTTTCGTAACTTCCATCCTGATTGCTCTTGTAATGATCTGCGGCGGCAAGCTGATCCTCGGCTGCTTTATCTCCGGTGATCCACAGACTGTATCAGCAACCATGGATGTTGCTTACCATTATCTGTTCATCATGAGTGTTCTGCTCCCGGTACTTTATTATCTGCACATTGCCCGCTCCTGTATTCAGGGAATGGGAAATACAGTGCTGCCAATGATGTCAGGCGTTGCCGAATTCGTAATGCGTACCGGCGCTGCTATGCTCCTGCCCATGCTGATGGGACAAGAGGGAATCTTCTACGCAGAAATCGCTGCCTGGGCAGGTGCAGATATCGTACTGTTCATCAGCTATCAGTATTGTATCCACAAGCTGGAAACCTCGCTGCAGCCAAAAGAAGTCCCAATATCCGAAACCATATAACATGCCGTTATAGACAAAGCGAAAACGCTTCGACACATTTTATCGTGCCGAAGCGTTTTCGCTTTCCCTTATCTTCGCAGCAACGAGTCTTTGCCGCCATTTTCCAAATACGCTAACGCGCGTTTATACTTCTCACATCTTTGAAAATCTCGTTTTCCGGGATTGGGAATACGTGAAAGATCCATGTTATGCCGGATATCACAAATCTTTACCTCCCTTGCCATCGGATTTTCTGCTACCCGCGCAATGTATTCCTCATATGTACCGGGATCCGTTTTTTTATAAGTCAGTACTTTTACCGCCTCAACAATTTCACACGGAAATCCGCTTTTTAAAAGATCTTCTGCCGTCGTATCACTATCCTCCAAAACATCATGCAGAATCGCCACCACTTTCAATTCCTCTTCTTCCAACTGTTCCGCTACGGCTATCGGGTGTTCAATATACGGATTTCCCCCTTTATCCGTCTGATCTGCATGTGCAAAACCGGCTATCTGCATAGCCCGTGCATACAATACTTCAAAATTTTTCATAGCTCCTGTAAATCTCCCATAACGATTTCTTCTGCTTTTCTGCGAGTTGTACTGCACTTTGATATTCCGGATAGATCCGTACAGAATCTTCCAGATACACTTTTTTTGCTTCCAGTTCTCCTGAAGTCGTCATTACTGATACTTTTTCTCTCTTTAAAATACTCCTCTTTTCCTGACGTTTACGAATGCCAATCGTAGTCGTATATGTAAACATCAGCCGTTCCATCAGCCCTTCCTGCTCCGGTTTTGCCAAAACAGTCATCCGGTAGGCCGGACGATTTTTCTTCATCACGATCGGCACAAAGCTGACATCAAGTGCGCCTGCCTGCATCAGTTTTTCCATCGCATAGCCCATCATTTCCCCGCTGCAGTCATCCAGATTTGTTTCCAAAACCAAAATCTCATCCCTCTGCAGCCAATCTGCATTCTTTTCCTCCGTAAAACCCTGGTATACCTTTAAAATATTCGGAATTGGCAGATTTTTCGTCCCAGCTCCCCAACCGATCCGTTCTGTTTTCATCTCCGGCATTGTTCCAAAATGCTCTGTCAGCTCCGCGATAATCGCCGCTCCGGTCGGCGTTACCAATTCACCCTCAATATCAATCTGTTTCATCTTTACACCGCATGCGGCAAAAATTTCCGATGTTGCCGGAACCGGCACGGAAAGCAGGCCATGCTGACACCTCACAAAGCCATGCCCTTCATTCACAACAGACGCATAAACCACATCCGGTTTGATCTGATCGATCAAAATCGCGCAGCCCACAATATCCACAATAGAATCTACCGCCCCGACTTCATGAAAATGCACTTCATCCATCGTCTTTCCATGCACCTTTGCTTCTGCCTGCGCAACACGCGTGAAAATACGCAGAGATAATTCTTTCACGTTCTCTGATAAATCACTGCGTTCAATAAGCGTACGGATATCTGCGAAATTACGGTGCGGATGCACATGAGTATGCCCACATTCATGACTGTGCTCATGTTCATGATGATCATGACCACCGTGATGGTGCCCATCGTCATGGTGATCATGACCGCCGTGATGGCACTCATCGTCGTGATGATCGTGACCGCTATGACTATGACTGCCGTCCGGGTTCTCTCCTTCCACAACAACCTCCACATGGGTTGCACGAATGCTGTTCTTTTCCGTTTCCGTAATCTGAACCTGATAGCCCTCTACGCCAAGTTTCTCTAATTCTCTCAAAAAAGCTTCACGGTCTGCCCCCAAATCCAGCAGCGCACCGAGCGTCATATTTCCGCTGATGCCGCTGGCACAATCAAAATATAATATTTTTTTCACGTTCCCTCTCCTTATGCTTCCCTTTTTCCTGCCAGACAATTAATACTGTGTGCCATATACCCGGCTCCAAATCCATTGTCAATATTCACTACGCTAATTCCACTGGCACAGCTGTTCAGCATTGCCAAAAGAGCCGCAAGCCCGTTTAAACTCGCGCCATATCCGACCGAAGTCGGCACCGCGATTACCGGTTTATCCGTCAGTCCACCAACCACAGAAGCCAGCGCCCCCTCCATTCCGGCTACCGCGATTACGACATTTGCACTTGTAAGAATATCCATTTTGGAAAGCAGGCGATGAATCCCCGCCACCCCCACATCATAAACTTCTTCTACCTCATTTCCAAGAAAACGCGCCGTCAACGCCGCCTCCCTTGCTACCGGCAGATCAGAAGTTCCCGCACAGGCAACTACAATTTTTCCTTTGTTAAGCGGCGCAGAAAGTTTCCCCATACTAATAATCCGCGCAACCTTGTCATACTCCATATTAGGACAAACTTTTTTTACTTCCTCATATTTTTCACGGTCACATCTAGTTCCGAAAATACATTCCGCTCCGTGCTTCATCATATTCTGCACGATCCCGCAGATCTGCTCTGCCGTCTTACCCTGACAATAAATCACTTCCGGCACACCGGTACGTACTTCCCGATGATAATCAATCTTCGCATAACCCAAATCATCAAACGGCTCCATTTTGAGCGCCTTTTCCGCTTCCGCTACGCTAAATTCACCCTTTGAGAGTCTTTCCAGAATTTCTGTCGTATTCATATCCTGTTTCTTCCTTTTTATTTCTGTCCATACTTCTCTTTCAATACCAATCATTCATCCAGATATCTGCTGCGTAAAAGCGCGATTTCCCGCGCATATCCCTCGTCGTCATTCGGCGTTTCTAAAATAAACGGCAGATGACGAAGCTTTGGATGATTTATCACGCGCACCAGTGCTTCCAGTCCGATCTTTCCCTCACCAATTTTTGCGTGGCGGTCTTTGTGTGCGCCAAGCTCATTCATACTGTCATTCAAATGAATGGCTTTCAACCGCTCCAATCCAATCACACGGTCAAATTCGTCCAGCACGCCATCCAGATCATTCACGATGTCATAACCGCCATCCCATATATGACACGTATCAAGACAAACGCCCATCTTTTCCTGTAGTTCTACTTTGTCCAGAATCGCACGCAGTTCTTCAAAATTTCGTCCGATCTCACTGCCCTTTCCCGCCATTGTCTCCAAAAGAACTGTCGTATGTATATCGGACGTCAGCACTTCATTAAGCATCTGCGCGATAAACGCAATTCCCACATCCGCTCCCTGTTTTACATGGCTGCCCGGATGAAAATTATAGTAATTACCCGGGGTATACTCCATTCGCCGCAGATCATCCGCAAACGTATTTTTCGCAAACTCACGAAGTCCCTCATCCCCGGAACAAGGATTTAAGGTATAGGGCGCATGCGCGACCAGCGTCGTAAAGTGGTTTTCTTTGGCCAGTTTCAGAAACGCATTGACATCCGCCTCATCGATCGCTTTTGCCTGTCCGCCTCGCGGATTACGAGTAAAAAAAGCAAAGGTATTCGCATTTAATTTCAATGCCATCTTTCCCATTGCCTGATAACCTTTCGAAGCGGAAAGATGATTTCCTATTTTTAACATATTTCGCTCCATACTGCCTCCGTCTGCTAAGCAGTTTTCCTTTCTTTTTTATCTAAGGAAGCATTCGTCCCCTATAAACAAAAGATATTAATAGTATAGCACGGCATAATTATGCGGTGCAAGAACAAAGAATCTAAATACCAAGGTGCTCCCCTGTAAAACTGCAAAAAAATATCTATCGAAACTCACCTGGTTCAGATAGATATTTATAAATGGTATTTCTCATTTCATTCCAATAAATCTCACAATTTCCCGGAACATCTCATCCTGTTCTTCCCCTTCCAGCCCATGATCCAACTGTGGATACGTGATCTGTATACAGTCTGCCAGTACAGTCTGGTACTCATCAGCAACCTCGCGTCCTATAATTGTATCTCTGCCGCCGCAGATCAGAAGTACCGGTTTTTTAAACTGAGCAGTCACTTCATAGATTGGCAGCGATTTTGCAATCCGGAAGTAATGACCGCCAATCTGATGACGATTCTGATCCACCGATACTACAGCCGGAATATGATCTGTATCGTAAACCGTTCCAAAACACGTTCCCTTCTGCGCATCCGTTTTTAAAGATGCCGCAGGCGCCAACAGAACCAGCCTGGATACCAGATCCTGATAATATCCGGCTGCCATTCCGCCGACAACACCTCCCTGCGAATGACCAATCAAGGTAATCTCTGTCACGAACGACCATTTTCTGACATATTCCAGAACTGCAATCACGTCATTAATCTCATTAAAAATATTCATATTGGAAAAGTCGCCTTCGCTTTTTCCATGTCCGTTAAAATCGAAACGCAGAACAGATTGACCCACAGAAAGAAGCTGCTCTGTCAGTTTCTGATAAATATGTCCCGGAACACAGCCGGTATCTCCTGCAAATCCATGCATCAAAATAACAAGCGGGCCTTTCTCATCCTGACCGCATTTCGCCGGGCGCTCCAAAACTGCATACAGCTTCAGTCCGTCCCTCATAATCGAAAATTCTTTCATGTTATGCCTCCCTGTGTTTGCTTTTTATTTTTCATCATTCACCCTGTATATGGAAACCAGCACTCCGTTTTCTGTCCCTTCCACCCGGGCACACAACTCTGCCGTTTCCCACTCTTTTAACACCGGACTGTCCGTAACGATCTGCGGTTTGCAAATGATCGTTCCGTTTTCCTCACATCCATTATTTTCCACAAACACCCGGCACGAATTTCCCTGGTAGTCCGTACCTTCCAGAAGATATCTGGCAGAAAGAAGAACTTTTCCCGTTTTGGAAATTTTCTGGGTATCCACCCCTTCACCCACTGTTCTGCCCGTAAAATAACGTCCTCGCGTAACTCCTGTAAAAGAAAGCATACAAATTTTGTATGCCTGTCCTTCTACAGTCTGACTCCCTGTCAGTGCTACCTCAATTTCCATAATTTTTTCCATTTCCGATACTCCTGTTTTCTTTTTGCCGAGCAATATAGTTCACGCAATCAATTCTTCCAGTTTCTCCACATACTCCGCGAATACTCTCAGAGCATCTTCCACCGGCTTCGGGCTTTCCATATCCACATCACAGATTTTCAGAAGGTCGATGCAGTCCATGCTGGAGCCGCTGCTCAAAAACTTGCGGTATTTTTCAATAATTCCCTTTTCGCCTGCCAGAATTTTGTTGCTGATCGCAATCGCTGCAGAAAATCCGGTTGCATACTGATACACATAAAACGGAGTATAGAAATGCGGAATCCGGCTCCACTCCAAAGAAATCTGCGGATCGCTGACCATCTCCTCTCCAAAATAAAGCTTATTCAAATCGTGATAAATCTCACACAGACATTCTGTTGTCAGGATTTCACCGTTCTGCACTTTTTCGTGCGTAATCTTTTCAAACTCCGCGAACATCGTCTGCCGGAAAATCGTTCCCTTGCACTGATCCAGAAAATGATTTACCAGATATGCCTTTTCTTTTTCATCCGCGGCCTGCTCAAGCAGATAATGGATCAGCAGCGCCTCGTTACAGGTAGATGCCACCTCTGCCACGAAAATATGATAACCGGCATAAGTATACGGCAGCGCATGGTCAGAATGATAGCTGTGAATCGCATGTCCCATCTCATGTGCCAGTGTAAATACGTGATCGAGACTGCCATTGTAATTCAAAAGCACATATGGATGTGTGCCGTACGCGCCCCAGGAATACGCGCCGCTGCGTTTTCCCTGATTTTCATAAACATCAATCCAGCCACCCGAAAATCCTTCCTCCAGAATATTCAAATATTCCGTTCCCAAAGGAGCCAGTCCTTTTCGTACAATTTCTTTTGCTTCTTCAAAAGAATACTTTTTATCACTCTGCTCCACCAACGGCACATACACATCATACATATGCAGTTCTTCAAGACCAAGTACTTTTCTACGGAGCGAAACATATTTATACATCGCGGGAAGATTCTCATGAACCGCCTCAATCAGCTTATCATAAACCGTCTCCGGAATATGGCTGGCATCCAGAGCTGCCGCTCTTGCAGACGGATAGTTACGCATTTTCGCAAAAAATAACTCCTGCTGCACGTTTGCCTGAAAAATAGCTGCCAGCGTGTTTTTATTTTTCTCATACGCACGATAGTATGTTTCAAAGGCCATTTTACGCAGCTCTCTGTTTTTACTCTCCATAAGCTGAATAAACCTGGCATGGCTTAACTGTACTTCATTGCCTTCCTCGTCTGTAATGCTTCCGAGATCAATATCCGCATTATTAAACATTTGATAAATCGTCTGCGGCGCGCGGCCAAGTTCACTCGCCTTTGCCAGCACCGCTTCCATCTCTTCTGATAAAATATGCTCTTTAGCGCGGAATTTTTCTTCAATAAAACGTTTGTACTGCGAAAGTTCCGCTTTTTCTCTCATGTATGTCTGCACCTGTTCAAACGGAATTGACAGAAGTTCCGGCTCCACAAAGGATACCGCGTCTGCAGTCTGTGTCATGATCATCTGTGCACGGCCAAACAATTCCTGATAAACGGCATTACTCATATCCTCATGGTTTTTCTGGCTGGCATACACATACACCTTTTCCAGCAGTTCTCCCAGTTCATCCTGCTTTTTTAAAACCAGGTACAACTGCTCTGCACTTTCTTGCATCGTTCCCTGATATCCGGCAACTTCCTTTGTCAATTCCTGCACTTTTTGAAAATCTTTCTCCCAGATCTCATCCTTCCTATAAAGATCTTCGATTCTCCATTTATCTTTTTCCTTAATCTGTGCACGTGTCGGTACTTTATTTTTGTCTATCATACGAATCTCCTTTTCTTTCAAAATAACAAATTTACAAACCCAATCAACATTCCCAGAAATCCACCCATCCATACAAGTGCATTTAATTCCTTCCGTGAAACCTCCATAATCAGTTTCTCCAGATACTGCACATCAAATTCATTAATTTTCTGTTCCACGATTGCAGAAACATTCAGCCGTGCAAAAAAGCGTCCTGCTTTTTTATCGAGGATATCCAGGTAAGACTCCCAAATTTTTTCTTTAATAAACTCTTTTTTCTTCCATAATTCATAAAAATGCTCCTCATGTTTTTATTTTTCTATCATCCCATATCCGATCAGTTTTTGCAAGTTTCCAAGCAAAATTTCCCTACATAGATTTTCAACGATTCCGCATACTATAAAACGAACTTTTCATTTACTGTACATTCCAAATCTGCCTTACCCGAAAAAGGAGAGTTTTATGAAAAAGAAAACGCAACAAACTATTATTGATGATTATGATTACATTGGAAATTCCGCGTCCGCAAGAGACTGCACCGGGCTGATCCCCACTGCTCCTCAAAGTGCGTCTGAACTGAAATCCTACGAAGATCTCTATCATTATCGTCCTCCGCACATTCAAGCAATCGCTGATCCGGAAGCCGAATCGGAAGGTTGATTTTCTATAACGGGAATCCATAACACAGCCGCTCCCTCCTCTTTCTCAAAAGAAAGCGCACGTTGTGCGTATATGCAGCGCAATATTTGCACAGCAGTCCGCACAAAAAGAGTTGCGCATCCCTCTTTGTCTGGTGTATACTATTTCTTATACAAACGTATGTTTTTTCGGCATACTTCAGACATTTTTCGTATTGAGGAGGATAACAGCATGGACAAATCAAAAGTTTATTTTACCAATCTGCGTACAGATTCCAATCATAATCTGCAGCAGAAGCTGGAAAAGCTAATCCGCAAAGCCGGCATCGCGGATATTGATTTTGACGGCAAATACACTGCAATCAAAATCCATTTTGGAGAACCAGGCAACCTGGCATACCTGCGTCCGAACTACGCAAAAACAGTTGTTGACGTTGTAAAATCTCTGGGTGGAAAGCCGTTTTTAACCGACTGCAACACACTCTATGTCGGTGGACGCAAAAATGCGCTTGACCACATGGAAAGCGCATATGTAAACGGATTTTCTCCGTTTTCTACTGGTTGCCATATCATCATTGCCGATGGTCTGAAAGGAACAGATGAAGCACTTGTTCCGGTAGAAGGCGGCGAATATGTAAAAGAAGCAAAAATCGGCCGCGCTATTATGGACGCAGATATTTTCATCACTCTGAATCATTTCAAAGGACATGAAGCTACCGGTTTCGGCGGTGCTCTGAAAAATATCGGTATGGGCTGCGGTTCCCGCGCCGGAAAAATGGAAATGCACAGTGCCGGTAAACCGTTCGTAAATACAGACAAGTGTATCGGCTGCGGTGCCTGCACCAGAATCTGCGCACACAGTGCAGCAATCGTGACAGATAAAAAAGCATCCATTGATCACAACAAGTGTGTCGGCTGCGGAAGATGTATCGGTATTTGTCCGAAAGATGCGGTTTGTGCTGCCAGTGATGAGGCAAACGATATCCTCAATTGTAAGATTGCCGAATACAGCAAGGCAGTCATTGATGGCAGACCGAATTTCCATATCAGTCTGGTTATGGACGTTTCCCCGAACTGTGACTGTCACTCTGAAAATGACCTGCCGATCGTACCGGATGTAGGTATGTTCGCATCTTTTGATCCGGTTGCGCTCGATATGGCCTGTGCAGATGCCGTAAATGCACAGCCGGTAATCAGCGGCAGCATTCTCGATGAACATGTACACGCACATGAGGAAGAAACTGCGCATCACGATCACTTCCACATGAACCATCCGGAAACCAACTGGATCTCCTGCATTGAACATGCGAAAAAGATCGGCATCGGTACCGATGAATATGAACTGATTGTTGTAAAATAAAGTTCAGTTTCCCAGCAGTTCCGCTAATGTTTTAGCGGAGCTGCTTTTTTGATAGGGATTATTTTTTTTCAGATCACTCAAATATTCCCCTGGATTTTTCCCCATCTCTTCCAGTTTTTTCAGATAACTTTCTTTCTCTTCATAAGAATGTGACAATACAAGACAGTTTCCGGATATGGATGGCATCCGCTCCAGCTCCCGCATCACGCTTTCCGCATACATTTCGTCATCCAAAAGCTTTTCTCCCAAAACAATTACCTTTACATGTCCCAGATCCAGATATTTATCCATTTTCATCTGCGCTTCTTTTTTCAGATCTTCAACGGTTTCCCCACTCACCAGTTCACTGCCGAAACCACCAATCAATTCATTTCCCGATAATTCCAGCTCCATTGCCTGAGGAAATGCCCTGTCTTCCAATTCTCTCGCTGTACAGCCCGACAAAAACAACATGCAAAGCACTGTTATTACGCTTTTTATATATCTTATCTTCCTTTGTTTTCCGCACTTTTCTCTCATATTTACCTCTTTTCCCTTCGTTTCTTTATACACTCTACCAGCCACAATATTATGGGCAATGCCAGCATCAGCGGAACCGCGCCCTTCATCGCATACCGTACAAACCATTCCATCGCCTGCTCATAGCTCCGACAGATAAATACCAGCGTGATCATCACCGCAAAAATCATCGGCAAAACCTGACGTTTTTTTTGCCCCGGAAACAATTCCCGAACCACCCGTTCTGCATAATGACAACCGGTACCCGATGTAAAAAACAGAGAAAACAGCAGAAACGCCAAAAATACCGTATCCCACCGCTGTAAAAAATTACCAGGCAGGTTCACATCTCCCATCATCATCACCACCGGCCAGTCAAGCAGCAACAGACTTTTCTGCCCCAATGTTCCAAGCGCCGTCAAAAATGCCAATAGTAAAAAAATCGGAGCTGTTTTTGCACAATGTCTCAGAACATTTCCATGCTTTTTCGTATTCCAATTGATATACGGTGCTTCATATAAAACCATAATAACAGCCGCAAAGGATGCAAATACCAGTCCACTTTTCTGAACGATTCGCCATCCCTCCATGTGCGTTTCCGGTCTAAGATGATCCGTATTTACGGCAAATGCAGAAGCAACTAACATCAAAATGAGCGCTGCTCCTACCGGAACAGCCAGACACCGCGCCAGCCTGGCTCGTTTCTGTCCGCTTCCTTTTGCCGCAGCAATCCCGGCTAAAAGAACCAACACCGCCAACATGGTCTCGGAAAGCTCCGGCAGCAGAAACGTCCGGCAAATACGCGCCGTCATCCACACCAGATAGGTTTGATTCAAAAATAGGTAGACTAGAAAAACCATTCCAACTACATAAGAAATCCATTTTCCAAATCTGTCCCGCAGATACGCGGAAAAGCTTTTCCGAATCTGTCCGCTAACCTTCCCAAGAAAAAATAGAAAAAGAAACATCCAAAAAATACCGAGCGCAATCGCCGCCAGAAAATTCCACCCGGTCAGAGGTCTGCACAATACCGGCAGCAAAAGCAGCAACTTCCCAATCCAATCCAAAAAAAGCAAACTTTTTACCTGCTGAATGGAAATTTTTTCATTTTCTGCAAACATGTTTTTTCCTCCTACATGTCATCTTTTTGCAGACGGATACGCTGTTCCTTACGCGCAAACACCGGCCTCCGGCGCATTTTCCTAAGTGGATAACGAACGATACTATCCCGCATATCCTGATAATCATTGATCTCCGGCGCAGAAAACGGCGTAAGATAAGGAATGCCGTAGCTTTTCAGACCGGCCAGATGCAATACCAGCAGATACCAGCCCAGCACCAGACCGAAAATACCTAAAAACCCTCCCAGAAAAATATTACAGTACTTGATCAGCCGCAGCGCCTCCGAAAATTCCTCGTTGGGAACCGAAAAAGACCCAAGCGCCGTCAAAGCAACTACAACCACCGTCATCGGACTGACCAGATTGGCGCTGACCGCTGACTGTCCGATAATCAGACCCCCGACAATACCGATCGTATTTCCGATTGCTCCCGGCATACGAAGTCCGGCCTCGCGGATCAATTCAAAAGAAAGCTCTAACAACAGCACCTCCACGATCGTCGGAAACGGCACACCTTCCCGTGCTTTTGCCATCGAAAGCACCAACTTCGTGGGCAGCATCTGTGTATGAAAGCAATTCGCTGCCACATACAGACCCGGCAAAGAAAACGCCAGAAAAGCAGCCAGATATCGAATAATGCGCAGAAATGTCACTACCTCAAAATGGCGATAATAGTCATCATTTGTCTGAAACATGGTATCCAACGTGGCCGGCAGAAGCAAAGCCTCCGGAGCATGATCAAATAAAATAGCAACTCGTCCGTCCAGAAGCGCCTGCGCCGTACGATCAGGGCGTTCGGTCGCCTGATACTGCGGGAACGGTGACCAGACATTCTCCTTTAAAAGCTGTTCTGCCGTACCGCTGTCCATCACACCGTCAATATCAATCATCTGCAGACGATGCCACGCCGCATCAACAATCTCTTCATATGCAATATCTGCCAAATAAACCAGCGCCGTCTCTGTCTGGGTACGTCTTCCAATTCTAAGTCTTTTACAGACGAGTTCTTTTTTTTGAATCCTGTGTTCCAGAAGGGTCAGATTATCATTCAGGTTCTCTGTAAATGCCTCCCGCGATCCTCTGAGGCTTTTCTCCGCTTCCGCCTTAGGTATCTCCATATTGTTTTCCTCCGCTATCGTTCTATAAAATAAAAAGGAAAGCATACGCTTTCCTTTTACTTTTTCCATTTTCTGTTTTTTTATTCCACTGTCAGCCCAAAATTACTGCTCATTACTACCGGTAATTAACCGTACCATACTGTCCTTCTGATTTTCGATGTGAATACGCATTGCGCTGCCAGCCTTTGCAGCATCGTGTTTTTTCAGCGCGTGCCGGATTGTGTCATGCTCTTCCACTAACAGTTTGTGCATCCGCCGATCCTTTAAATATTCCAGACGATAGCGGTACATCTGCTCGCGCAGATTCAAAAGCATCTGCAGCAGACGCTTATTCTGCGCAGCATGGTAAATAATCTCATGAAACGCCATATCCGTCTCCACGCACGCGAGCAGATTTTGTGTCTCAAGCCCGCATTTGAATTCATTTGCCGCCTTTTCCAGCTCCTCAAGTTGCTCTTCCGTAATGTGTTCACAGGCCCTGCGTACCGCCAGTTCCTCCAACGCTGCACGCACCTCCAACACATCCTCAAGATCCTGTACGGTAATCTCCGCCACAATCGCTCCCCGACGCGGAATCATCAATACCAAGCCCTCCAGCTCCAGCTTGCGGATCGCCTCACGCACCGGCGTACGGCTGACCCCCAACCGCTGTGCCAGCTGAATCTCCATCAGACGCTCACCCGGCTTTAACTCTCCCTTGAGAATCGCGTTGCGCAATGTGTTAAACACTACATCACGCAGTGGCAGGTACTCATTCATATCAATATGAAAACTGTCCATTTCCCGATCTCCTTCTCCTTCGTTAATTTCTGCACAGGTAAACCTGTCTGGCCTCATCACCGCTCTTCAGCGCAGCAAACGCTTTTTCCGCTTTTTCTTTCTCCTCAAAAATACCGAAAACCGTCGGTCCGCTGCCGCTCATTAAAGAACCGAGTGCACCGCACTCAAGCATTGTTTTTTTAATCTCACCGATCACCGGATAAGCCGGTATCGTCACTGTCTCCAGTACGTTTCCCATCGCACGGCAAAGTGCTTTTAAATCGCCTGCCTTCAACGCGGCTATCTGTGTGTCAATATCCGGATGTTCCGTCAGCTCGTTCGCTCTCAGATTCTCGTACACAAATTTTGTGGACACGGAAATCTTCGGCTTTGCGATCAGGATATAGCACTGCGGCATCCGCACAAGCGGTGTCAGTTTTTCTCCAATCCCCTCTGCAAGAGCGGTTCCCCGCATCACGCAGTACGGGACATCCGCGCCAATCTTTACGCCTCTTTCCATCAGGTCTTTCTTAGAAAGTCCCAACTCAAAAATCCGGTTTACACCTACAAGCACTGCCGCGGCATCGGAACTGCCCCCTGCCATGCCTGCTGACACCGGAATATGTTTTTCCAGGTAGATATTCAACCCCTGTGCTACCTCAAACTCGTCCATCAGAAGCTTTGCTGCTTTATAAACCAAATTATCCTCATTCACCGGCAAATACCGTAGATTCGTCTGTATCTGAATGCCCGGCTTTTCTGTCAGGCTCAGATTTATCTTGTCATACAAATGAATCGTCTGCATGATCATTCGTACTTCATGATAACCGTCTTCTCTTTTTCTCAACACATCCAGGCCCAGATTAATTTTTGCTCTGGCATGTAACTTCAGTTCTTCCATAAAATACCTCTTTCGTATTTTGTATACAGTTCTACCAGAAATTGTAGCACTTTTTCATCCCGTTTGCAACTAGTACAACGAATGCTAATGTACGGTTTTCAAAAGAATCAATTTTGTTCCCGGAACAATATCTTTTTCTTCCAGATGATTAATCCTGCAGATATACTCCGGTGTTGTTACATATCGTTTTGATATTTCCCAGAGGTTATCCTCCGGCTGTACAATATAGCCGACAATTCCCGGCAAATCCTGCAGCTGTCTGGAATCAAATTCCCCTTCCTTCACATCTACAATACATTCTTCTTCATGCACACGCACAACAAATGCATTCAGATTCACACATACCTTTGCCTCAATCTCCTCACTGTCGATCATCGTTGTAGAAAGCTGTTCCAATTCTGTCTGCAAAGTAAAACGGCAATCCGGCACAGACGCGTGAACTTCAATCAACTGTTGAAACGGTACTGCACCTTCCATCACGGCATAAGGCGTCTTATCATCTGAAGATACATATAAGATCGTCACAAATACCGCACCCTCCACTTCAATACCATCTTCCATGATCTCAGCACGATCAATATGCACCTCTCCCTTGCTGCTGCAGGTCTGAAGCATACGTGGCTGATTTGTCTCCAGGCGGATACGTTCACTGGCACGCACCTTGGAAAAATTCTTCATCAACAGACTCTCATACGTCTGATGTTCTCTGACCGGAATCAGATTTTTAACCGGAGAATAAATGTCCGCCAGAATCTGTGCCTGCTCCTCTAAAAAGAGTTTAATATCCAGATCAAGCGATGCTTCCACATTCAGCAGCCTGCGCTCACCATCGTAATCTTCAAGTACCTCAATGGAAGCAGTCGACAGTATGATATTCACCTGAGAGATCATTTCTGCAGTGCATTCCCGACACTCAATGCTTCCCTGAAACGGCAGAGAAGTTTCCAGCCATTGCCTGGAGCGGCCGCTATCGTCTCCTTCATACAACACGAAAACAAACAATTCACCTTTTACGTCAAGCTGACCGTCCAGCACACGACAGTCTGCCGCCCGCAGCTGAATATTTTCCCACAATATCTTTACCACATTCGGCTTATTGGAAGAAAGTGCAATCTCATCCTTGATGCGCAGAAGATCTTTTTTCTGTGCTACCATTTGCAACAGTTCCAGTTCCTTTGAAATCGTGCTGATTCCGTCTACCCCATGCACCTCCACGGCTGCCTGCGCGTCATAAACTTCCTCCGCAGAGGCAGAAAATGCCAGCAGTGCTTTGATGCTCAATTTTCTGGAATTGATCATCGAAACACTGATATCCTCTGTCTCCCATGACAGATGTACGTTTTCTCCCGTTGTTACACCCGGCAGCTGCTGTTTTTCCTGAAATGGTATGGCGGTATCAAGCCGCTGAATCTGCCTCTCCTCTGTTTCCGCCACATAGAGAACGGAAATCTGCAGCGATCCGTTTACCGTAACCAGATCACTGCCTACCTGTATATCATCTACTTTTACCGCTGCCTTATTCTGAATAATCTTTCCCACATCTGCCTGCTGTTCCGGCACATTGCAGTCTTCCTCCAGTGTCACGCGACTGACTGTCCTACTCTTTTCGCGCATCATATGTATCGTTTTCTTCAATAATTCCAAAAAAAATCCCTCCCTGCATCTTCTCTTAGAACTTTATGCAGAGAGGGGAAACGACAGAACCATTCTATCCAATTTTTATAATCTGCAATTTCAGCAGTCTTGCTTTTGCCGCATAGATCGCATACTACTGTCATACTAAATATTTTGCACGTAATCCGTTCAATTCTTCCTGCGTTAAACCTAAGCCTTCTGTAAAATAGTTTCCCATGGAGCCGAATTTATCACGAATCGCGTTTACCGCGCTGTCAAAAAAAGCTTCCCTTGTCTCAAAAATCGTACGCACACCATCGATCTGAACCTTTGTTGCCCGATGCGTATCCGCAAGCATCTGCATGATACGGTCATTCTCTTTTTGCAAATATTCATTAGATCGCATATAGTCCTCACGGATCACGTCTTCCGGCACGCCGAGCACCAACAGCAGTAATGCCGTTCCCATACCGGCCCGATCCTTTCCGGCACTGCAGTGCCAGAGAATGGAACCATCCTCCTGACGCAGCACAATACGCAGAAATTCCGCATACTGTTTTCTGGTCGGCTCGTCACAGACCAGATGCGGATATAACTGCAGCATCACACCCGTTGCCTTATCACCGAGTGTCAGCAGATCAACGATACCGCCCTTCTCACGGGTAAGCCCCATCGCACGCTCCGTTGTAATCGGATGAAAAATATTTGTAACACCTTCCCAGATCGGGTCCGGTGCCTCGCTGCGCTCCAGTTCCGTGCGAAAATCAACAACAGTCTTTAAATGATACTCTTTCAGCAATATCTGTTTATCTTCCTCTGTCGCAGGTGCCAGCGCACCGCTTCGCAGCAGTCTGCCATCGATAATGTGACAACCATCTGTCGTCTGCAATCCGCCCAAATCTCTGGTATTTCCCAGTCCCTCTAACAAAATACGGCGTCCTCTCAGCCCTATCATTCTACTTCTTTGTTCCATACCCATCTCCTGTCCGTTAAAAAAGATTGTACCTCGGCACATTTCCTCTCCAAACATTTTATTTTGCAAGCACGCAAAAGCTGCCGTCTTTCTCCTCTGATACAGTACTTTCAAAAAATTTTCTGGCAGCCTGAATCATGTACTGTGTATCCAGCACACCTGCCGTTTCATACGGCGAATGCATGGCAAGCTGTGCAAGTCCGATATCTACCGTTTTTAAAGCGACCTGTGTCGTAGAAATATTTCCAAGTGTGGAACCGCCTGCCACATCAGAACGATTCAGATAAACCTGATACGGCACATGGGCAAGATCACAAATTTCTTTGAAAATTGCTGCTGCCACACCGTCTGTAGTGTATTTCTGATTCGCACTGAATTTAATCACAATTCCGCCATTCAAATACGGACGATTTGTCGGGCAGGCCTTTTCCGGATAATTCGGATGCACGCCATGCGCATTATCTGCCGAAAGCATAAAACTAGATGCCAGCATCCGTCGATAAACCGATGCACTGATTCCCAGACTGTCGCAGATGCGCAGCAAGGTATCCTGAAGAAAAGTAGATGCCGCTCCCTGTCTGGTACCACTACCTACTTCTTCATTATCAAACACACAGTGAACCGGAATACTTGCACTATCTTTTGCCGTCAAAAATGCCTTTAAAGAAGAAAACGCGCACTGCAAATCATCCAGCTTCGCACAGGAAATAAATTCTCCGTCTGCCCCCCAGATACTTCCCGTCATACGATTGTACAAGAACAGATCATGTCCAATAATCTCTTCCTCCTTCACGCCTGCCGTCTCTGCAATCTGTCTGAAAAAAGTTCCTTTCGCAGTTTCTGCACCATAAAGCGGAAGCATATCCTTCTGCGCGTTATATTTTAACCCATCATTCGCCTCCCGGTTCATGTGAATAGCAAGGTTTGGAATCATCACAAGATCACGATTTACA
The DNA here is from genome assembly GCA_050944495.1 of Marvinbryantia sp. GTDB lineage: Bacteria > Bacillota > Clostridia > Lachnospirales > Lachnospiraceae > Marvinbryantia. The sequence goes on from JBMNRF010000003.1 coordinate 58,284, forward strand.
TTCACAAGAATTGGCCGAATCACCCCGTCTTTTTTTACAAGCAAACGACCTGCCACAGAAAGCGGACGATCAAACCACGGTGCACACAACATGCCTCCGTATTTTTCTACATTTAATTTAACATAATGTCCCTCGACCTCCATCTCCGGATGCTCTTTAATCTTAAAGGTCGGCGCGTCGCTATGACTCGCCATGATCTGAAAACCAGTCGGAAGCTGTGCATTCGCAGTGCCTTTCTTCGGAATCCTCAGCGCAATCAGGGAAGATCCGTTTCGCACTACATAATATTTCCCACCGTACGTGATCTTCCAGTCGCTGCTCTCTAAAAGCTGCTCATAGCCTGCCCTTTCCAGTTCCTTTTTCATATTTTCAACCACATGAAAACAACTCGGACTTTGTTCAATAAAAGAAAATAGTTCCTGTGCTGTCTCTTTAGCTGTCTGTTTTTGCATCATATTCTGTTCCATCTTAATCTCCTATGCTTGTTTTATTTTCTCATAACCGCTGTCGGCCTGATCATGATTGCTCTGCCCTCCACTGTTTTATCTGCTGCAGACGCGTCTTCACGCTGGCCTCCTGCCCCTGCGCAGTCGGACGATAATATTCGCGTTCCTTAAGGGATTCTGGCAGGCATGTCATACTGGTAAGTTTCTCCTGTGTATCATGCGCATATTGATAACCTTTCCCATAATTTAATTCTTTCATCAGATTTGTCGGAGCGTTGCAAAGATGCAGCGGCACCGGCTCTGCCCGCAGACTGCGCACATCACGCTTACAGTCCTCACAAGCTGTATACAGCGTATTTGATTTCGGTGCCATCGCCAGATAAGTGACCGCGTGCGTCAAATGCACGTCACATTCCGGCATTCCGAGAAAATGACATGCCTGATAAGCCGCCACAGCCACCTGCAAAGCCTGACTATCGGCCATTCCAATGTCCTCACTGGCAAAACGTACCAAACGTCTGGCAATGTAGAGCGGATTCTCCCCGCCCTCCAACATACGCAGCATCCAGTAGATCGCCGCGTCCGGATCACTGTTGCGCATAGATTTATGAAGCGCAGAGATCAAATTGTAATGTTCTTCACCATTCTTATCATACAACAGTGATTTGCGGCTGATACACTGTTCCAATCCCTCGTCCGTAACCGTAATCCCCTCCGCGCTGATCTCACCGTTCAGCACCGCTATTTCCAGTGTGTTCAGCGCTGTGCGCGCATCACCGTTTGCAAACGCCGCCACTGCCTGAATCTGGCGTTCAGTCATTTTTACATTGGAATATAGAAATCCCTCCGGGCTTTTCAGGGCATGTACAAGCAACTTTACAAGATCTTTTTCTTCAAGCGCCTTTAACACAAACACCCGGCAACGCGACAGCAGAGCGGCATTTACCTCAAACGATGGATTTTCCGTTGTCGCCCCGATCAGCGTAATACTGCCTTTTTCCACAAACGGCAGGAAGGCATCCTGCTGCGCCTTATTAAACCGGTGAATCTCGTCTACAAATAAAACGGTACGAAGCCCCATGCGTCGGCTGCTCTCCGCCTGCTGCATCACTTCTTTAATTTCTTTGATCCCACTGGTCACCGCACTGAAATTGATAAAATTTGCTTTTGTTTTTTCTGCAATAATACCCGCCAGCGTCGTTTTTCCCACTCCAGGAGGTCCCCAGAAGATCATGGAAGCAATCTGATCTTCCTGAATCAGCTTCCTCAACATTTTGCCGGGGCCTAAAAGATGCTCTTGTCCCACAAACTCTTCCAGTCGCTTCGGACGCAGGCGGCTGGCAAGCGGGATCATTTTTTCACGCTCATCAAACAATGTCATTTGTTCCATACACAACCCCTTTGCTTCCTTTACATTTTGCTGTATATACTTTAAAACTATTTCATGTTCTGTTTCTATGATAGCAAACTTATGTTCGCATGTAAAGATAATCGCATGAAAAAACAGCCCTTCCGGCTGTTTTTCTTTTTGTCTTATTCAAATAAAATCGTTTCTTCCAGCCCCTCTGTTTTAATCACAATATACGGGTAAGACGGTTCTTCTTTTAACTTTTCATTATGCGGCGGTCCAATCAACTCAAAGGATACATGAATGCCGTCCTCTGCCAGATAGCATTCCTTCACGCTGATGCTGTATCCGCCTGTTTCCTGCTGACCGAAACCTCTCGCTATGTACAGATAACCCTCATTCAAATAGCTGAGTTTCATCTCCGTCTGCTTATTTTCTTCGATCACGTCCGCAAGCGCTTTGGGAATCTCATCATTTTCAATCACAGTAAATTCCAAATCGCGAATCTTCCCCTCCGGCTCTGTCTCCTTACATCCGCATGCCAACACTATCACTGCTGTCATACAAAACGCCAGCACCAGTCCTCTTATAATTCGTTTCATACATTTCCTCATGCCCAGCCGATAACGGCTGCAATCTGATTCTTTTTATATTTGTATGATAACGGTACTGGTGATATACCTTTATAAAATTTTTTATTTTCTATTTAGCTCTCACAGTGTTTCCATACTAAATGATTTGTTACAAATCCAAAATGTTTTTCAACTTTTTTCAGCGTTTCAGCTACTGTACTTTGTGGAGTTCTTTCAAGCCAATAATAAATACTTTCCTTGATGTCTTTACATTTTTTCTCATTGAGACTTTGCAAGGTTGCATTACATACCGCCTTTGCTTTCTCAATGTCAGATGTGCTATTTATAAAATCACGAAACTCCCGATGATCAGAACGATTACAATATTCGTTCACTGAATCTGAAGGTTCTTTTATTAAAAAAACTATTCTTGATGCTTCCGTAAATTTTTCAGCTTCTTCTACTGTTAAATGACAGTCACATAATACAATCTGATTTTGTGAAAGACGAATCAAATCTAATAACACAAAATCCAATTGTTCTCTTGTGTTATCAATCAACCATTTTTTATATTCCTCTACAGTGCGTCCAAAAAACTCATCCGCATTTTTAAAGACTTTATTCATTGCTGGTTGAAAAACCGGATTCGATAATTTTTGATGATTTGCAAACTGTTCATCAATTTCATAAACTAATAAATTATATCGTTTTGCCAATTCTCGTGAAATCGTTGTCTTTCCGCCACAGGGTGTTCCTGCTATAAAATAAACATTTTTCAAATATTCTTTAATTACATTCTCTTGAAATATCATCGTACAGTCTCCTCTAATAAATAGCTTTTAGTATTTTACTTGACTTTTTATTTGCAGGCTATTCTTCCGTTTCTAACTCCAACCTCTGCAAAATATCTCTTATAATGCCGGCATCTTCAATCAGATTAATGCCAAAGCACTTCTTTCCAGCATCTTTTAGTGACGCTCCTATATGATACGCCGTTTTTCTGTCAAGGATTAAAAAGCGGTCATGAAATACGTTCGTGTATTTCACATTCAATGTTGGATACTGCATATTAAAATTATCAACATCTGTTTTTGAAAGTTTTGTCCTTTTTAACGTATATACTGTAACGTTTACATTATCTTTTTTCTTTGAAAGCAGGTTCAGCGTTCCTACATCGACATAGCCGTCAATTAAAGTAATTTCTTTTTCTGCTTTTTGAATCAGGCTTACTATCAAGCTGAAAGCATCATATATTTGCCCATCAAAAAACACCTTTTGATTTGACTCTTCATGATCAGCTATGTACTCAAATATCTGCTCAAGCTTTTCATCAGTTTTTTTCTGGTATTCCAACTGTTTTAATTCAACATTACTGATACGCTCAAAAAGCAGAGCATTATTGGCAATAAAACGCCTCATCTCAACAAAAGCATTCATGATATTAATACTGACCTGAATAGCTACATCACTTCTGAGTACTGCAGAAAGCATAGCAATTCCCTGCTCTGTAAAGGCATATGGCAGATACCTTCTTCCGCCTTTTTTCTCATTGTTCCCATTACTTTCCATTGAGGTCGCAATTTGCGACCTCAAACTCTCTGTTTCTTTTTCTGTCAGTTGAAACCGGAATTCTTCTGGAAACCGGGCGATATTTCTTTTTACAGCCTCATTCAACCGCTTGGTCTCCACATGATAAAGCATTGCAAGATCACTATCTATCATAACCTGTTTGTCACGGATGACATAAATTAGTTTTTCAATAGCAGGCTGTACAACTTCTACCATCTGTGCTTCCGCAGTTTCCTGGTCTATCACTTCATTTGTCATTTGATCAGCCATATAATCTCCTTACTCAACTTGAAATGCAAGTATGGCACTTCAAGCTGATACATTCTTTTTTATAAATTTTCAAAACCTGCCTTTATTTTACATTATTTTCATTCTCTTGCATACCATTATTTAGCCAATACAAACATCGGTGTACAAGGGGGACAAACAAGATAAAATAGCCTGCAAATAAAAAGTCAAGGCTAAATTGAAAGAACATTGAAAATTTTATACAGGTTGAAAATTAGGTATCAAAATAAGACCACCACACCAGTGCTGGTCTGAAAATTGTAGAGGATAATTAGGATTCTGGAAGAGTTGCAAGATATTCTTTCACTCGACCATATGAAGTGCTATAATAATATTGTAACGGGAGTGGCTAATAAGATCCCATCTTTGACAGTTTGAGAAAGAAAAAAACGGCTAAAACCTTGATTTTATAAGGGGTACAGCCGTTTTTTCTTTCGTATCGATATGTGCTATTTTTTCCTCTGCTTAAGCTTTGAATTGTTTTGTTTCCTTAATGATGGTTCGCATAGCCGATTTTGTAATAAATTCATAGTCCGTTCGAAATCCAAAGACCTTGTGTAACACATCTGTTAATTCGGTCCTCTGGTAAGAAGGAATATAACCGCTGGCCGTACTCAGCAGAGTCATCTGCATAGAACGTAATGTCTCCAGAATCTGCCGGGATGTATACTTATCTCCCAGTTTCTTTTCTAAAAGACGGTAGATAAGAAGACTGATATAACAGGTCATGAAGTGGGCTTTAATACGGTCATCTCTCCTGACATACACTGGGCGCGCTTCAAACTCTGTTTTCATGATCCGAAAGTTTTCTTCGATTTCCCAGCGCTGCCTGTTGATTTTTAAAATCTCTCCGATATCTCCTTCCAGGTTTGTGATGACAGCATAAAATCCATCATACATTTCTTCTTTTTGGATTTGTTCTGTATCGAGATCATAGACGCTTTTTTCCGCAAGTTCACCTTCAGGGGTAACAGATGTTTTTTTAACAAAACGAATCGGATCATTCGAATTCTTCCCTTTGTGCTTTCTGTCGGAAGATGCAATGATCTTTTCGGTCCGTTCAATCTGCCGGGCTCGGATTTTTCTCTGATAAGCTTTGTACTTCGGTGAATAGGTAACGATGATAGTCTCGTCCATACTGCCTGTGACTATAGGAATCTCCTTATAATAAATGCTGTTAAAAACTTCTTCATCTTCTTCATTTAAGGAACGCAGATCAACAAAGCTGCTGCATCCTGCTTTTCGGAACTGCGTTGGATTCAGAGCAATATCCCGGTCTTCTTTTTTCATCTTCCTTAAAGAATGGGTAATGACATAAGCGCGGCTGCCCAGGCTGTTGAAGCGGCGGTTTTGAGAACTTCCAAGTCCGGCATCGGAGCAGAAGATGAATTCGCTGCATCCGAAATCCTTCAGGATTTTTGATTCTAAAGGCTTCAGGGTGGTTTGCTCGTTCTGGTTTCCGGGAAAAAGATCAAAGGCAAGGGGGATTCCGTCAGCATCCATGAACAGTCCCATAGTCACAATGGGATTGGGACGGTGTTCTTTACTTTTTCCGTAACGCTTCATTCCGCATTCTTCTTCGATCTCGAAATAATAATTCGTACAGTCGTAGTAGAGGATACGATGGTTTCTGGGATGAATGAAGTTGGAATTCTGATAAAGCTCACTTTGGATAAAATCGGACTCATCCGCGATCACGGAAAGCGCGCGATAAATATCCTGCAGACTGTACTTAGGGGGTTCCAGCAGCGTCTGGCAATACTCATAACTGCCCAGCTTGCTGGAAGGGGAGAGAATCCGGGAATAGATCAGATCAGTGAGGATTGCATTTAAGTCGTATTTAAATCTGTGGCGTTCTTTGATATTTCTGCAGATCTTATCCAGATGGAGCTGCGAACAAAAGCATTGCAGAAAAAGATATCCGGAATGAAAAGAACGCAATTCGTTCAGCGGGATGCAGGCTCCTTGAAAAAAATCAACCGAGACTTTGCCATTACGCTGATTATAAAGATCAGTTTCTTTTTTTGCTTCGGCTCTGGCCCAAGCCATCATCTTATCCTGATCACCGGAGAATTGCATGAGAAGGTCATTGAGTTTCCCTAATTTTTTATAAATACGGGAAGAGGTTTTCCCGTTTTCTTTGCGGTAGGATTGATTGATATAAACGTCCTTGTTGTTTTTGCTGCCTGTAATAGTCACGTACATAAAGCCACCTCCTGTATTGAATATGGAAACAAGAAATTATTACAAATTCCCATCGTGTGCTCCTTAATTTAATATTTTTGTTGTACCACGGTGATGTTACGTTTTCCATATATACGTCAAAAAGACCGGCAAGGAGTTCGAATGACAAATTGAGTTTTAATGGATATCCTTTCTCAAATATTTGAGATAGGCGATAACAATTCCTATCATCCCTATTTCCATACCAATAGCAAGCATAACACCGTCAAGACTTCCGTTTGTCACAATATCAGCACCATCACAAAATCCGAAGGGGGTTATGTATTTCAAGAATTCCGCCACCTCTGCAATATTAGCGATAAGATTCAAAACATACATCATTGCAGCAATGCCGAGTCCGATACCTGCACTTGCCTTTCTAAGAAAAGCGGAAATACCAAAGCAAACGCCAGTTAGCTCCAACTGCAGCAGATAATAAGCAAGGTGCAAAAGACCGACTTCTTTCCATGGAATAGATTCGCCAATTATAATCATAGAGCCGATAGAAAGTGCGTATATAATAAGATTCAATGCGGTTATCTGAATAAAAACAGCAATCAGCTTTTCGGTAATAACTCTTGTGCGGCTGACAGGGTGTGTAAAAAGAAATTCTGCTGTTTTATCCTTTTCTTCTTTGCTGAGAATACCGACAGCACAAAGAGCCGCATAGAAAGCTCCACCAAGACCTAAAACATTCCCGCATTCAATAGCATAGAAACCCACAAGGGTTCCAAAATTCAGCCGATCCATTCCAAAGGCCTCTGTAAAAGAACCCATTGAGGCAAATACATCGCTGACACCATCCATCTGTCCTTTCATCTCAGGAAAGAGAAATACGCAAACGGCAAGCAAAAAACCAATAGCGAAAGTCCAAATCAAAAATGAATTTCTACCCATCTTCAATTCATGCTTTATAAGAGTCATACCATACTGCCTCCTTTTTCGTAATAATGCAGGAATATCTCCTCCAAATCAGGCTCCGTAACCGTCAGATCTGTAAGCTTCGAAGCAGATAAAAAACGAATCAACGCATTGATATCCCCACCGAAAAGAAAGCTGACGGAATCCCCGGATTCTTTCCTGTCACGAACAGTATCCAGCGCATCTAAGTTTACCTGCCCACGTACTGTAATGCGTTTGGCGTTTGTCTTAGAAAGGGAATCTACACTGTCGCAGGCAATGATCCTACCGTCACGAATGATTGCCGCACGGGTACAGTTGCGCTGAATTTCGGAAAGAACGTGACTGGATAAAAAAACTGTCGTTCCTTGTTTGTTCCGTTCCTGCAGGATATCAAAAAATTCCTTCTGCATCAGCGGATCAAGACCGCCGGTGGGCTCGTCAAGTATTAAAAGCTCGGGACAGTGCTGCAGAGCACAGACGATAGAAACCTTCTTCCTGTTGCCAAAAGAAAGCTCTTCCACCTTTCGTGTCATATCAAGCTGTAATCTCTCACAAAGCAATTTTGCTTCGGTACTGCAATCTGTTTTGCGCAAGTCGGCAGACAGTTTCAGAACGTCCTTCACTTTCATACCGGAATAAAATGATGATTCAGACGAAAGATAGCCAACTTTCTTTAAAATAGCTTGTTTATCTTTGACTATATCCAATCCGAATATCTGCGCACTGCCTCCTGTCGGGGCAATCAATCCAAGCAGTGTACGGATCGTTGTAGATTTACCGGCGCCATTTGGTCCAATAAATCCAAAGAACTCGCCTTTGTTTACCGCTAGGTCAAGATCGACAATACCTCTGGCTTTGCCATAATATTTTGTTAATTTAGAAATCTTAATCGCGTCCATGTGCATTACTCCTTCCTCAGTCATATTCTGAATCTCTTAAATCATAATAGGTTTCAAGTCCTTTCACTGATTGGGAGTCTCAGAAGGTAAACGTCAACGGTATCAACGAAAATTTTTGTTTGCTCCTCATTTCATGACGTTTCAGAAAATACAGAGAATTATAATAGTAAAAAAGCCCGCAAATTCGTTCTGAGAAAAACAAATTTACGAGCTTTGAAAAAACTTTGACACTATTCTATATCTGGATAGCGGCGGTATCAATTTGGTATCAACAAGTTATTTTCGTCGATTTTTTCAAATTGTGAGCGCCGAACCTCTTTGTAATATCAAAATTTTTTCGACTACTCAGCAGCCACTTTGAAGCACTCCCGCTCGTTGCAAGGACTTGTATCTTAAACAATTTTGTTTGGAAGATATTGTGCCTGCTATTCTAATTGTTTTGATTGTCCATATTATTGTAGCTGTACGATAAATGCTTATCAGCGGTGATAAACGATCAAAAATCACACAAGGTAATTGTTCCTGGTGGATGTTCCCTTGATGTAAATATTGTACGCAAACTCGGCCGAAAAATCAAGATGCAGCGATATTTTCAATATTTCCTCAAAATAATTGACTGTGTCTATTATTTTCGATATACTGGACGCAGTCAACTATTTTAACATTAGCAGATTGAGAGGAAAAATTATGAAAAAGGTTATGAATCCCCGTTTGATGCTAATTACTTCTATGACCATATTCGGAACATTAGGCATCTTTGTCAGAAACATTCCTGTTTCTTCCGGTGAATTGGCTTTGTATCGTGCTGTTTTGGCTGCATTGTTAATAGCGTTATTTCTGCTTGTGACAAAACAACCGCTTCCGTTTACGAATATTAAAAAGGAAGTTCCCCTGCTTCTTAGCATATTAAAAATTAAATAGACTATGAATACAGGAGCAATTCCTAACCCTATCATTAGCATCCCATAAACACCGCCTGCCACTAATGTAGTATTCAATTTTTTCTTAAAACCACCCCATGATGTAATAATTGCTCCTCCAATAATCATTCCAAAACTATATGTCATTTCACTCATAGTTAAACGCCAAACTTCTATTCCAAATGTTCTGCTTACCATGAGTGGAGTTAAAAAAGCAGATGGACTAATTAAAAATAAAATAAGTAATTGAAAAATCAGCATTCTTCTTATAAAGGTATGGTTCTTCAGATAGACTACCCCCTCCTTCATTTCAGTAAAATGTGATTTGGTCATTCTGACTTTGATATTCAAGGACTTTACTGGAACTGTTGAGGTTATACTCACTCCGACCAAAGCAGTAAAAATATCAATAAATAAAGTTGTTTCTAATGTTGCTATCGACAGAATAGCACCGCTAATAGCCGGAGAAACAAACATAATCATTGATGATAGAGTGCTGTTAATTCCATTAACTTGCATTAAATGTTTTTGCGGAACTACTTGAGAGATAATTGCATTTACTGCTGGAGTTTGTATTCCCGTCCCAGCAGATCGGATTGCTAAAATAACTAAAAGCAATTCGATATTCTTGTGTCCAGTAAGAAAAAATATAGCCAATATCAGAGTAGCACTTGCAATAAGGCAATCCGTTATCATCACAATCCCTTTTCGACTATAACGATCAATCCATACTCCTGCAAAAAGGGAAATCAATATTTGCGGTAAGAACCCGCACAAAGTGGAGAGTGTTATCATTTTCCCGGAAGAAGTTGTTAATGTAATATACCAAATTATTGCATATTGAACAATAGATGAGCCCAGCAGGGATATTGTTTGTGCTGATAAAAATCGAGCAATTTGACTTTTCCATTTGTATTCATTCATAAAGATTGTTCCTTTCAAAAAATAGAGACTATGGCGATAATCTACCATAGCCCCTAAAAATAGAAACTATAGCGAAACATTGTCCATAATCTCTAACTAAAATTCGCTTGTATCATCAAGGAAACGGATACAAAAAACATGAGGTATTCAAATCTTGATACCCCTACTCTTATTATGTTCCTGTTTCCCGATTATAGCAAAGGTATCTACTAAAAGCAAGATTATTTCCAACGCCCGGCTATAGGATTTTGTCTGCCGTATTTCGTGCTTTTTGGGTATTTAGATATTCGCTCATAGCCTTTTTCATCTAACGGGCGCATTGTCAGCATGATATGAGCATGGAGATTGCAGCCTGGAGGGTATGGATCAGGAATTGCCGCATCTGCATACATACCATCCGCTGCAAAGATGCCAGAAATAAAATCAGACAGTAACGGAAAAATTTCTTTATTTTGATATCCTGTCTTGTTGTATATTCTTCTGTTTCAATCCTCTTATTTTTTGAGCAATTTCTTCTATCACCTGCACAAAACATTCATCGCTCTTGTCTGTCGGGTCAGTAAGCCCCCAATTATCATCAAAAGTTCTTCCGATGTAAGGACACCCCACATCACACCCCATTGAGATTACAATATCAGGTATAGGAATTTTGTCCATCGTTTTGCTGTATTGATTTTGTTCCATATCAATCCCGTACAGCTTTTTCATAAGCCGCACAGCATCTTGATTGATTTGTGGCTTTGTTTCCGTTCCCGCAGAATAGAAATCAAACTTATCTCCCGCTAAATGTTTGCCGAGTGCTTCGGCAATCTGACTGCGGCAAGAATTGTGCACACAGATAAAAGCAACTTTCTTCTTACTCATAGTTAAACTCCAAACTTGTGCAGCAAAGCAACTACATCATCGGCTCTCAAAACCTTGCCCATAGCAACCACCTTTTCATTAACAACAAGGGCAGGCATACTCATAACGCCATATTCCATTACCTTCTGCATATCGGTAATGTATTCGACTTCTACAGAAAGTTCCATATTCTTTACCGCCTGCTTCGCATTCTCATACTGCTCATGACAGGATTTGCAGCCTGCTCCTAACACCTTAATACAGCAGATTTCACCCTCTTTTAAATCAGGGCAGCACTCGGTTGCAAAATTCTCTGCTTTATTTGCAGAACAGCTGCAACTGCAGGCGCAAGCAGATGCTTTCTTTTCTTCGGCCTTTTTCTTGCCAAAATTAAATAATGCCATAGTAATAACCTCCTAAATTATACGATTAAATATTGTATTGCGTTGAAGACATAACCCACAACGATAATACCGCCAAAACATATTCCAATGAAAATAGCAAGCATTTTCGGTTTAACCGCCTTACGAAGCATAATCATTGAAGGAAGTGAGAGCGTTGTAACACCCATCATAAAAGAAAGGACAACGCCAAGCAAAGCACCCTTTGCCAGCAGAGCTTCTGCAATCGGAATTGTACCGAAAATATCCGCATACATCGGAATACCGACTATTGTGGCAATAATTACGCCGAACGGATTGTTGTCACCAAGTGTTTTGACAATAAATTCTTCAGGTATCCAGTTGTGAATGATAGCCCCAATACCCACGCCGATCAAAACATAGGGTGCCACCTTTTTGGCAGTTTTAACGACCTGCTCCCAAGCATATTTCATACGTTCTTTGAAATGCAGGTCTTCTTGCGGGACATCAATCGCGTGACCGTTTCGGATATATTCTTCTACTTGATTTTCAAGGTGCAGTTTTTCGATTAAAGAACCGCCGGTAACAGCAATCACCAAGCCAAGAATCACATACAAAACGGCGACTTTCCAGCCGAAAATGCTCATCAGTAAAAATAGGCTGCCAAGATCAACCATCGGAGAAGAAATCAAAAAAGAAAATGTAACGCCAAGCGGCAAACCTGCACTTGTAAATCCAATAAACAACGGAATTGAGGAACACGAACAGAACGGTGTTACTGTACCGAGTAATGCGGCAATGATATTTGCCCCTATTCCATGAAATCTGCCAAGTATCTTTTTGGTTCTTTCCGGCGGAAAATAACTTTGAATATATGAGATAATCAAAATCAACACGCCAAGCAATACCATAATTTTTATAGTATCGTAAATAAAAAATTGAACGCTGCCCCCAATTCTAGTCGCAATATCTAACCCACAAGCGTTCAATATTGTTGCTATGAGCCTATTAAGCCAAGCCATACCGAGAACTTCATTTTGAAAAAAATCCCATGCTATTTTTAACGCTTCCATAGAAAGCCCCTTTCATATAGTCATATTGAAATATATCTATTTATAATTCTAAATAGCTGCCGCGCTATGAAAAGTGATGTATAAACTTCCTCACCTTTCACAGTGCGGCTTATTTTCACATTGAGCATCAAGCGTTGTCAACTGCCGCAAACATTCTTTTGCTTGTTCCACACCTTTTTCTGAAATAGAATAGTGTGTCCATTTTCCCTCTTTACGTCCAACAACAATTTCAGCATCACAAAGTATTTTCATATGGTGTGAAAGAGTAGGCTGCGTTACATTTATTTCTTCCAACAACTTACAGGCACATTTCTCTCCTGAACGCAATAATTTTATTATCTTAATACGGTTTTCGTCACAAAATGCTTTGAAGATTACCGCAATTTTTCTTTCGTCCATTATTCAAAATCACCTCCCATAGATAAATACCTATATGTCATTATATATAACACATAGAAGAATGTCAATGTATTTTTAAAAGCGACAAGAAAATGTAGTTATTATTATCAGATACACTATAACAAACTGATTTTTTATTTTTCATACAAAATAAAAGAGGTCTTGGCATAAAATAATTTGGAGTATTTTCCATCAGATTACTTTATCCTGAGACTGCCTATACAATCATGTGGTTTTGTAATCGTGAAATTAAGATAGCATAACCCTTCCCGACCAAAGTTTGATTTCTGCTTTCACCTAAATATCGCTTACGCTACATTCATACATATCTATCTAGGATAACAGTTAAAACAATATCCCTTCTATTGGCTTTCCGCTTTGTACTTGTTAGTATATTAGTGCAAAGAAAGTTTACCGCTGACCGATATGCGGTATATAAATGGTTGGGTTGTAAGTTTAGTCCTTCGCCAAGAGGCGAGGGACTTTTTCCATATTTCGGCGGAGAGGATGGAACGAATGAAGAAAACAGGGTTTTATATATAAAGGACAGATTTTTTGAAGATATGCCTGATCCGTATCTCAAGGGGAATAAGGTAGGCAATAGACCACATTATTATTGTTTTGAAGATAATGTTACTGGAATTTATTGGATGATACCGCTTTCTAGCAGAATAGATAAATTTCGGAAAATAATAGAGAAAAAGGAACAGGCGGGAAAACCTTGTGATATTCTGCATATTGTGAAATTGGACGATAATCGAGAAAGTGTATTTTTAATACAAGATATGTTTCCGATTACAGAGGAATACTTAGAACGTGAATATACGATTGCCGGAAATCATTTGATGCTGACTAGTGAACATACGGCAAAGGTAATTGAGCAGAAAGAGTAGTGTTTCATGGCTCTATTTTGGCTCTGATAATTTGGTGATAGAAAAATATCAGATAAAATCCAGAGAATATGAATACAAAACGACACAAATGTGTACTGAAAATTGTCTAGATTACATCAACCGCACCCGAGTTTGAGCAAAACATAGAGGATATTAAGAATCATCTTGTAGACGATAATATGGTAGTTAAAAAAGGAACTGAGGGAATTACTGTAAAATTATTTCCACAATAATCCCTAAAACCTATTGACTCCAACGTAACGTGATACTGTATGCTATTCTTGTGAAGCAAAGTAGATATATGCCGGCATTTTCCATCTTGCTTCTCTATCATTAAAGGAGCTGATAAAATGAAAACCATAAGTCAAGTTGCTAAATTAACAGGAATAAGCATACGCACTCTGCAATACTATGATGAGATTGGGTTATTAAAACCCAGCGAACTTACTCCCGCAGGCTATCGTCTATACGATGAACACGCATTGCAAACCCTACAACAAATCCTCTTTTTCCGGGAATTGGATTTTCCGTTAAAAGACATTATCAAAATCATGCAAAACCCTGACTTTGATAGGATTTCCGCTTTCAAAAAGCAAAAGGAACTGCTTCTTCTAAAGCGTAATCGAATAGACAGACTTATACAGCTTCTTGAACGACTTGAGAAAGGAGAAGAATGTATGAGTTTCAAAGAATTTGATTTATCAGAGTATATCCACGCATTAGAAGATTTTAAGGTTAATCAAACAGACACAATTATTAAACATTGGGGAAGTATCGACAATTTTGATATGTTTATTCAGAAGATTAAAGACGATGAGGAAAACGTAGCCAAACTCGCCATTCAACATTTTGGAAGTATTGAAAAATATACAGAAGAAATGAAATATAATCTGGAACACTTTTCAGAAATTATGGATAAAGAATGGAATGAAGATGCAGAAAAAATCGCCGCTCAATCAGATCTGCTGTACGGAAAACTAACAGCCAATTTGACCTGCCATGTATCCTCTCCCAAAATACAAGAAATCGTTTATGAGATATTGGAATTTATCAAAAAGCAGAGTTCTTCTGTGACTCTTGATAAACCTCTCATAAATATACTGATTGACTCCTATTCCAATGATTATGTCAAAAACATAACCGATAAAAAATATGGTGACGGCGCTTCTGACTATATTGTAAAAGCCTTTCGATATTACTCCGAAAATAATACTCCATCAGAGAAATAGAGCCAAAGTAGAGCCAACAGATATAAAGAAACCTCGGAAACCCTTGTAAAATGGGCATCCGAGGTTTCCTGTCCGTTATTCCCACTCAATTGTTGCACAAGGCTTCGGACTCATATCATAGCAAACTCTATTGACATTCTTCACTTCGTTCAGAATACGATCTGTGATCTTCTGAAGAATTGCCCAGTCAATCTGTTCAATCGAAGCGGTCATTGCGTCAATTGTATTGACTGCACGAATAATCACCGGATATTCATAGCAGCGCTCATTGTTTTTCACACCAACAGACTTAAAATCCGGAACGATAGTGAAATATTGCCATACTTTCTTGTCCAGACCTGCTTTCGCAAATTCTTCACGAAGAATTGCGTCAGATTCGCGAACAGCTTCCAGACGTTCTCTTGTGATCGCACCAAGACATCTTACACCAAGCCCCGGCCCCGGGAACGGCTGACGATATACCATATCGTGTGGTAATCCAAGCTCTACACCACAGGCACGAACCTCATCTTTAAATAACTGTGCCAATGGCTCAACCAGTTTAAACTGTAAATCTTCCGGCAGACCGCCTACATTATGATGAGATTTTACAGTTTTTGCTGTCTTTGTACCGCTTTCGATGATATCCGGATAAATCGTTCCCTGTCCAAGAAAATCGATGCCTTCCAGTTTTCTTGCTTCTTCTTCAAATACGCGGATGAATTCGCTGCCGATAATCTTACGTTTCTGCTCCGGTTCAGCTACATTTTCCAGCTTACCAAGGAAACGTTCTGTTGCATCCACATAGATCAGGTTCGCATGAAGCTCATCGCGGAACGTTTTTACAACGCTTTCGGATTCATTTTTACGCATCAGACCGTGATTTACATGTACACAAACAAGCTGCTGTCCGATTGCTTTGAGCAGCAGAGCAGCTACAACGGAAGAATCTACACCGCCAGACAGTGCCAGAAGAACTTTTTTATCGCCAACCTGTTTACGAACCAGTTCTACCTGATCCTCAATAAAATTTTTCATATTCCAATTTGCTTCTGCTTTGCAGTCTTCAAAAACAAATTGTTTCAGCGTTTCTGTATCCGGCAGTTCGTTTAACTGCTTTTCACATTTAGAAGCCGGGTAATCAATAGAAATCATCGGATAGCCCAGAGTATACAGTTCATCTCTGATTTCTACCTCTTTTCCGTCCACGACACGGTTTTCACCGCCGCTTAAAACGATACCCTTTACATTATCCAGAGCTTTTAATTCCTCTGCCGTAATGTCATGCGGATGAATCTCACTGTAAACGCCCAACGCACGGATGTCGCGAGCGATCACGGTGTTTTCGGTACTTCCTAAGTCCAAAATTACAATCATGTCCTGTTTCATGGCAAGCTTCTCCTTTTTCATAATTTTTCCTCTTATTTCAATCGTGCAGAAAATAGGATTTATCGATGTGCTTAATTATTATTGATCATTATCCATATTTTCGGCATAAGCGATCTGCTTTATGCCAAAAACGCACAACTAAAACTCATTACCCATATTATTATAATGCCTGCTGTGTCAAAAATCATCAAATTTTTGAAAAAAAAATAAATTTCTACAATTTTTTGCTTTATAATCTGCTGCAGCTTTTCATCTGTGGCTATTTTTCCGGAAAATTCTCTTGTTTTTCAAGTTTTTCTGTGTTATGTTGAGATAGGAAATAAAAAGAACAGGTTCCCGCAGGGAATAATAGGGAAGCAAGTTACACTTCACGGTCACGCCGCTGTATAGGAGGAGTGCAGTTTTAGATGCCACTGAGAAATCGGGAAGGCAAAACTGTACAATGAGCCCTTAGTCAGAAGACCTGCCTGTTTGGAAAACACATGGGTTACGAGGGATGGCCGCATGATTACAGAAGATGTCAATCTGTTTTTTACTGTCCGTCTGCAACGGACAGTTTTTTTCTGTAAAGCAGCGTTTCTCATATCCAAAAGAAAGGGAGAAAAATGAAATCAGAAACAAAAAACACAAAAAAAGTAATCCTTGCCGTTGTTGCGCTTGTTGCCGTCATCGCGGTGTTCTTTAGCGTTTACTGGTTCACAAAAGGAAAAACATCGGCTGGTTCAAAAACCATTACCATCGATGTCATTCACAAAGACGAATCTGTGAAAACATTTACCGAAAAAACAGAACGTGAGTTTCTTGGCGAAGTATTAGCCGATAGAAAAATTGTTGAAGGCGAAGAAGGACCTTACGGTCTTTTCATTACAACTGTCGACGGTGAAGTTGCTGACGACGGCAATCAAGAATGGTGGTGTCTTACTAAAGACGGCGGTCAGGTAAATACCTCTGCAGATCAGACACCAATCGCAGATGGCGATAAATATGAACTGACTCTGACAGTCGGCTATTAAATCGGTTGTTATCAGCGTAAAAACATGGAAAGGAGTAAAAAAGGTGAATTCAAAAATACGTCAGAAGCGAACATTATATGTTGTAACAATGGGGCTGCTAAGTGCTATTTTATTGGTCGGTCAGGTCGGTATGGCTTTTTTGCCCAATATTGAACCAGTGACGTTTCTGATTATTATTTATACATTGGTCTATGGGCGACAGGTATTTTTTATCATCTACTCCTTTGTGTTCATAGAAGGTTTGATTTACGGCTTTGGTATCTGGTGGGTGAGCTATTTGTATATCTGGAGTATTTTGGCCCTTTTCACGCTGCTTTTGAAAAAAAATCAGTCTGCCGTGATCTGGGCAGTGATCGCAGGTGCCTTTGGCCTTATGTTCGGAGCGCTCTGCGCGATTCCTTATCTGATCAGCGGCGGTGTTGGAGCTGCTTTTGCTTACTGGACAGCCGGAATTCCTTACGATATTCTGCATTGCATTGGAAACTTCGGTATCACACTGATATTATACAAACCGGTCTTGTCTGTTTTAAAAACGCTGCATGCTTCGCAGCTCGGTATAACAGATGGCAGACACAAAACAGTACCTTTTTCTTAAATAAACAGGCTGCGGTATCATAGAAACCTATCTTTGATACCGCAGCCGTTTGTTTTTTCGCTTGTCTTACCTGTATTATCGTTTTACAAAATATTCTTCATACCATACCAGGAAGGTATAGATCGTCCAGACTTTACGCCAGTTATCAGAATTTCCTCCGATATAATCATCAAAGATCGCATTGATCTCTTCCACGTTGAAGAATTTCTCCGCTATCTCGCTGTGAAATTTCGCCTGTACGTCCTGATTATAGCGTTCATCTGCCATCCAGATACGGATCGGCACGATAAAACCTAGTTTTTTTCGAAAAGCAATTTCTTCCGGCAGTACCTTTGCGGCAGCTGTGCGCAGCGCCACTTTATTCTGTTCTTCATTTACCTTGAATTTTGACGGCATTCTTGACGCAATGTCAAAAATTCTGCGGTCAGTCAGAGGCATACGCACTTCCAGCCCTGCTGCTGTACTCATCTTATCAATATTCAGATAAATATCGCCCTCCAACCAAATCTGAATATCCACATCTGACATAATACTCAGCGGATCAAGTTCCTCTGTCTCCTCATAAATCGACCGGGCAATATTGATTGGAAGTACAGATGGATTATAATGTTTCAAAATCCGCTGCTTTTCCTCTTCCTTCATGATATTCGTATTTCCGACATAGAACGTCTTTAAATTTTCCCCATAACGTTCCGCATTGCGGTACATATTGTAACCACCAAAGAATTCATCTGCTCCTTCACCGGAATAGCAAATCTTCGTATGCTGTGCCGTCGCACGACAGCCAAGCGCAAAAGCGATTGCAGAGGCATCACCAAGCGGCTGCTCCATATGATACATTACCCACGGTACGATATCGAAATACTGTTCCGGTGTAATCACACAACGGCGATTACCACGTTCAAGCAAATCTGCCGTTTTTTTTGCCAGAACGGATTCGTCAAAGCGTTCTTCCTCATAACCACAGGAATTTGACATCTGCGCATCCGACACTGCCAGAATATAAGAAGAATCCACACCGCCGGAGAGGAACGAATCTGCGCTTTCATCCTCAGTTTTCACTTCTTTCATAATTTCCAGCAAAGTACTATGTATCTCATCTGCCCAATCTTCCAATGATTTACTCTCGTCCGGATAAAAAGTCGGTTTCCAGTAACGCTCAATCGTTAGTTTCTGATTTTTCCAGAGTAAAAAACGTCCCGGCAGCAATTTTTTTAATCCCTTAAAGAAGGTATCCTCACCCGCGACATATGTCAGGCTCATGTAAATCTGCAGCATTTCTTCATTCAACTCTTTTTCAAAGCCCGGCTGCTCAAGGATCCGGCGAATGCTGGTACCACAGAGCAGTCTTCCGTCTTTTGTCATATAATAATAAAACGGTTTCGCCCCAAATGGATCTCGTAAACAGAATAATTCCTGCTTTTCTTCATCCCAAAGAGCAAAAGCAAACATTCCATGCATGTGGTCTGCCATTTTTGTTCCCCAGGTTTCATATGCTTTTATAAGAATCATCTCTTCACGTGCTTCGCGCGAAAGATTCGTTTCTATTTTCAGTTCTTTACAAATTGCTTCCCAATTACGGATATGCCCGCTGTACTCCTGAACTCTTACCATCGGTATCTCCTCCTCTTATGCATATAACAGATTTCATTGCTGTCAACCTCATTCACAGCAATATCCCAAAATTCAGTTCCATCCTAACGTATTTATTATAACTTTGGCCATCATCTCTGTAAAGAAATTTGTTTGAAAGGCGCCAAGAACCAGTTTTATGATTCCCCGCGCCCTCATTACATTCTTTATATTTATCGGATAAAATTTGTCTGCTGACCACGCTCTGTTTTCGGCAGCTCCACGCCAGCTTTCTTTCCCGCCTCAAAGCATTTCAGCATCCATGCAAGATTTCGTGCCAGATTTCTCATCGTCTGCAGTCCCTCCGCATCCTGCTTTGCTTCTCCCGGAACACATCCATGTACCAGATTCCAGTAAGTAGAGCCGGCTATCGGCATCTGTGAAATGCCAAAATATTTATTCAGCACATCAAAAGAAGCCGAAGTACCACCGCGTCTCGCCACAGCAACTGCCGCGCCCGGTTTAAATGCGAATGCTCTGCCGCTGCTGTAAAAAACTCTATCCAGAAACGCCTGTACTCTTCCGCTCGGATGTGCATAATATACCGGCGTTCCAATTACAAGACCGTCTGCCGCTTTTGCTTTCGCAACAAATTCATTTACCAGATCATCATCAAAAACACATCCCTTTTCACTGCATTTTCCGCATCCAATACAGTCTCTGACCGGACCTCCGCCCATCTGGAAAATTTCATAATCAATTCCTTCCTGTTCCAGCGTCTTTCCGATTTCTTCCAGCGCGTCATAGGTATTTCCCCTCTGGTGCGCACTTCCGTTTAGCATTAATACTTTCATGTTCCCAGCTCCTTTTCTTTTTTATATAAAATCAAAAAGTTATCTGATAAATAGTTATATCAGCTCTTCAATGTCTGCCCGAACTCCGCAAGTGTTCGTTTTCCTTCTTCGGTTACCGGCTTGATCCATTTTCCACTCTTTGTATACCACAATTCAAAAATCAGTCGAATTATCTCATCCGTATAAACAAAAGCGAATACTGCCAGAAACGGCAGATGCAACACCATGCCCGCGATCCAGGTCGCCGGAACACTGATCAAAAACAGACAGCTGACTTCCAGTACCGTACCGAATACTGCCTCTCCACCGGCACGGTAACAACTGTTCATAATATAATTGCAGGTACGGATCGTTCCTGCTGCCAGATAAATCAGCAGCATATATTTTCCATAGAAAAGTGCTTCCTCTCCCAGACCGAACAGCCCTAAAATCGGCTGATTCAATAGCACACAAATACTTACGATACAAAATGTAATCGCCGGACAGAGTATTGCAAACCCTTTCATATACTGGTAACCTTTCATGTGCTGACCGGCTCCCACCTCTTTTCCAACCACAACCGTACTCGCATCGGCAAGACCACCGAAAAATGCAAACACAAATCCCTCCAGCACTCGAAATGCCGCCATCGCTGCAATTGCACTCTCTGCCTGATGACCGATTACAATATTGATTAACATCTGACCAATTCCGTAAAGCACCTCATTGCAGATAATCGGCAGACATTTTTTCAAATAAGTTCCGGAAAATCCGCCGCTCCAATCAAACATTCTCCGTATCGACAAGCGTACTGTCTTTTTATCTCTCACAAGGAAAAACAACAAAATAATAATGTTAACTATGCCGGAAACCAATGTACCGACCGCCGCGCCTGCCGCTCCCATCTGCGGCATGCCGAAACGTCCATAAATTAAAATCCAGTTCAATACAAAATTTGTAATCAGCGCCGCAACTGAACTGATCAGCGGAGCTTTCACACGTTCCGTGGAACGCATCAGAAAGCTGACGATCATCGCTATTACCTGCAGCGGATAAGCAAATCCGACAATCTGCATATACGGAACTGCTACTTCAATGATACTCTGCTTATCTGTGTAAATCCCGAGGATAAACGCTGGCTTCGTAACCGCAACGCCGCCGAACAGCAGCCCGATCGCCAGCATACAGAGCAACGCGATACCAAAAGTCCGGTTGATACCTTCCTCATCCTCTGCACCCCAATACTGGGAAAAGAACATCATCGCTCCGCCGGCAAATCCAAAGTAACTTGCAAAAAACAAAGAGCCAATCTGTGAGCAGATCCCGACTGCCGCGACGGACAGCTCTCCCTGGCTGCCGATCATGATGGTATCCACCATACTGGCTGTCGTAGTCAGCAGGTTTTGACAGGCGATCGGCAGTGCAATCGCAATAACCAGGCGGAAAAATTCCTTTCGGTTTATTTTATTTTTTGTGTACATAACTAGTCCTTCTACATTTTATCTTATTTTATCAACAGATTCTTTTTCTCAAGAATCGCCTCTACTGCCGCGCAGGCCGGACAATCACAATATTTCGCTCCTGCTGCCTTAATTTCTCGCGCATGTGCTGCCACATTCGGTGCCTCCATGCCAAACACCTTTGCTCCCATTTCTGATTCCGCAAAAGCTGCCAGTTCGTCAACTGTAACGATATCTGCCTCCAACTCCGCAAAATATTTTACGGTTTCGGCTTCCTGCGCATCGGTTCCGATCGCATCCAGCCATGCCTGAGCCGCATCACGCGCTTCTTTACTGCAAGTTGCTGCTGCCATTAGTTCTTTTGATTTTTCAATCACAAATTCTAATATTTCTTTGTTCATTGTGAAAACCCTCCTCTTATAAATTGTATCTACTTTTTCTGAAAATCCACATTTATTTTAGCACAACAGATGACAGTTTGCAATTTATCCTCATACATCTTCATACGTAATTGCCTTTCCTTCCACAAACTTTCGTTCCATCTGATGACGAAGCTTGCGGTTTTCCACCGTGTCAAAAATAATCGAAAAATCATAATCCTCCGGATACAGTTCTTCTGCCGCCACATGCAGTTTCACTCTCTTGTGATTAATCCAAATTTTCTTATTGGGAAGCTGCACACGCAGCACCCCCTTCTCATTCACTGTTTCACAAACAATCCCGATTTTTCGTTCCGGATAAACCATCACACTGTCGCCTAATCGAAACTTCTCTGTCAGAGACTTTTTCTCTGTCGCAGATCTTGTTTTACGGATTTTCGGAACGTTCCCAGACTGCCTGAAATCACTTCCAATGTCATTCTGTTTTCCTTCCGCCTTGTCCGCCGCATTTTCTTTGAAACCGTTCTCTCCATATGCCGCCTGTTCTGCCATCTGGAGCATCTGCCGCGGCATTCCAAGCCGCTCTGCAATATAAAACGCGCAGGATTCGCCAGCTTCTCCAATCACCATCTGATACAAGGGCTGCAGCGTATTGCGGTCAAAAGTCATTTTTGCATTAACGATCCCTTTCCGCTCACTGGCATACTGCTTCACTTCCGGATAATGCGTTGTTGCCAGAAACAAACAGCCACTTTTTCGCAATTCTTCCAAAATCGCGACCGCGATACCCATACCTTCTGTCGGATCTGTTCCAGAACCGAGTTCATCCATGATAACCAGACTGTCTCTTCCGACATTACGCAAAATATACAGCACATTTGTGATATGTGCAGAAAACGTTGAAAGATTTTCTGACAAATTCTGTCCGTCTCCGATATCGCAAAGATAATTACTGTTCATACAGATATCGGCCTCCCGACAGGTTACATGCAGCCCACACTGTGCCATCATACAGCAAAGCGCCACTGTCTTAATCGCAATCGTTTTTCCTCCGGTATTTGGCCCGGTAATTACCACTCCCTGTATTCCCTCTCCGATCTGAAACTGCAGTGGTATGCACCTTGCTTTCTCCATCAATGGATGTCGGCCATCTTTTAGTACAATTCTGCGTTCTGTATTCATCTGCGGTTCCACACCGTCCAGTTCCTGACTGAGTTTTCCTTTTGAAAAAATAAAATCCAGTTTTTCCACTGTAGCCAAATTTTGTCTTATATCCTCTGCATGATTGGCAATTTGCGCTGTCAGTGTATACAAAATACGGCGCTCCTCATTTTCTTCCTCAATTTTTAAAATCTGCAGTTCTTCAAACAAGTGACTGACCCCGGTCGGCTCCACAAACAGGGTATTTCCGGTGGAAGATTTATCAATCACGCTGCCACTGATACGAAATTTATATTCTTTTTTCACCGGCACACAAATTCTGCCGTTTCGTAATGTACAGAAATGATCCGACATCGCCTCTTTGTTGTTTCTTAGTACAGCCTCTGCTTTTTCCTTCATCTTCTCTTCGGTGCGGACAATATCTGTCCGTATCGAAAACAATTCTTTTGTGGCACGATCCTCGATTCTTCCTCCGCGGATCTGGGCACGGATTTCCTCCCGTAGCCCAGCTTGCACTCGCAGATTTTCCTCATAATAAGCAGCTGATATCTTATACTGTTTGCAGTGATTCAGATAATCCTTCAAACGACTGATCGCCGTTATCAAATCGGCCGCACGCTCCAGTTGATCTGGTGTCAAACAGTCACCAATCTCCGCTGCACGCAGAATTTCTTCCGTTCCTTCCATCGTTACCAATGGCGGCGTACCACATTTTTCCAGCATCTGTCGCGCTTCTGTTGTATCACGCATATTTTTTCGCAGTTCTGTCTCACTCAAAAAAGGAACGGTTTCTGCGATCTGCTGTTTCGCCCGGGCAGTCAGTGCATGCGCTGCCCATTTATCTTTTATTTTATCAAATTCTATTATTTTTTCTGACGCTGTCATGTTTTCTTCCTCACTTTTCTTACTTCAATATCGTTTATTTTATGCAAATTCTTTTTTGTCCACAGTAGCTCCTGTCATTTCATTTTCTCCTCCCCACAAAGCCACGATATGGTGTATCCCCTCAGTTTTTACTCTATTTAACAGCCATCATTTATCCGTATAATGTCTGCCTTCTTTCATCAAAAAACCACGCAGTTTCTGCCTTACAGCATCTCACTACGTGGTTTCTTACTTTTATCACGAACAGCCCTGTTTTTCCGAAATCAGGAACCTCACCCGCAAGCTTCTGCGTCTACGGCAGACCACCTTTGCGATGAATTCCTGTTTCTGCACAGTACACATCCACAGAAGATTGTATTATATAAAAAATTCTGTGAAACAAAAAAACATGACCGTACCGTCATGCTTTTATAAAAATCAGAAACTTTTTTAATTAAGCACTTTGTAAGGCAGAATTGTCGGTGTACACCAACATCAGGACAGACTCCCAACATAACGAAAATCTCTCCCGGCAATATTTATTTTGCATTCTTTTCTGCATTTACAGCACTTAACAAAAAGTTCCCTCCCATCTCTTTGATTATTCTGTTTTATAATAATCCAAGCTTGATTTTCTGTCAATCTTTTTTTCAAAATTCTGCAAATCAGGATTTTCTTTTATATCCAGATGTGCTATAATTTTTCCTGTTTTTCTGTGAAATATCATCTGTCATTTATCTTAAAGGAGGATTTTACATTGAAAGAATTTATCAAGAGCTGTTATCATAAGAAAAATTTCGGTATTCGCCTGTGCATTGTCAT
This sequence comes from Marvinbryantia sp., assembly GCA_050944495.1. Lineage (GTDB taxonomy): Bacteria > Bacillota > Clostridia > Lachnospirales > Lachnospiraceae > Marvinbryantia. The sequence continues at coordinate 83,243 of JBMNRF010000003.1, forward strand.
CACAGCAATCATTACAATGGGATTTTCTTTGTCCTTTCTGCTTCTGCTCAATTTTGGTACAGACCCGTGCACGATGCTCAATGATGCCATTTCCCGCAAACTCGGCATTTCCTTCGGAACCTGGCAGGCCTTGTTAAACTGCATACTGCTGTTTGTCGTCGTATTCTTCGGGGCCCGTAATCTTGGTTTTGGCACATTGGTAAACGTCTTTCTCACCGGCTATGCCATTGACTTTTTTACCTGGCTGTGGAATCAGATTCTGCCAATGGAAATTTTTGAAATCCTGTGGGTTCGCGTAGCAGTCCTCATCCCGTCACTTATCCTGTTCGTTCTTTCCGCCGCTTTTTACATGGTTGTCGATCTCGGCACCGCGCCCTATGATGCGATTCCATACGTTGTTTCCATGCGTCTGCCAAATGTGCCTTTCCGCACTGTACGCATGATCTTTGACTTCAGTGTAATCGCCATCGCCTTTGCTTTCGGCGGTACTTTCGGCATCGTTACCATCCTGATGGCCTTCACCATCGGACCGGCGATTGGCTGGCTGGGAAATTATATTGAAACGCATACAAAATTACTGTCATAGAAAATGGGAGATCACTCATCAACTGAGTGTCTCCCATTTTCTATGCTCTGTTACATCGGCGTTCCCACCTCGATTAAATTGTCGTCAGGATCATATTGCCGTCGTTATCAAGCAACATATCCAATCCAAACAAGTCGTGATAAAACTGCTTCATTGCCTAGTTTCTCAAAATTTTCGCCATATCTTTTCCTTTTGCCAGTTCATCCACCAGTTTATCTAAATATCTGATTTCCTGCATCAACGGATTTTCAATATTTTCTACCCGCACACCGCATACAGACCCTTTGATAAGTTTGCGGTTTGGATGCAGCAGAGGAGCTTGTCTGAAAAAATCTCCATATGAAATATCACTATTCATAAATTGAGCAATAGCATCTCTGCTGTATCCTGTCAGCCAACAGGCGGCTTCATCAACTTCTTCTCTTGTGCGGCCTTTTCTTTCCGCTTTTGCTACCAACATCGGATATACCTTAGCAAAGAGCATTCCAAATACTTTTTCTTCTTTCATGAATGATTCTCTCTTTCGATTTACACGTTTGCAGTTTCTCCATGTTTCTGCGTTAACATCCTCCATCAGCCTTTGGCGCAATTCTTTTTCATCGCTTACCAGTGAAATTACTTTCACCAAGCAATCCCTTTTATCAATGCTTGCTAATATTGTATCAATAATTTCCTGTTCATGCATTACCATCTTTTTTGTTTCATCCGTAACCTGAAATGGATGACGTTCGCCATGTGCTTGCTTCCTGCAGAAGCTGACAAATCACTTCTTCTTTTCCCGCCGTATAACTTCCTCTGTCGTTTGGGAACTGCCTTGCTAGTTTCTGTTTGCATTCCTCATACAATCTTGCTTTTTCTACATTCGCATTTAAGTAATCTCGAAAATTGACGTAATTTTTCCATTCCTCTCCATTCCATTTTACTACATGGATATGATGAGTCCGCGTGTCATTTTCAAAATCTCCCATCACAAACAACAACTGTTCCGGAGCATCTCCGCCCCGAAATATAATTCCATTCTGCTTTAGCTGTTCCATATAAGGCTGTATGTCATTTAAATCACGAACTCCAACAACTAGATCAATAATCGGCTTTGCACAGATGGAAAAAATGGATGTACTTCCTACATGCTGGATGTCCAGTGCAGCACTGCCTAGAATTTCCCGCAAAATTTCCATCGTATGTTCTGCATTTTCTGTCCATTCTTTCTGGTGAACCATTAATTTTACCGTTCCTCTTTTTAATCCTATCATGTTCTTAGTTCTCCATTTTTGATGCAGATGTGTTCATATTATCTTCCATTTATGTAAATACAGATTCTTCACTTAATCCGGCTGTTGTCCATCATGTGCTTTCCATTGACATTCCATAAATTTCATATTTGTAAAGACCGCTTTAAACGAAGATTCTTCCGGTGAACATGCGTAAATCCCAAATCGAATGGTTCCTTTTCCTTTATGCATATGGCAAATACGCATTTGACGAAAATTCACACCATCTTCTGAGCATTCCATACAATAATCGTCTTCCCGACGGCTGAAACGATACCACATTGATTTTATATCCGCAGAAATAGCAGTAGTCGCCCAATCAGAATAACCATCGTTTGTTACAACACTGCCCAAATGCTGAAATTCTTCATTTTCATATTCAATAGAACCTTTTAACCAATTTTCGCTATCCAGATACATCACGATACCGCACTGATCAAATCGATGGTGACTTTCTGAAAAATCTGTTTTCACCACAAAACTAAAAAATTGCTTATCTGTTTCCATTTGCAATACCGGAGCATTATCGTTTTGAAAGTGATAATATGTTCTTTGCCATAAATCGGTATGCGGAGCAGTCGTAATCTCCACTCGATTTTCATCGATATAATAATTCTTCGGCTGACGAGTCCATGTAAAATCTTTTGTATTCATATCTTTCTTTCCTTTCTGATCAATTCTCTGTAGTAATGCTTATTTTATCACAATCCCTTTACCCTTGCAGACCTCTCGCCTGTCTGTCCATATCTTCAATGACAATATCATAAATTTCACCTAATGATGCACAATATTTCAGCACATCCCAAGGCTCGTTCGTATGAAAATGTATCTTAATCAATTCCTCATCCCCTACCGCCAGCAGGCAGTCTCCTTTAAAATGTTTTGTAAAATAATCACTGATTACATCCTCATCCAAATCTTCTCCTTCAATCAATAACTGTGTATCATACCGAAATTCCAACATATCTGTTTTCCCCCATTCTTCTGTTATTTTAAATTCAGCCGGATACTCTACAGCTGTTCCAGCATTCCTTTTAATTCTTCATAAAACCATCCGATATGCATGCCGTCCGCAAACCGGTGGTTCAATTCCATCGTCAGCTTCCTGCATCCCCCTTTCAGCCTCTTGGTTTTACCTGCCGTTCATACTTGCGGATAATCCCAAAAAATACCGGCACAACTACAAGAACCGCCGCCAGCCACGCAAGCGGATTCGTAAAGCAAACCGCCGTGTATCCAAATACCGGAATGACAAACAGAGACATTACCGCTCTTGCCAGCAGCTCTGCACAGCCTGCAAAGATTGCGATGCCACTGTAGCCAATCCCCTGGATCATCATGCGCGTACAATTCAGAATCGCCAACAGCCAGAAGAAAAATCCAGCGTAACCAAAATACTGCTGCACCGCATCCAGTACTTCCGTTTCACTGCGATCAATAAACAGCCAGGAGATCACAGAACCGCTTGTCACCAGCACGATACCGATCAGTATGGAATATATAAAACAAATACCGATTCCACTGTACAGTCCTTTCTTAATACGGTCAATCTTTCCCGCGCCCAAATTCTGTCCGCCCATCGTCGCACAGGCAGTCGCCACAGCCTCATACGGACACATCGTCAGCTGATTCACCTTCATTACAGCCGCATAGGCAGAAACATACACGGCATCCAGCATATTTACCGCGCTCTGCAGCATAATAGAACCGATCGCCGTCACCGAAGACTGCAGCCCCATCGGCACTGAATGAAACAGCAGTGTGCTGATACATGTTTTATCCAGTCTCCGTTCTTCCGGTATTCCCTGCAAAATCTCATATCGTTTTTTCATATACCAGAAGCAGATTATGCCCGAAAGTCCCTGCGCCAGAATCGTTGCCAATGCAGCTCCCTCCACTCCGGTATGCAATACCAAAATAAAGAACAGATCCAGCACAATATTAACAATCGTAGAAAACAGCAAAAAATAAAACGGTGTTCGCGAATCGCCCAGCGCACGAATAATCGCAGAACAAGTGTTGTATAAAAAAGTAAACGGAATCCCCAGACAAATCACCAGCATATACTTATAGGCATCTTCAAAAATCTCATCCGGTGTTTTCATCATCCGCAGCAGATCATCACACAAAAACGATGTTACTACCGTTATGACAACTGCCAGTACAACTGCCAAATACACCGAATTGTATACAAACATCCGCATTCGTTTATAATCTTTGGCACCAAACTGCAGAGCAATCGGAATGCCAAGCCCGCTGCAGGTACCAATCGTAAATCCTACAATCAGAAAAATAATTGCCGAACTCGCCCCAACTGCGGTCAGCGCATTCAATCCGATAATCCTACCCACAATTACAGAATCTGCCATATTGTAAAGCTGCTGAAAGATATTTCCGAAAATCAATGGAACCGAAAAACTCAGGATCAACCGCAACGGATTGCCGACTGTCATATCTTTTGTCATAACCATTCTCCCCTCTTCTATTCATTTGCACTATAACACCAACCGCTGCTGATTACAAGCAATGTCCTCTTTTTTCTCTTATATTTTTCCATTGCTGAAAAAACTGTTCAAAATGCGCAATTTTCACTGAAAAATCAGCAATTCTTGTATTTGACATTTCTTCCTGATGTGAGTATATATAAAAGAAGAACGCTGTTAATTATACTTCCAAATAAAATGAGGCAATCATGAAATTACTGCATTTTTTCAAAAAAATAAAGACAACTATTTCTCAGACTTTTAAGCATTTTATGGACTTCCTGGAAAAATATCAGAACCAGAAACGTTTTGTCGGCTATGGTTTTTGTTTTATTATCCTGCCGATTCTAATGATTCTGATCTTTGAATCCATGAATCGTCAGTCTCTTCTGGGCGGTTTTCAATTTCTGTTCCAGAATCCGCTCGGATTTTTATGCAACGTAATGATTCTGTGCGCATCGTTCTCTCTGGCCTTGCTGTTTCGCAAGCAGCTCTGTATGATTTTTATTATTGCCGTACTCTGGTCAATTGGCGGAACCGCAAACTTTATTATCCTGTTCTGTCGTGTCACTCCACTGACCGGAAACGATCTGCGCCTTTTAAACGATGCGTTTGACATCGTTGGAAAATATATTAATGTTTTCGGGATTATTTGCATCATCGCTCTGCTTGCACTTGTATTAATCGGAATTCTTTTTCTGATTTTGAAAGCTCCTGCTGCAAAGAAGAGACTTTCTTTTCTGAAATCTCTACTGATTGTCGGATCAATTTTCGCACTTACCTGGGGCAGTTTTCTTCTGGGTTGGAAAACCGGAGCTGTGCAGACTGAGTTTACCGAACTGTCACAGTCTTATCTGAAAAACGGCTTTGCCTACTGTTTCTCTTTTACCGTAATTGACGTTGGCATTGGAAAGCCAAAGGATTATTCCGAAAACCGTATTGAGCAAATCACAGAACCTTATGAGACCGAAAATAAATCTATCTCTCCCGTGCGCAAAACAACCGAACATCCGAATGTGATCTTTGTGCAGCTGGAATCTTTCTTTGATGTAAACCGGTTAAAGGATTTTACCTTTTCCCAAAACCCGGTTCCAAACTTTACACGGATGATGGAAACCTGCGGTTCCGGTTATCTGAATGTGCCTGTTATCGGTGCCGGAACAGTCAACACAGAATTTGAAGTGCTGACCGGTATGAATATCGACGATTTCGGCGCGGGCGAATATCCGTATAAGACCGTTATGCGAGATACCACCTGCGAAACGATTGCCTATAACCTAAAAGAAAACGGCTATGCTGCCCATGCTCTGCATAACAATGACGGGGATTTTTACGAGCGCAACAAAGTTTACACCAACATGGGCTTTGACACCTTTACCTCTGTGGAATACATGCATCCGCAAGATTATACACCGATGGGTTGGGCGAAAGACAAGGTTCTGACCGGAGAAATTCAAAATATTCTTGCTTCTACCGAAGAACAAGATTTTGTTTTTGCCGTTTCCGTTCAGGGACACGGCAGTTATCCGGACGATCCGGATCTGATTTATGAAAAACATATTGATGTTTCCAGTGAAACAATAGATGATGAAAGTTATCTCAACCAGATTACCTATTATGTCAATCAACTGTATGAAATGGATCAGTTTATCGGCGAGTTGCTGGAATTCCTCCAGAAATTTAACGAAGATACGATTCTTGTGATGTACGGTGATCACTGTCCGAGTCTTGATTTAAGCGATGAGGATTTTATAGCAGGTACAATCTACCACACAGAATATTTTATCTGGAACAATATGGGGCTTGTCTTTCATGACCTCAATATGGAAGCTTTTGACCTCAGTTCCACAGTCCTGGAAAAAATCGGGATTCAGAATGGTGCACTCAATGCCTACCATCAAAATTACCACCGTCTGCTGCGTGAACAGGAAATTACACAAGAAGAATATTTAAAAGGGCTTTCTGAACTGGAATACGATATTCTCTACGGAGACCGTCTCTGCTATAACGGTATAAATCCTTATGCCGCGACAGAGCTGCAGATGGGCACCCACCCGGTAACGATCAACAATATCATCATAGACGCAACCGGGGATGTAAAGATTTTCGGTTCCAACTTTACTAATTACAGTAAGGTAACAGTCAACGGAGATAAATGTTCCACTCTGTATTACAATTCCGGTACCTTAAAACTGGAAAATATCGAGTTGGAAGATGGGGATGAAATCGTTGTGTGTCAGGGAAACTTAAGTTGTTCAGAACCGTATATTTATAGAGAATAAACACAGAGCTTTTTATCTAATAACAATATAAGATATCGCATATATCAGCAAAACAAAATTTTGTACACTCTCCACTCAATGAAAAGGCGTCAATTCGAAAACGAATCAACGCCTTTTTTCTAATAAATCAAAATCGGACAGCCCTCTTCAATATTTTCAAAAATTACCGCAGCCTGACTCGGCGGCAGATTCACACAGCCATGACTTCCGTTTGTCAGATAACGGTCGCCACCAAAAGACGGCTGCCAATCCGCATCATGCAGACCCTGACCGTACACAAACGGCATCCAGTACTCCACCGGTGTTTCATAGCCATAGATATCACTGCTGAGCACCGCATTGCGTTCTTTATATGCCAACGGATATGCTCCCTGATAAGTCGCCCAGCTTTCTTTCTCACCGGTCTCTTTATTAACACCGCCATCCGGCTTTCCGGTTACGACATCCGTCTCCGTAACCAATTCTCCGTTTTTATAGAACCACAAGTGCTGCTTGTCAAGACTGATCTCCACATATCCATTCACAAGATCATCTACACCATTTCTGCCAATTCCCTTCTGGCTGTAAACCGGCTCTCTGGTGACCGGAATGCCGCCCTCAAGATCCGCCTTCAGCTGTGCGAATTCTCCTTCTTCATCGATCCAGTAGCCGTATTCGTTATTACTGATCTCCACGGTTCCTCCATCTGATGTTTCCAGGATTCTCGGAACATACATAGTGTTATACCGTGCACTCAAATTTTCTATATGTTCCCACATCAGATCCTCATTCAATGAAATCTCTTTTCCGTCAATCATCAGCCAGGAACGGATCGTATCAGAATCAACTACCTCTGTCACATCCCCAAACGTATACGTAACCGTCGCATCCAGATACCCCTGCAGTCTGCCGTTCAATTCGTTTAATTCCGAAACCAGCGCTTCCTGCTCTTTTGTCACCGCAGCCCTCTGATACGATTCATTCGTAATCTCTACCATGATTTTTTTATGTAACAGTTTTTCTTGCAGTGCCGCCTGAATTTCCTTCTGACTTTCTTTTAAAAGGCGCTCCTCATCAATCTGCGTTCCCAGCTCGTCCGGCACAATTTTATACTGTCCGGCAGTCTCGTCATACTCAATATAAGCATCCTTTGACTCTGTTCTGCTGCCTCCCGCCTCTGCTTTTACGGCTGCCGCCGCCGCTTTTCCCGGCGTATCATCTGTAACAATTTCATAATCAAGCGTATAGTTTTTCATCTCTTCCAAAAACAGCTTACATGGCTCCTGCTTTTCCTTCAACTGTGTCAAGCGCTCCGTCAATTTCTCCAAATTCACTGAAAAGCCGAGTTCTCCGAGTGTTTTATTCGAAACAGCCTTTCCGTTTTCCATAAACTCAACCTTCGTATCCGCAAACGCATTAGAGATTTTCAGCGCCGCCTCATCCACAGTCAGCCAGGACACATTTTGTCCAAACACCGACACACGGCATCCCATTGTCCGGCTGTCCATCACTTTATCATAGACCACATAACCGCCTGCTGCCAAAACCAGCAGTAAAAACACAATCCCGATCGCCCACAACCACGGATGTTTCTTTCGTTTCCTCTGTTTTTCCTGCTGCTCTTCCCGTATCTCTCTTTGTCTTCTTCTTTCGCGCATTTGTACCTCCCCTTACTTGATTGTCTCCAGAAAATACCGGAGTGCAATATTGTCATCATCTTTCCGCCAAACACAGATTACCTGTTCGTATTCTGCCTCCCCCACCAGCGGAACAAATGCCAGATTATCGGCATTTGTCAGTTTTTCAGTTACATATGACGGCAGAATAGAAATACCTTCCTCCGCTGCCACCATCATCAGTATACTCTCAATATCGTTAGAACGGAAGAGGATATTTGGATAATATCCCGCCTGTTGATACAAATTCATGAAATGACCGTCGCTGTAAGATTCTCCGTCGCTCGACGGTGTCATAAACAGCAGCGCTTCATCGCGCAGATCACTGCGGTTCAGACTCTCCCTTTGTGCCAGCGGATGACTGCTGTACATAGCCACAACAAGCGGCGCCATTTCATACAGTTTATATTCCACCTCCGAATCCTGCGTAATATTGGTACTGTCCCAGGTAAAAATAATATCATAATCACGATTCAAAAGCCCGACTGCCAAAGCATCGGTATCACAGCGGAAGCAGCTCAGCAGAATGTTCGGATGTTCCAGATGAAACTGCCGCAGAACATTCGACAGATTGCTTCTCTCATATCCCTTCGTATAACCAATGCGTATCGTCCCCACAAGCCCGGTAGAAGCCTCGTGCACCTTTTCCATCGCCACACTCATGCGTTCCAATACCGCTTTTGCTTCTGTCAGAAACACACTTCCGGCCGGTGTCAGCCCAATCGGGCGTTTCGTTCGGTCAAACAGCTGCACCTCCATCTGCTCCTCCAATGCCTGTATCTGCTGGGTGATTGCTGTCTGTGAAATAAAATACTGGTTCGCCGCTTTCGTAAAGCTCCGATACTGAGCCACCGCGATAAAATATTTCAACTGGTTCGTTGTCATTTTCTACTCCTCTATACTCCCATCTGCGTACGATACATCCGCGCATATTCGCCGTTCAGCGCCATTAATTCTTCATGATTGCCCTTTTCCGCAATTTCTCCGTCCCTGATCAGAATAATCAGATCCGAATCGCGGATCGTCGAAAGCCTATGAGCAATGATAAACGATGTCCTCCCTTCTGTAATCGTCATCATCGCCCTGCGAATGTGCTGCTCCGTCACCGTATCGACAGAACTGGTTGCCTCATCCAAAATCATAATCGGTGCCTGCGAAAGCACTGCTCTGGCAATTGTCAACAACTGCCTCTCTCCCTGACTAAGTTCGGCACCACTTTGTTGTAAAACAGTTTCATAGCCATTTGGCAAACGGCGAATAAAGCTGTCCGCACCGGCGGTCTTTGCTGCCGCCTCCACTTCGGATAACGGCACATTTTCTCTTCCATAACTGATATTCTCCCGAATTGTTCCGCCAAACAATGCCGTATCCTGCAGCACAACGCCAAAGGCATCGCGCAGATCCTGCATCCGGCAATCTCGCAGATCACAGCCATCCAGAAGAATCGTACCTTCCGTCACATCATAAAATCTTGTCAGCAAGTTGATCATCGTCGTCTTTCCCGAACCAGTCGGTCCCACCACCGCCACACGCGTCCCAGCCTCAATATGCAGATCAATATGCTTTAATACCTGTTTTTCGCCGGTGTATCCAAACGAAACATCCTGAAAATCAATTTCTCCTCGAACTTCTGTCAGATTGCGCGCATCCTCATTATCTTCCGGCTCCTGCGCCTCATCAAGGATTTCCAGAATACGCTCCGCACCTGCTACTGCAGTCTGAAAATTATTATAAATATTGGCGATATCCACAAACGGTCTTGTAAACTGCTTGGAATACAGCAAAAAACTGGAAATTGTTCCCACAGAAAGCATTCCCGCTGCTGCCATCAGACCGCTGACGATTGCAATCAGCACATAGTTCAGATTGTTGATCACATTCGTAATCGGCATCAGATAACCAGAAACAATCTGAGCCTTTGTCGCGATCTCACAGAATTTATCATTCTTCTCCACAAACTGCTGAATCATCTCTTCTTCCTGGCAAAAGGCTTTTACCATACTAATGCCGGAAACACTTTCTTCCACATGTCCATTCAACTTTCCAAGCACTGCCTGCTGCTCTCGGTACAGTGCACGCGTGCGCTTCGTCACTTCTTTCGTCAGTATAAAGATCAGTACAACTGCCAGAAGTGACAGTATCGTCAACGGCACATTCATACTCACCATCACCACAAAAACACCAATAATTGTAAATGTATATCTCATTAACTGCGTCAGTGAATCAGAAATTGTTGTACTGATATTATCCACATCATTTGTCAGTCGACTCATCAATTCCCCATGCTGACGCCTGTCAAAAAAGGACAGCGGCAGTTTTTTCATATAAGAAAACAGGCTTGTACGAATATGAAGAATCATCCGCTGTCCCACCGATGCCATTAGATAATGCTGCAAAAAATGAATCAGCCATTCCCCAATATAAAAAGATGCTAAAATTGCCAACAAAATCATAAACGGACGTTTCGCATCTATTAAATTAACAATCTTTCCTATAATATATGGAGAAACTACTGCAGCAGCGGCCGAAAGACCAGACAATATAAAAATCCATCCAAGTCCTTTTCGATGACCGCTCGTCAGTTCCCACAGCCGCAGAAGTGTGCCTTTCATATTTTTCGGCTTCACTGCAGGCACACCTCTTTGATGTCCCGGTCTTTTGGGCGGCATTATCGTATTATTTGTCATGCGCAGCCGCCTCCTTTCCAATCTGCGATTCATAGATAGCCCGATAAGTACAACAATTATCCAGCAGCTGACCGTGTGTTCCATATCCCTGTAGTGTACCATTTTCCATACACAAAATCAAATCAGAACGCATCACTGTAGAAATCCGCTGACTGACAAGCAGTACCGTCATATCTCGCGCCTCCCTGCGGATAGCCTCTAAAACACGCGCTTCTGTTGTCGCATCAAGCGCACTGGTGCAATCATCTAAAATCAGAATCCGTGGTTTTCTCAAAAGTGCCCTTGCAATCGAAATACGCTGTTTTTGTCCGCCAGATATGTTTACACCGCCCTGTCCGAGGATCGTATCATATCCTTTTGAAAATCCGCTGATAAACTCATCTGCGCATGCTATCTTCGCTGCCCGGCGGATTTCCAGTTCATCAGCCTCCTTACAGCCCCAGAGTAGATTATCACGAATACTGCCGGAAAACAGCAGCGCCTTCTGCGGCACCACTGCGATCTGCCGGCGCAGTGACTCCAGCTGCACCTTTCTCACATCTACGCCATCTATTTCCACATATCCTTCGACAGTGTCATAAAAACGCGGTACAAGATTTACAAGTGTCGATTTTCCGGAGCCCGTCGGTCCGATAATGCCGACCGTCATCCCCGGCTGTACTGTAAAGCTAACATTTTTTAATGCCGGAGCGGATGCCGTGCTGTAAGCAAAGGTTACATCATGAAACGAAACCATCCCTCCCTTATGCACAGCGGATTCTCCGAAATTTTCTTTTCCATTTTTCTGCGCCGGAACCTCATCCAAAATCTCTTGTACACGTTCAGCAGACGCCATTGCACGCACGGCAGAATTAAGGATATGTGCTACCAGTCCCAACGACGAAAGAATTTGTGTCATATAATTTACGGATGCCATTAATTTACCGATCTCTATCGTTGTCTGATATCCGGACAGCCAAAGCATCACAACAATTCCAAAATTCACCGTTAAATTAACAAGCGGCGCAAATACCGCCATTACCCGAAGAGAGGAAACACCCGCCTGCGCAAATTCATTCGCCGCCTGTGTAAATTTTTCCTCTTCTGTCTCCTCAGCACGAAATGCCTTTACCACGCGGACAGCACTTAAAAATTCCCGGCTGACCGAATTTAATTTATCAAGCTTTTGCTGCATACGCGTAAACCGCGGATATCCGATCTTCATATTGCCGACGATCAGAAGTCCGGCAATTACAACAATTACCATGATCAGTGGAAACATCTGCGGTGTCTGTACAATAATCAGCACCATTGCCCCAATGCAAAGTACCGGTGCTTTCATCATAATACGCATGGAACCGTTAATAAAATTCTGAATCTGCGTCACATCATTGGTAATTCTGGTAATGATCGAAGAAGTCTGCAGACGGTCAATATTTTCAAACGACAGCTTCTGCACCTTCTGATAGATCTCCAGACGCATTTCCTTTCCAATCAACTGAGACGTCCGGCTTGCATAAATATTTCGCATAACAGCTCCAAGAGCTCCAAAAGCCGCAATGCCCAGCATCACGGCCCCATATTTCACAATAGCAGAAATATCCTCCGATTTTACACCCTTATCTACGATATAGGACATAAAAGTCGGCTGCAGTAAGTCTGCAAAGGTCTCAATGGACAGGAAAAAAATTGCGGTAAGAAACATCCCGATGTGCCGCCCTATAAAACGCAGCATCAATTTCATTTTGTGATCCCTCCATACATCTCCGGCCTGCGGTCACGAAATAATCCCCACGAAAGCCGGTTTTCTCTAATCTCATCCAGGTCATACTCCTGCATCAAAATTTCTTCCCGGTCACGAGATGCAGTTTTTAAAACCGCTCCCGTCTCATCTGTCATAAAAGATGAACCATAAAAAGTCAGCGCCGAAGTCTGATTCGCATTCTCCTCACATGACTCTACTGTCTCTGTGCCAATCCGGTTCGCAGCAATCACCGGCACCAGATTCGCCGCTGCATGTCCCTGCATCACTCTCCTCCAGTGTGGCATACTATCACACGCAAGAATTGGCTCTGAACCAATTGCCGTCGGATAAAAGATCAGCTCCGCACCGGAAAGCGCCAGTGAACGCGCGGTCTCCGGAAACCACTGATCCCAGCAGATTCCTGCGCCAATACGGCCGTATTTCGTCTCAAATACCCGAAATCCGGTATTTCCAGGTGTAAAATAAAATTTTTCCTGATAAAAATGATCGTCCGGGATATGTGTTTTGCGGTAAATGCCAAGCAGCGTACCATCCGCATCAATGTAGGCAAGCGAATTATAAAATACATTGCCGTCGCGTTCAAAAAAGCTCACCGGAAGCACCACATGCAACTCTTTTGCCAGACGCATTCCCATCAAAACTGCCGGATGTTCCATTGTCGGATACGCATAGCTGTAAAATTCATACCGTCTCTGCTGGCAAAAATATTCACGTTCAAACAACTCCGGAAGAAGAATCATATGCGCGCCTTCACCAGCAGCTGCACGTACCATCTTCTCCGCCTTCTGCAGATTTTCTTCCAATACGTTGCTGCACTTCATCTGAATCGCCGCTGCCATTACTTTTCTCATGGAATTTCCTCCTAAATCGTTTTCTTTTTTTCTAATAATATTATCTTTATTCCTATCTGTTTCCTGGTGCGTTCTTTTTTCAGCGTCTCCATCGGCCCTGCCCAGTCTGCGGAATCTGCTGTGTAATGCAATGGATATTTCCTCCGCCCAGCAGAATATCCTTGGCATAAACCGCAACCACTTCACGCTCCGGACAGAGATTTTCTAAAATTTTCTGCGCGCGCAGATCACTGACTTCGTTCTCCCCGCCGAAAGCCGGCACAACCACCGCTCCATTTGAAAAATAAAAATTCACATAAGAAGCCGCCAGCCGTTCACCGACTTCACGGATAGTCTCACCCGCTTCAAATACATAGCCTTTCAAATCCTCCTCACGAATGTAAATCGGCACATCCGGTATCGGCAGTTTATGCACCTTCAGTTTTCTTCCCCGCGCATCTGTTTCTTTTTCCAATCTATCCAGGCAGGCTTTGGAAAGCGCATACTGCGGGTCATCCTCATTGTCTGTCCACGCTAACACTACTTCTCCGGGACGTATAAATGCACAGACATTATCCACATGTTCATCCGTTTCGTCCATATAGATGCCGCGCGGCAGCCAGATCACTTTTTCTGCTCCCAGATACGCACAGAGCATTTCCGCAATCTGTTCTTTTCCCATCTGCGGATTCCGTCCCGGACTTAACAAACAAGTCTCAGTGACCAGAATTGTTCCCTCACCATCGCTGTGGATCGAACCGCCCTCCAGTACAAACGGTGCCGCGTCATATACCGCCGTCCCCTGCATAGCCGCAAATACTTTTGCAAACGCATTATCTTTTTCCCACGATGCATACAAACCGTTGTAACTGCCTCCCCAGGCATTAAATTCCCAGTTAACACAGCGCAGATCACTTTCCTGCCTTTTTTTTATGTCCTGACCTTCATGCTTTTGCAGATGATCTTCTCTGCGAATCACATAAGTCGGCGCGACATCGCGCGCCCAGGCATCATCCGTCTCGGCGCAAAAAACCGTTACGTTATCCACATCGTCCAGCATTTGATGCGCAGATATCAACACTTCCGTGCCTGCTGCCACATAAACATGTTCACTTTTTGCAATCGTACAGATCACTTCTTTAAATGCAGCCCGCGCCGCTTTTGCCTCAAACGGCCATGACCCCGGTCTGAACGGCCAGATCATAATGCAGCCTTCGTGCGGCTCAAACTCACCCGGCATGAAAAAACCGTCCTGTACGGGTGTGGATTTATTACTCATAATTTTGCTCCTTCCGACTAACATAAATACATCAATAAATCGGCCTTTACGACAATCTCATTTTAAAATCTTCATATCCGAACCGCTTTACCAATTCTGTACTGTCATCTTCGTGAAGCAGCACCAAATCTGGCAGCGGAATCCCGTTAAAGGTATTATTTTTTACCATTGAATAAATTGCCATATCTTCAAAGATCAGACGGTCACCAATCTTTACCTCTCTCTCAAAACTGTAGTCTCCAATCACATCCCCTGCCAGACAAGTCAGAGAAGAAAGCCGATACGTATACGTCTTTTCTCCGGCCGAAAATCCGTCGCGCAGTGGCGGACGATATGGCATCTCCAATACGTCCGGCATATGGCAGGCTGCGGAAACGTCCAGAATCAAAATATCCATATCATTGTGTACAATATCCATCACTTCTGTTATCAGGTAACCTGCGTTTAAGGCAATCGCCTCCCCCGGCTCCAGATAGACCTCCACATCATATGTCTGACGAATATACCGTACTAAATCTATCAGAGCTTTTCTGTCATAATCCTCACGCGTAATATGATGACCGCCGCCCAGATTCAGCCATTTCAAACGCGGAAGAAACTCGCTGAACTGTTCCTCAAACGCTTTAAAAGTAGTGATCAGATCATCCGCATTCTGCTCGCAAAGCGTATGAAAATGCAGCCCGTCGATGCCGCGCAGATCTTCTTTTCCCTCACACGGAAATGCCAATTCTTCACGGAACTGCTCCCTTGTTACGCCAAGTCTGGAACCACTCGCGCACGGATCATAAATTGCGTGATCCTTCTGCGTAGAACACTTTGGATTCACGCGGATCCCGACACTGACATTTCTGCACAGCGCGCGATACTTCTCATACTGTGCAAACGAATTAAAAATAACATGGTCGCAGATCTGCACCAGTTCTTTCATGTGCGCTTCCTTATACGCAGGCGCAAATACATGATTTTCTTTTCCCATCTCTTCATGACCGAGACGCGCCTCATAAATACCGCTGGCTGTCGTCCCGCACAGATATTCCCCAATCATCGGATATAGCCGAAACATTGAAAACGCCTTCTGTGCCAGCAAAATCCTGCATCCTGACTGCTCCTGCACCTCGCGCAGAATTTCAAGATTTTTTCTTAACTTCTTTTCATCCACCACGTAACACGGTGTCTGTAAATTTTCAAACATGCAAGCCCCCTACGGAATCAGCACCGGATTTTCTTCCACTACCCACGGCAAACCATATTCATTCAGCATCTCCATATACGGATCTGGATCAAATTCTTCTACCGTAAACACGCCGTCACGATCCCATATTTTATTTACAATCATAGATGCGCCGATCATCGCCGGCACGCCTGTCGTATAAGAAATCGCCTGAGATCCAACCTCACGGTAACACTCCTGATGGTCACACACATTATAAATATAAATACTTTTTTCTTTGCCGTCCTTTTTACCGGTAAAGATACAACCGATATTTGTCTTTCCGACCGTTCGCGGACCAAGAGAAGCCGGATCCGGCAGCAATTCTTTTAAAAACTGAATCGGCACAATCTCACGTCCCTCATACATCACCGGAGTAGTGGACAGCATGCCGACATTTTCCAGACACTTCATATGCGTCAGGTAACTCTGACCGAAGGTCATAAAGAAACGAATGCGCTTTACTCCCGGAATATTTTTCGCCAAAGACTCAATTTCTTCATGATGCAGCAGATACATATCCTTTTTACCAA
The DNA here is from genome assembly GCA_050944495.1 of Marvinbryantia sp. GTDB lineage: Bacteria > Bacillota > Clostridia > Lachnospirales > Lachnospiraceae > Marvinbryantia. The sequence goes on from JBMNRF010000003.1 coordinate 99,803, forward strand.
CCTGTGCGAACTCATACTCACGCTTGATTTCCATCGGTTTTGTCTCCACCCAGTGACCATTCTCCCAGTAAGAACCGTTCGCAGACACCTCGCGCAGATTAATCTCTGGATTGAAGTTGGTTGCAAACGGATAACCGTGATCGCCTCCATTGCAGTCCAGGATATCAATCGTATCAATTTCATCAAAATAATGTTTCAACGCATAAGCGGTAAATACACTTGTCACACCCGGATCAAAACCGGTTCCCAGAAGTGCAGTGATACCCGCCTCTTTAAATTTTTCCTGATATGCCCACTGCCAGGAATAATCAAAATACGCAGTAAAGCCAAGTTCTTTGCAGCGCTTTTCATAAACTGCACGCCATGTCGGATCATTCGTATCTTCCGGTTCATAGTTTGCAGTATCGATGTAATCCACCTTACATTCCAGACAAGCATCCATAATTGTCAGATCCTGATACGGCAGAGCCACATTCAAAACAGCATCCGGCTGGTACTCTCTAATCAACACAACCAACTCATCCTTGCTGTCCGCATCTACTTTTGCGGTTGTGATAACCGTTTCTGTCGTTCCCTGCAGTTTTTCCTTTAAAGCATCACATTTTTCCTTCGTACGGCTGGCGATGCAAATCTCCGTAAATGTGTTGCTGTTCTGACAACATTTGTGTATTGCCACTCCGGCAACACCACCGCATCCGATAATTAATAATCTCGCCATAATTTTCTCCTCTTTTCTGTTATTTTTCTTCTTCTTTCAACATATCCTCCACATACTTCGGCAGCATAAAAGCACCCTTATGGAGATTCGTCGTATAATACCAGGTCTGTATATTGCGTTCATTCCATCGCTTGGCATCAAAATCCTTCAACGGATGATATTTTTTAGAGGCAAACCCGAATAGCCAGTAGCCTGATGAACAGGTCGGTATATGTGCCTGATACACTCGGCTGATCGGAAAACTACGACTTGCTTTGCGGTGCATAGCACGGCAGGTATCCTCATCCTCATCATAAAATGGACTGCCGTGCTGATATACCATGATGCCGTCTGAACGCAGCGCCCGGTAACAATTTCCGTAAAATTCCTTTGTAAAGAGTCCCGCCGTATGGCCGAGCGGATCAATCGCATCATTAATGATTAAATCGTATTCCTCCTGCTTGTTGCGCAAAAAACGCAAACCGTCACGGTAATAAACCGTCACTCGCTCATCCTCGAGACCGCAGGCGTTATCCGGAAAGTATTTTTTACAGACATCCACAAACACCTCGTCCGATTCTACTACATCAATCTGTTTGATTTCTTTATACTGTGCCAGTTCACGCGCTACACCTCCATCGCCACCGCCGATCACCAGCACTTTCTCCACATTTGGATGTACCGCCATCGGCACATGCACAATCATTTCATCATAGGTAAACTCGTCTTTTTCCGAAAATACAATACTTCCATCTGAGCTGATAAAACGCCCAAACTCCTCGGATTCAAACACATCCAGACGCTGATATTCTGTCTGTGCCCCGAACAGCTGCTTTTCCACCTTTACCGAAATCTTCACCCGGTCCGTATGGTAATCCGAAAACCAAAGTTCCATCAAATTCCTCCTTACTCTGCCAGCACCATCAGCTGCTCCACATACGGATCCTGCGTTCCCTGCATGGAGCATCCCTTTTCTTTCGCATAAATAATGTATTCGATAATCTTCTCTGTAATCATTTCTCCCGGAGCCAAAATCGGAATCCCCGGCGGATAGCACATCACAAACTCATTGCAGATACGTCCTGCTGTCTCATGGATCGGCAGAGAAACCTTATCCGCATAAAATGCTTTCTGGGGCGATACGCACACCTTCGGTGCGATATATTCTGTCGCAAGCATCTGGGACGGGTCTTTAGAATACAAACGTTTGATATCTGTCAATGCTCCCACCAGACGTTCAATATCCTGAATACGGTCACCGATCGAAATATACGCCAAGATGTTTGCAATATCACCGAACTCGATCTGAATATCGTACTCATCGCGAAGCAGATCATAGACCTCGATTCCCGCCAGTCCAATATCTCTTGTATAAACAGAAAGTTTCGTTACATCAAAATCAAACACACTCTTTCCGTTTATCATTTCTTTTCCATATGCATAATAGCCGCCTATTTCATTAATTTCTTCACGCGCATACTCTGCCATCTCGCTCACCTTCGCGAAAGAAGCTTCTCCGCGCAAAGCCAGATTTCTTCTGGAAATATCAAGACTGGACAACAGTAGATACGAAGCGCTCGTTGTCTGCGTCAAGTTAATAATCTGACTGACATACTCCCAACTCACTGTTTTATTTGTTAAAAGAAGTGAACTTTGCGTCAGGCTCCCACCCGATTTATGCATGGAAACGGAAGCCATATCCGCACCAGCTGCCATTGCATTCACCGGAAGTCCTTTTCCAAAATACAAATGTGTGCCATGCGCCTCATCTACTAACACCAGCATATTATGCGCATGCGCCAGCCTTACAATGCCGCGAAGATCCGAACAGATTCCATAATAAGTTGGATTGTTAACCAGTACACACACAGCATCCGGATTTTCCAGAATTGCCTTTTCCACTTCGAATAGCTCCATTCCAAGAGATATCCCCAATTTTTTATCAACCTCCGGATTTACATATACGGGAATTGCCCCACATAATACCAATGCGTTAATTACACTTTTATGTACGTTTCGCGGCAGGATAATCTTATCGCCCGCCTTACATGCTGTCAGAACCATACTCTGCACGGAAGAAGTCGTACCTCCGACCATAAAAAAAGCATGGTCTGCGCCGAACGCTTCCGCCGCCAGTTCCTCCGCATCTTTGATGACCGACATTGGATGACAAAGATTGTCCAGCGGCTTCATCGAATTAACATCCAGACTGACACATTTTTCTCCCAGCAATTCTTTCAATTCCGGATTTCCGCGACCACGCTTATGGCCCGGTACATCAAATGGCACCACTCTTTTTTTTCTTAGTTTTTCTAATGCTTCGTAAACCGGAGCATGCTTCTGTGCATCCATATCCATATATTTTCCGTTCCTCTCTATACAAAAAAGACAAGTGACAACATATCACCTGTCTGTATCATCCATAGTTTTCACTTATCCGGCGCACTCATACATAAGCCGTCTCTCTTTTCAAAAACTATTCCCGAGCCTATACAGCAAATACTGAACTGTGCTACTCTTATTGACCGTTTCACAAGTGATGGTTTTCGATTATGAAGTAATCAACTTATAAAATTTGAGCTTTGAACTCAATCAATAAAATGTATCGTGGCCTTTCGCCACCCGCGGCAGCTGCCCCGCCTGTCCGTATGAGCTTAACCAAAAATGGTGGGCAATATTTGCATGAACAAACTCTAACCTGTATCAAAAAATGAGAACAGTTTTCCATTCATGTATTGACAGAATAACATATGAAATATAAAAATGCAAGAAAAAATACAAAAAAGCACTCACTAAAAAGTGAATGCTTTCGTTGAACTTTTTGCGAAGGATCTAAAATTAGTCCTGAACATACGGCATCAGCGCAATATGACGAGCACGTTTGATTGCTACTGTCAGAGCTCTCTGATGTTTCGCACATGTACCTGTGATTCTTCTCGGAAGGATCTTTCCTCTCTCAGATACATATTTTTTCAGTTTTGCTACATCCTTGTAATCGATTTCGTTATTTTCTTTGCCGCAGAATACGCAAACTTTTTTTCTTCTGCGTCCGCCTCTTCTCTTCATCGGAGAATCGCCTCTATCGGTTTTATTGTAAGCCATCGTTCTTACCTCCTATCTACTCATTCAATTCGTAAACCGTGTATACGGTTAGACCGGCATGTCTTAATTAAACGGCAGTTCCTCGTCAATACCATCCGGTATATTCATGAAACCATCTCCTGACGCTGCGCTCGGCATCGGTCTTGCAGGTGCCGGTGACGGTGCGCTGTCAAAACCGCCTCCCATCATCGGAGCACTGGAAGCATTTTTGCTTTCAGCAAATTCCTGATCCTCAACCACAACATCCGTTGTATATACTTTCACGCCGTCTCTATTTGTGTAGCTGCCTGTCTGAATACGACCGGTGACAACTACTTTCAGACCCTGGCGAAAATACTTTTCTGCAAATTCCGCGCTTCTGCCAAATGCCACACAGCCGATGAAATCGGCGGAAGCATCACTGTCACGACGGAATCTTCTGTCAACTGCCAGTGTATATCTGGCAACTGCTGTCGCATTTTCTCCAGCGGAGTAACGTACCTCCGGGTCTCTGGTCAAACGACCCATTAAAATGACCTTGTTCATTTTGATCTCCTCGATTCTATCTATGCGTCCTGTCTAACACACAAATATCTGAGAACGTTTTCCATAATACGAACATGTCTTTCCAGTTCTGCCGGGCAATCAGCATCTGCATCGAACTGAATAAAGTAGTAATAGCCTTCGCTCATTTTCTGAATTTCGTAAGCAAGTTTTTTCTTACCCCATTCATCCACATTCGTGATGGTACCATTGTAACGAGTAATATACTCTTTTACCTTCTCAATGGTAGCGGTTCTTTCGTCGTCCTCAATCTTTGCATTGACAACAACTGCTAATTCATACTTGTTCATTTGTTTGCACCTCCTTATGGACTTTGGCCCCTTCTCACTTTCCGTCCGTCTGTGCGTCCGGCTTAAGGAGCAAGGAATTAAAATATATCACGAATCCTTATGATAGCATATGTTTCATATCATTTCAAGTCTTTTCCAAAAAATTCTCAAACATTTTCATAACTATAGCCCCATACCCCTGCAATCTGCGGCATCAATTCTGAAATATCCCATGTTTTTCCGCTATTCGCAGGGCTGTTGCAGTCTCGCACAATAATCTTTCCGTCTGAATCAATCCCGGTCAGAGCAACAAAATGTCCGGTATAAGTAAAATCTCCCGGTCCCATCGAACAGATCAGAGTCAGACCCGACCCGAGCGCATTTAAAATCTCTGCTTCTCCGTAACCGACCTCATGTACGGTCAGTCCAAGCTTCTGTGCACCTGCACTCATCAGATCCCAGGAAGAACCGACACCGCTGACATAATATCCACTTTTATCTGCCATTTTGGCCACCTCATAGGGATTCCAACAGGAATCTCCCGTAAGGCCGCAATAAACCATTGACAGGGTAGTCGGACCGCAGCCGTTTACCCCCAAAAAATCATCCCCGTACCACTCATATCCCCATCTCTCATCCCACTGCAGAAACAATGGCACCTCACCTTTTGTCACCTCGCCGGACAGATCAATTGGTCTGTGAAGATCCTTCTTTTTGGGATAATTGCGCACAAATTCCTCTGCCTGCGGATATTTTTTCGCAAACGCAACCAGACTTTCCGGATACTCCTCCGTTGAAAACCATCCGGAAATTACCGGAACCGTCCTGTCCTTCATAAGCTTTATGCCAAAAAGAGTCCCCACCACAAACAACAGAGTCACCGCAAAAAAACACAGATGTTTTCCATGCCGTTTTTTCTTTCTGCTTTTTCTCTTTTCTCTGGTGTTTTTCCCCATAAGTTTCTCCCCTATATGTCGTATTTCTTACTTTCTTACCTCTTTGGTGTTCTTTTCAACCAATTTTCTCGGAACCATCACCTGATGCCCGCATCCCTGACATTTCAACCGAAAATCTGCACCGACACGCAGGATCTCCCACTCATGGCTGCCGCAGGGATGTGGTTTTTTCAGCTTTACAATATCTCCAACCTCGTAATAATATTTTTCCATTTTCCCCTCCTGCCGCATTTTTATAATTCTATCTGCCCAAACACTTTTCCGATGCTGTCGTCAATTACCAAATCCGCATACGCATCTCTTGATGTCGTGCTCTTATTGATGAGCACCAGGTGCTTTCCATTGAAATAATCAATCATTCCGGCCGCCGGATAAACTACCAATGAAGTGCCGCCGATAATCAATGTATCCGCCTGTGAAAGATAACGTACCGATTTACTAATCGTCTCATTGTCGAGACCTTCCTCATAAAGAACCACATCCGGCTTGATGACACCGCCGCACTCGCAGCGCGGAATGCCGCTTCCATTTCTAATATCATCCGCATCGTAAAACTTATGACAGCGTGTACAGTAATTGCGGTGCACACTGCCGTGCAGTTCCAGTACCTCTTTACTCCCCGCCATCTGATGCAGACCATCAATATTCTGGGTGATCACCGCTCGCACATGACCTTTTTTCTCCCATTCAGCCAGACGGATATGCGCCATATTCGGTTTTGCCTGCGGGCAGATCATCTTATTCCGGTAAAAACGGTAAAATTCTTCTGTGTGATTCACAAAAAACGTATGGCTCAGAATCGTCTCCGGCGGATAATCATATTCCTGATGATACAGCCCATCCACACTTCGAAAATCCGGGATTCCGCTCTCTGTCGAAACACCTGCTCCGCCAAAAAATACAACATTCGTACTCTCTGCAATCCATTCTTTTAAAAGTGCTGTTTTTTCTTCCATTATTCCATCTCCATTTCCCCATAACCGCCTGTCTTTTCCACGGCATTAAACGTACGCACTCGTTTCCCCTGTACTACAAATCGCGTCTCTGTATTTCCGGTACAAGTCGATAAGGTCACCACCGTGTCATTTAGGGAAACGTCCGTATCCGTCGCCACAAACGAACGTGATTTCGCTGCGTCAATGAAATTCTGAAACTGCTCCGAAGAAGCAAAATCAATCTGATACACCTCGCTGTAGGTTCCCACCTCCGCGCAGGAAAAGATCTCATACTGATAAATTCTGTCTTTTGTATAAATCCAGAAATACGGACTTTTATCGTATGTTTCCTGCTTGCTGAATTCATGCAGTGTTCCAAACATAGAACCGTTTTTCATATTGTGACCGTAAATAATCGTATTACGACCCGAAAAATCCGATCTGCAAAGATAATCCATAAAAATAGAACCAGCAAAATTATCCTGATGCCGGAAGGTGCGGTGCAGATAATAATCATTATCGTCACCGATTACAATCGGATAATTGATATCAAGCGCTTCCACTTCGATCCAGCCGATCACATCCTCGTTGATTGCCTGCAAAGATGTGAAATCGATTGGATTTTCCATATCCTCAAAACGCAGACCACCGGTATTTTCCTTTAAAGAAGCATCTCCCCACTCGTCTCCCATCGTATCATTCGCGGTCATCTCCCCTTCGATAAATCCTCCGGTCACCTTCTCTCCGTTCGCATATTCTTCCAACGCGTTATACTCATCCGTACCCGCTTTGTAATCAAGATAAATGCTTACCAGGCGGTATCCCGCATAGAGGAACACTGCCAATGCCAACACTATCACAATAGTACTGACTGCATTTCCGATGCCCCCCTTTTTCTTCTGCGTTCTTCGGTTTCGGCTGCTTTTTGCCATACTTTCCTGCCCCCTTTTCTTTATTTCTTTTTTGAATTACGCCCGCGTTTTTGAGCCTCCGTGAGCAAAAGCGACGGAAGCTTTACCGTAAACGTTGTAAACTGTCGCTCACTCGCCGCCTCGATCGTACCGCCATGCAGTTCCACAATCTGTTTTGCAATAGAAAGACCCAGACCGGCACCGCCGGTTTTACTGCTTCTGGCATTGTCTGCACGATAAAATTTTTCAAAAATAGATTTCAGCTTCTGCTCCGGAATCTGATGTCCTTCATTACGGAAGGTAACAACAATCATATTTTCTTCCTGATGCGCCTGAATATCAATCTCCGTATCCGTAAAACTGTAGGCCACCGCATTTCGCAAAAGATTGTCAAACACACGCGCCAGCTTATCCGGATCACCGTCTACCAAAAGATTTTCATCTGTATTCACTCTGCAGGTCATATACTTTTCCGCCAGCACACCGTAACTCTCATCCGCCAACTGTTCCAGCATCAAAGAAACATCCAATTTTTCTTTTTCCAATACGATATCCTGCAGATTAAATCGTGTAATTTCAAAAAATTCATTAATCAACTCACCCAGACGCTGCGCTTTTTCCAACGAAATATGCGTATACTTCGTGCGGTCCTCCTCCGGCATGTCCTTCTGCGCATCCAGCATTGTCAGATATGCAATGACTGAAGTAAGCGGTGTTTTCAGGTCATGCGCCAGATAGACCACCAAATCGTTTTTCTTCTGCTCACTTTCCAAACGCGCACGTTCCTTGCGCTTCAGCGTCCGCTTTAAGGAATTCAGCTTATCAGAGATCGGCTGCAGTTCCTTTGCCATCCGCACCGGTTCTTCCTTATCATCACGCACACTGTCAATGGCTTTTTCCACATTTTCCAAATAATGCAGCAACCATTTGATAAGGATATTATAAAACAGCAGAAACAACAAAACGAAACCGACACACAGAAAAGCTACCTTATTATCCATAAAAATGCGGCCATACATCTGATTCGCCATATCCACATCCATATTCAGATTTGTAAAAATCCACATCATCATGTCTGTGAAGATATCCTGAAAAATACCATCAATGAAAAAATGGACAATTCCATAGCCCACAACCAGCGCCAGCAAAGCGACTAGTCCCGTTCTGATGAGAATTGTCCGTTTCAGCTTTTTATAACTACTTTTCAACTTTGTATCCGACTCCCCAAACTGTCTTGATAAATCCGGTCTTCCCCATTTTTTCTCTCAGATGACGGATATGTACCATGACCGTATTGTTGCTCTGTTTGTAGTATTTTTCATGCCACACCTGCTCAAAGAGCTGCTCGGAACTAATTACCTGTCCGCGATTTTCACAGAGAATCCACAGAATATCAAACTCTATCGGTGTCAGCGTCAGCTCACTCTCATTAAATGTACACTCATGTGTACTGCGATTCATCAAAAGCCCGCCGAAATCAATGATGTCTTCCTGTGTTTTACCGCTCTCATTATATTTCGTGGAACGGCGCAGCTGCGCTTTCACCCGCGCGATCAGCTCCAACGGATTAAACGGTTTTTCAATATAGTCATCCGCACCAAGGGTCAAACCATTGATTTTGTCCATATACTCTGTTTTAGCGGTCAGCATGATCACTGGAAACGTATACGTCTCTCGGATCTTTTGCAGGATCGTAAAACCGTCGATGTCCGGCAGCATCACATCTAGAATCGCCAGATCCGGCTTCTCTTTATCCACCGCAGCCAACGCATCCTGTCCGTTATAGCACTTCACCACTTCAAAATTCTCATTTTTCAGATATAAGCCGACGACGTCCGCGATCTCGCGTTCGTCATCGACGATTAATATTTTCCCTGCCATCCTATTCTCCTATAATTCGCAGTTTCCTACCGTTCTCGGGAAAGGAATTGCATCGCGGATATTGCCCATACCCGTCATGTACATCACGCATCTCTCAAAGCCAAGACCAAATCCGGCATGTCTGGTAGAACCATATTTTCTCAGATCAAGATAGAACTTGTAATCTTCTTCATTCAGCCCCAGTTCTCTGATACGCGCAAGAAGCTTGTCGTAATCGTCCTCTCTCTGGCTTCCACCAATAATTTCACCGATTCCCGGAACCAGGCAGTCCATAGCCGCAACCGTCTTGCCGTCCTCATTCATCTTCATATAGAACGCTTTGATCTCCTTCGGATAATCCGTCACAAAAATCGGACGTTTGAATACCTGTTCCGTCAGGTAACGCTCATGCTCTGTCTGCAGATCACAGCCCCAACTTACCTTATACTCAAATTTATCATTGTTTTTCTCAAGAATTTCTATCGCTTCTGTGTAAGTCACATGACCGAAATCAGAAGATGCCACACTGTTCAGACGCTCAATCAGCCCCTTGTCCACAAAATTATTGAAGAATGCCATTTCTTCCGGCGCGTTTTCCATCAGATAACGAATAATATATTTCAGCATCTGCTCTGCCAGCAGCATATTATCCTGCAGATCCGCGAAAGCAATCTCCGGCTCAATCATCCAGAACTCCGCTGCATGACGGGTCGTGTTGGAGTTTTCTGCACGGAAGGTCGGTCCGAACGTATAAATGTTACGGAATGCCTGTGCAAAGGTCTCACCATTTAACTGTCCGCTGACGGTCAAATTCGTCGGTTTTCCAAAGAAATCTTTGGAATAATCGATCTTTCCGTCCTCGGTACGCGGTGGATTATTCAGATCCAGTGTCGTCACCTGGAACATTTCTCCTGCCCCTTCACAGTCACTTCCGGTAATAAGCGGTGTATGCACATATACGAAATCTCTTTCCTGGAAGAATTTATGGATTGCATACGCAATCAGAGAACGCACACGGAAGGTAGCCTGAAACATATTCGTGCGCGGACGAAGATGAGAGATACTGCGCAAAAATTCCACGCTGTGACGCTTTTTCTGCAGCGGATAATCCGGTGCGGATGTTCCTTCCACCTCCACAGACGCTGCCTGAATCTCAAACGGCTGTTTTGCCTGCGGCGTCGGTACCAAAGTTCCCTTTACAATAACAGCAGCTCCGACGTTAAGCTTACAGATCTTCTGAAAGTTTTCCATCGTATCATTAAATACGATCTGCAGTGTTTCAAAAAAGGTACCGTCATGAAGTACCAAAAAACCAAAGGTTTTGGAATCACGAATGCTGCGCACCCAACCGCCGACTGTGATCTCATTATTCAGATATGTTTCCCTATCTCTATATATTTGTCTTACTGTAATTAAATCCATTTTTTCGCTCCTTTCGTACGTTATTGTACAGCCTCCTCAAAACAAAAATAAAGCTATACTAAACCAATTAAGGTATAGTATAGCTTATTCTGGCAATGCGTGCAAGGTATAATCTCGGAATTTATTTGCCGACACTTTCCAGATATGCATTCAGTCTTGCCACTAACAGATCTGTTGGAATCCCATGCACCATTGCTGCCTCTTCTAAGGATTCCATCTGTGAAGACGGACATCCGACGCAATGCATACCGCTTCCCATTAATACTGCTGCCATATTCGGATCTAACTGAAGGACTTCTCCGATTAACATCTCTTTCGTTACTGCCATTTTACTGACCTCCTGTTCTCTTTGCGGCCTGTTTTTCTGAAAGTGCCGCAATAATAATTAAGTATAATGCTTATTTTCTGCACCGTCAAGGACTGTTTATACCTCAAATAAAAGATCGCCATAGGACGGCATCGGCCACTCCTCTTTATCAACGATCATTTCCAGCTGATCGACCGGTGTACGCAGCGCTTCCATCGCTGTTGCCACTTCATCCCTAAAATACACCGCCTGCGCTCTGCCCTCCGGCATTTTTGCCGCCTCATCTGTCACCTTTTCCAGTTTTGTCAGCGCTGCTTTTGCTTCTGCCAGCAGGCTTCCGGTCTGGCGAAGCAATTCCATTGGTACTGTCACATCCACTTCCGCCATTTTCATTGTATTTACAGTATCTGAAAGGGTTCTCGCATAGCGCAGCACCGCCGGAATAATGTGCTTGCTTGCAATGTCGATCATGGCACGCGCTTCAATATTCAGAGCCTTTGCATATCCCTCATACTGAATCTCCGCACGGGATCTTAATTCCGCTTCTGTAAAGACACCAAATTTTTCAAACAGGCGAATTGCCTTTTCCGTCTCCAGCGCCGGGATTGCATCCACCATAGAGGTAATATTCGGCAGCCCTCTGCGTTCAGCTTCTTCTACCCATTCCTGCGAATAGCCATTCCCGTTAAATACAATACGTTCATGCTCGCTTGCATATTGTTTAATCAGATCATGAATTGCTTTAGAAACATTATCAGAAGCTTCAATATAATCACATGCTTCGGAAAATGCTTCCGCAACGATGGTATTAATCACTACATTACACTCCGCAACGGAATCTCTTGAGCCAACCATACGAAACTCAAATTTATTCCCGGTAAAAGCAAACGGCGAGGTACGATTGCGGTCTGTGGCATCTTTTTTAAAATCCGGCAACGTTTTTACACCAGTATGTAAAGTGCCTCCCTTGATGCTGCGGGTGGCCTCTCCGGTGCTGATCAGCTGTGCCAGCACATCCTCCAACTGGTCACCGAGAAATACAGAAATAATTGCCGGCGGCGCCTCATTTGCGCCAAGACGGTGATCGTTGCCTACATCTGCCGCAGACTCTCGCAGCAGATCCGCATGACGGTCTACTGCCCGTAAAATACAAGTTAAGATCAGTAAAAACTGAATATTGTCATGCGGGGTCTTGCCCGGATCCAGTAAATTAATACCATCGTCCGTAGTTAAGGACCAGTTATTATGCTTCCCGGAACCATTCACGCCTGCAAACGGTTTTTCGTGAAGCAGACACTGCAGTCCATGCTCTTCTGCCACACGTTTCAAAGTCTCCATGATGATCTGGTTGTGATCGGCAGCCACATTGCACTCCGCATAAATCGGTGCCAGTTCATGCTGCGCCGGAGCCACCTCGTTATGCTGTGTCTTTGCGGAAACGCCAAGCTTCCATAGTTCTGTATTGACATCTCTCATAAATGCCGCAATACGCGGACGGATGACACCAAAATAATGGTCATCCAGTTCCTGCCCCTTCGGCGGCATCGCGCCAAACAACGTGCGCCCCGTAAAGATCAGATCTTTTCGTTTTAAATATTTAGAACGGTCTACAATAAAATATTCCTGCTCCACACCGACAGACGGTTTTACTTTTCTCGACGTTGTATTTCCAAATAAACGCAGCAAACGCAGTGTCTGTGTCTGCACCGCCTCCATGGAACGCAGCAAAGGCGTCTTCTGATCCAATGCCTCGCCTGTATAGGAACAAAATGCAGTCGGTATACAAAGGATCGCTCCTGCGTCATCCTGCCTTACAAATGCCGGCGACGTGCAGTCCCAGGTCGTATAACCACGCGCCTCAAAGGTCGCACGCAGTCCACCGGATGGAAAGGAAGACGCGTCCGGTTCACCCTCGATCAGCTCCTTGCCGGAAAATTCCAGCTGAATAGAGCCGTCAGCAGACGGTGCCGTAATAAATGCGTCATGTTTTTCTGCCGTAAAACCGGTAAGCGGCTGAAACCAATGCGTATAATGCGTAGCGCCTTTTTCCAGCGCCCATTGCTTCATCGCACCTGCAACAACTTCCGCTGTCATCGCATCCAGTTCTTTTCCCTCATCAAGTGTCTTGTGAAGTTCACGATAGACCTTTTTCGGAAGTCTTTCCTGCATGACCTTGTCGTTAAATACGTTTTCCCCGAATATCTCTGCCGCATTTACAAATTCGCTCATATGTCCTCCATCCCGAGCAGCCGTCAAAGCGCTGCCGTTTTTCTCATTCCGTTTATACCTTACGCATTCTCTTTACGTATCCGCATAAATTTTCCATTCAAATAATATCGTACTTATGCCGGAATTGCAAGTGTGAGAAACGAGAACTTTTTCATTATAATCAAAAAGGCCGCTGCTTTCGCAACGGCCTCAACCATCTCTATTAATCCAGATAACTCTTTGCGTAGCTCGGGGTTCTATAATTGATATCAGATACGATAATGCCATCTGTAGAATTACTTGCATGCACTACCTGTCCATCACCAATATACATAGATACATGTCCGATGCCGTAATCACCGCTTCCTTCATAGAAAAGGAGATCTCCCGGCTGGATATTTGACAGGTCTACAGAAGTACCTCCCTGTCCCTGCTGTCCCGCTGTACGGCTGACACTGACACCATTGTCTGCCAGAACGGCCTGTGTAAATCCAGAACAGTCTGCTCCATTTGTAAGGCTTGTACCACCCCATACATACGGATTACCCACAAACTGCAGCGCATAATCAACAACCTGCTGTCTTAAATCAGATGTGCTTCCATCACCAACAGTAGACGGGTCTACACCATTTTCCTGCAGTACCTGTGTAGCTGCCTCATACTCTGCCTGCGCTGCTGCATCTGCTTCTGCCTGTGCCTGCGCTGCTGCGTCTGCCGCTGCCTGTGCTTCTGCTGCCAATCTGTCCGCTTCTGCCTGTGCCTGTGCTGCCGCATCTGCATCGCCGGAATTGTATGCTGCATCCGCATTTGCCTGTGCATCAGCCGCCATCTGATCCGCATACGCCTGATCTGCATATGCCTGATCTGCATTCGCCTGTGCATCATCTGCATATGTTCCCTGACTCTCCAGGTACTCAATCCATGCCTGATTCTGTGCTTCCCATGCAGCCTGTTCTGCTGCCATTGCTTCTAAGTATAAACGTTCCTGCTCTGCCAGATAATCCAGATAAGCCTGTTCCTCTGCTGCCAGTCTGGCTGCTTCTTCCTCTGCAGATTCTGCCTGCGGAAGATACGTAGCATAACTTACATAATCTGCGCTTACATAACCGGAAATACCATTTTCCGTAGTAACTTTTGCCCAACCACCAAGGTCTTCTTCCAGATATACCACTTGATCCTGTGTAACCATATCCAGTACCTGTGCATCCTCAGAAGCATCAGAACGAACCATCAATCCTTCTACATTTACCTGTGCAACCGGAGTGCCAATCTCCTGTGCAATCTCTGCTGCTGCAGAACCGGTCGTCATCAGATATTTTGCAACGTAACCCTCGCAGTTACCGGACTGAATGTAAAGCCATTCACCGTCATCTGCCAAAACGGTTGCCGCATTGTTATTGTAAAGTTTTCCGACAATCTCTGCATCTGTGCTCGGGTTGGATCTGATGTTGATATATGTTTCTTCACCAAGCTGAGAAACTGCCACTGTTCCGACAATATTTTCTGCCGGAGCTGCTGTCTCCTCAACAGAAACCTCTTCTGCCGGAGCAGTTTCTTCTGTAATTGTCTCTTCTGTCACAGCCTCTGTCTCCCCTGCAGATGCCTCTGTTTCTTCTGTCGCAGCCTCTGTCTCAGATGCTGTACGGATATCCTCTTCTGTCACGGATGTGCCGACACCAACAAGTGAAGTGCCAGTTGCAGATGCGGACACACCGCATACCGCAAGCGTCATACTTCCCGCCAAAAAACAAGCTGCCGCTCTTCTCACATGATTTTTCATTCCCTTATTACACATTATTCCTCTGACCTCCATATATGTAAAACCTCATTTATTACAAATTTGTTAAATTTATTACGTTGACATCTTAGCACGTATTACATTTAATGTCAACACCATTTTAAAACTTTTTACAAATTTGTTACAAATCAAGTAATCTTTGGAGATAGCGAATCACAACTGCAGAAAAATTACGAATATCGCGAATATAGGCAAAATCCCTGCCGAATATTTTCTTTTCCACTGCCAGATCCTTTTCTTTTCCTGCAAACACACCCAGAACATAGATTCCCTCACTGCGAATCCTGCGCACCTCCAGCGCTGTGTCCTGCACTGCATAATCGCCGCAGTAGATACGTGGATTTTTGCTTCCGGGCCGATTTACAATCACATCGTTTGGCCTGCCGTCGCTCAGCACCACAAGAATCTTATTTTCCTCCTCTCTCTTTTTCAGAGAATCGACTGCAGCGCGCAGAGCCAATCCGTCACGGTTGTTCGCCGAAGTTGTATAGTTAAAAATCTTATCGTCCTCCCGCGCGGGAGCATCGTACTCACGATATCTCTGCATCACCGTGTAATCCCAAAAAGTACAATATCCCATCACACGATGAGGTATCCCCGCATTGCTCAACGCACGACTGATAATAAAGGCCTGTAACGCCACCTGACTCTGGCGATCTCGCTGGGAACCGCTGGCATCCATTAGTACATCCACCACAAACTCCGAATGATTCTCGCGTATAATACGATTAAACAATTTTTCTGTGTTCGCACGACCAATTCTCCACAGACGATTCGGCACGACTGTTCCGTACCCGCACGGAATACTTTCCTGTTGGGCACGCAGCTGCAGCGAACGCTTCAGACTGGCCGTCATTACATCAATATTGTGTCTCACCATACTTTTGCTGTTGTGATATAACAGACGATTCCGCTCGGCCTGTTTTTTTGCGTTAACATACTGTGCATTAGAAAGAATCGGATCAGCAAGAATACCATTCGTATAATAAAGGCTGCAGTCTGCGTGTGTCCCTGTACAAAGACGTCGATTCAAAAGCGCTGCCTCTTCCTTCGACATATAAGAACGACCAAAGTTCAGCTCCATATAGGTGTGCATTTTGGCAAGCGCTTTTTCATCTAACACTACAATACTGCGTTTCTGCTGCTTTTTTTCGATTCCGTCATCCCGATACTCATCCAGCGTAGAAACCTGTCTGCCCATATCCTCCAGAAACTGTTCCATCACCGCTTCATACATATCTTCATCAAGGAAATCCTGCCAGCTTTCCCGGACAAGTTCTTCCGTTTCCAGCGCCAGCACATGATCCAGATCTCCGTGTTTGCGCACAAAAGACGGATCGATTGCCTGATTATACAATTCATCCACCGTATGAATAATCTCCATCGTATCTGACGCTGTCTGCATTTGATAAAGCGTATCCTTCACTTTCTGGATACGCTGTTCATCTATTGTTCTTCCATTTAAAAAATCACGCAGCATAGAAATTTTTACCCGGCCGCAAAAAGACTGACCCATGCGGTGAAAATCATGTTCCAGCATCGCTGCAAACGCTTTTTTGCGCACACCGGTGACCCCCGGCCGCTCATGAGAAATTTTCGGATAAACTGCCTCGTCTACGCAAAGCTGCGCAATCCGCATCAAAGAAGCCTCCTCCGCGCCATAATAAAGTTTTTTCAACAAATACATCGCTAATGCATTTGTATCATAATATTTCGCAAACCCGCCCTGCTTAATGGCGTCATAAAGCGAAATATATTTATTCCTGACAAACGATTCCACATCCGGCTTTACATCCAGCGTATAATCACCGCTCACCGTCCACATCAAATTGCGGATACGGTTTTCAATTTCCAACTGATTTTCTTCTATATTATATAGAGATTTTTCTGTTTCCACCAAAGTACCTCTCACTCTCAAAAAATCTCTGACGCACTCCACCCTTCCGGTATGCGTGTTTCTACAATATCCTCAATAATTTCTTTTTCAAATACATCAAAGCATTTATTCACCATTCCCATACGGATTGCCTTTTCCGGAGAAAGTCCGGCACGAATCGTTTTCACCGCACCAATCAACCCACGCAGATCAAGAGCCTTGGTGGAAATCTCGTTATGCGACGCTTTCAGCTGCAGATCTGTGAAAAATCCACAAAGCTGAAGAAGTCCTGTCTGCTTTGCTTCTGGAAACAGATCCAACAAAATCTTCATCAGCGTGTCGCTGTCAATTTCCGGCATATCAATCACCATAAAGCGCGATACCAGAGCCTCATTCAGTTCCTTTGTTCCGGCATAGCCATAGTTCATCGTACCGATAAACCGCGTCGCCTCATGGAGTGCAAGTCTGTTATATCCGGGTACATCCAATACACGGCGGTAATCGAGTACCGCATGCAACACAGAAACCGCATCGTTTTTCGCCATATTAATCTCGTCAAAAATTCCAAATCCACCATAGTCCGCACAGTCATACACCGGTCCGCGGCGCAGGCAGACCTCATTATTACGAAACGTATCCGTTCCTACCAGTGAGGTACTGTCCGTGTTAATATTAAAGGAGATATTATAAACCGGCCGCCCAAACACCCATGCAAGATTTTCCGCCAGAACATTTTTGCCTGTGGCCTTTGTCCCGGAAAGCAGAACATTTTCTCCCTGTAAAAGCGCCGTCGCCGCCATCTCAAAAATATCTTTTCCATAAAAAATAATATCCGGCTTTTCCACACGACTCTTTGCCTGCTCTGCTACCGGATATGCCGCCCGAAAATCGGCAATTTCTTTCAGCAAGCTTTCGCTGACACCCTGTTTCCGATATACCGCAAATAATTCATCCATCTGTATGCCTCTCTCTTCTCTTTTTAAAACGCCGTAAATGACATCCGCTGTTTGATCTCCGAGGTCATAATATCAAAAACGATTGTGCCATTTTCCAATATCGTTTTTTCATAAGTAACTTCTTTTCCGGCAAATTTCTGCCTTACATATGCTTCCGGATCTGTTGTCTCAATCTCTTCAATAAAGACATCACGCATCTGGTTATTAGAACACAAATTAAAAATTTCCCAAACTACTTCATATTCTTTCATCTTTTTTCTCCATTCGTACGGCGCGCATAAAAAACCGCCGTTGTTCGCGGACGAAGTACGTACTCGCCGCTTATCATTTTTTCCTGTCCAAACGGATAACAATAACGCCCATTTTCATCCCCATAAGTATCCACACTTAAAAACCACGCCAGATTTCCTTGCAGACGCGGCAGTGTAACACGCACATCTTCCCAATACGTATTGATCGAAAGAAAAACCAGATCATCACAATTTTTTCGAATATCATATCCGGAAAAACTAACGGAAAACACTCTCGCATCCTGAGGAATCGTCACTTTTTCTGCATTCACATCATGTACAACCACGCTATCTCTGCCGCACACTGCATCCGGAAGATTTTTGCTGATTACCTGATGCTCTTTTCGGAAAGCAATCATATATTTAAAAAACTCAAACAGACTGCGATTCTTCTCCAGCAAACGCCAGTCCAGCCAAGAAATCTCATTATCCTGACAATAGCTGTTGTTGTTTCCATATTGGGTGTTGCCAAATTCATCCCCCGCCAGAAACATCGGCGTACCGCGGCTGCACATCAGTACCGCGCAGGCATTGCGAATCATGCGGTAACGAAGCTTTAATGTTTCCGGATCCCCTGTCTCCCCCTCATAGCCGCAATTCCAGCTCAAATTATTATTCGAACCATCTGTATTTCCCCAACCATTATTCCAGTTATGCTTTTCATTATAGGAATACAAATCATACAAAGTAAATCCATCATGGCACGTCAGGAAATTAATCGAAGAATTATAGCCATTATACTCCCCATGCGAATCTGCCTGACCTATACCATACAGATCGCTGGATCCACCGACACTCCATGCTGCCTCCCAGGCTCTCCAGTTTTCTCCTTTTAAAAACCCGCGTATCGCATCCCGGTAGCGGCCGTTCCATTCTGCCCAACGTCCCCCTGCCGGAAAACTGCCCACCTGATACATACCGCCGGCATCCCAGGCTTCCGCGATCAGCTTGACATTGCGCAGGATCGGATCACATGCCAGCATTTCCAAAAGCGGCGGATTATTTGAGGGCGATCCATCCCGATTTCTTCCCAGAATACTTGCCAGGTCAAACCGGAATCCGTCCACACGATAGCTAACCGTCCAATAACGCAGACATTCCAAGATCATCTGACGGATTACCGGATGATTACAGTTTAAGGTATTGCCGCAGCCACTGAAATTATAATAATTTCCATCCGGTGTCAGCATATAGTAAATATTATTATCAAATCCCTTGAAACTGAAGATCGGTCCCTGCTCATTTCCCTCCGCCGTATGATTAAATACCACGTCAAGAATCACTTCGATTCCGTTATCATGCAGTTCCTTAATCAATTCACGCAGCTCGGTTCCCTCGTAATTATATTCCTCCGAGGCGGCATAGCTACTGTTCGGGGCAAAAAAGCCTACCGAATTATAGCCCCAGTAATCGATCAGCTTCCGTCCGTCTATCTCACGGAATCCCCGGTTCTCATCAAACTCAAAAATCGGCATCAATTCCACCGCATTAATGCCAAGCTCCTTTAAATATGGAATCTTCTCTTTCAATCCCGCAAAGGTACCGCGATTCGCAACTCCAGAAGATTCGTGCTGCGTAAAGCCCCGTACATGCAGTTCATAAATGATCAAGTCACTGATCTCCCGTTTGGACTGCGGCACAATTCCCCAGTCAAATACGTCTCTCACTACACGCGCATGGTAACGTTTATCCTGTGTCACGCCCCAGAAATGCTGACCAGTCACCGCCTTCGCATAGGGATCCAAAAGAATATTCTTTTTATCAAAAAGAAGCCCTTTTTTCGGATCATAAGGACCGTCCACGCGATACGCATACTCAAAATCTTCGATATCCAGTTCGAATACAATCATAGAATATACATCACCTATTTTATATGCCTCCGGAAACGGAAGAACTGCATACGGTTCTTCTTCTCCCCTGTGAAATAAAAGCAACTCGCAGGAAGTCCCTCCGTGCGTGTGTATTGTAAAATTAACACCGACCGGCAACGCGCTCGCACCATTAATATCATACATCCCCGGGCAAACCGGAAAACCAGAAATTTCCTCCAGCGGACGAATCGTCACCGAGTGATCGATAGTATATTGATAGCCATAGGATCTCATATTTTATCCTTTCCATGAGAATTACGCTTCTCTCTTTGAGTAGATTATTTATAAAAGAAATTATAACCAATTTGCAAAAAAAACGCAACGAAGGATTGCTTTTACAGAAATTCCTATTTATAATAAAAAGCGCGTCATGCATATAAATTTATTCTCACACTGCAGCACTATTTATTCGGACGATCATAAGACAAAGAGAGGTACAATAAATGAAATTTATCTATCCCGCAATTTTCCACAAAACAGAATCCGGAAATTATGAAGGATATTTCCCGGACCTGCAGGACTGCCGTGCGGTCGGCGACACGCTTGATGAAGCGCTCGACAATGCCAATGAAGCTGCTGTAGAATGGATTTCTCTGGAGCTTGAAGAAGAGATTCCGGAACTTCCCAGTGTGTCTGATCCAGAAGACTTGACCTTAAAAGAAGGTGAATTCGTACGTAACATCAGCGCTACCATTCGTTTTTACGATGGTTGGGATGAGTAACGGCTAATTGATCAGGTCATAAAAATTCCCCGGTCATCATGACCGGGGAAACTTTTTACTCTTCTGTTTTTGTTTCTTCCTGTTTCGGCATCTCAACCACATCTTCTGCCTTGATTTCTGCTTCTACTTGATGGAAAATTTCCATAAATTCCTTTCCGGTAATCGTTTCTTTCTCGATCAGGAAATCTGCGATACGGTCAAGCGCTTCTCTGTGTTCGTTCAGCAGGCGCAATGCCTCCTGATAGGCATCCTTAATCACCGTCATCACTTCTTTATCAATTTCTGCTGCAGTCACATCACTGCAATTCAGAACATTGCGTCCGTCCAGATACTGATTAGCCGGAGATTCCAGCCCTACCATGCCGAATTTTTCAGACATACCGTACTGCGTAATCATCGCACGCGCCATTCTGGTAGCCTGCTCAATATCGTTCGCAGCACCGGTTGTCACACTATTGAACACGATCTGCTCTGCCGCACGTCCGGCAACACATTCGACAATCCTTGCGCGAATTTCTGCCTCCGTATTAAGATATTTTTCCTCTTCCGGCACATTCATAACATATCCCAAAGCACCCATCGTACGCGGTACAATCGTGATCTTCTGCACCGGCTCAGAATCTTTCTGCAATGCGCTGACAAGCGCATGACCAACCTCATGATAGGAAACAATCTTGCGTTCTTCCTTGCTGAGGATCTTATTCTTCTTTTCCTTACCAACCAGAACCACTTCCACAGATTCGAACAGATCCGCCTGGTTTACTGCATTTCTGCCATTTTTCACAGCCAGAATCGCTGCTTCGTTAATCATGTTTGCAAGATCAGAACCAACTGCACCTGAAGTTGCCAATGCGATAGCTTCCAGATCAACGGTCTCATCCATATTGACATTTTTCGCATGAACCTTTAAAACATCAATACGTCCCTGCAAATCCGGTTTATCAACCACTACACGTCTGTCAAAGCGTCCCGGACGCAGTAACGCCTGATCGAGCACCTCCGGACGATTCGTTGCCGCCAGAATCAAAAGACCGGAAGCACTGTCAAAACCGTCCATCTCCGCAAGCAGCTGATTCAAAGTCTGCTCTCTCTCATCGTTTCCGCCTCCATAACGACTGTCACGGCTCTTACCGATTGCATCAATCTCATCAATGAAAATAATACACGGCGCATTTTTCTTGGCCTCTTCAAACAATTCACGCACACGCGATGCACCGACACCGACAAACATCTCTACAAAGTCAGAACCTGACAATGAGAAAAACGGTGCATGTGCCTCCCCTGCCACTGCTTTTGCCAGCAGAGTTTTACCGGTACCCGGAGGTCCCACCAGCAGCGCACCCTTCGGCAGCTTAGCGCCAATCTTGGAATAACGATCCGGGTGTTCCAGAAACTCCACCACTTCCTGCAGTGATTCTTTAGCTTCATCCTGACCTGCCACATCTTTAAAAGTAACACCGGTTTCTTTTTGTGCATATACTCTTGCTTTGTTTTTGCCAATACCCATGACGCCGTTTCCGCCGCCCATTTTACGCATCAAAAATGCCATCAGTCCCCAGATCAGAAGCAACGGAAGAATAAAACTCAAAATGTTGAAGATTAATCCGGACATCACATCCGGAATCTCCTTTTTGAACTCAATATCTGCTTCCAACAGCTTATCTACCAGTTCCGGGTCGTCTACATTTCCGGTATAGTACGTGAAATCAAGTCCGCGCAGTGGCTGTGACTTCGGTGTGATCACATACTGGCCACTCTGAAACTCCACTTTCTTGATCTCATCATTCTCAATCATTTCCATAAACTTGTTATAGGAAATTTCCTGATTTGTGGTTCCCTTCATCAGACTGTTAAACAATCCCATCACAATCAGCGTGATCACCGTCACAATAAGAAGTATGGCAATCGTCTGACTATTTTTCGGGGATTTATTTTGATTATTGTTGGAACCTTTTCCAGGATCCTTATTTTGATTCTGGTTTTGGTTGTTTTCCATTCTTGTCCTCCTTGAAGCATCTTATTTTGCTCCGTTTTCTGTATCTTATCATTCTTAATTAGTATAAAGATTCTGAACAAATAAATCAATATACTCTTTGAAAAAAGATTCTTCCGTTTATTAAATATTTCTAAAAATTCCGCAAAAACTTCTGGTAAAACACTTTCGTTTGATATATGATGGTATCTGTAGTTTATTTTTCAGAGCATTCTTTACGCTCTGTATCATGATAAATAAAGGAATTTGCTATTATGAAAATCGGATTTGACAATGAAAAATATCTGACGCTGCAGTCAGAACACATCAAAAACCGCATCAGCCAGTTTGGAAACAAACTGTACCTGGAATTCGGCGGCAAGCTTTACGACGATTATCATGCTGCCCGGGTACTTCCGGGATTTGAACCGGACAGTAAACTGCGTATGCTGATGCAGCTCGCAGATCAGTCTGAAATCATCATCGTCATCAGCGCTGTCGATATTGAAAAAAACAAGGTACGCGGCGACCTCGGTATCACCTATGATTCTGATGTGCTCCGCCTGATCAATCTTTTTGAGGAACGCGGTCTATATGTGGGAAGTGTAGTAATCACACAGTATTCCGGTCAGAACGCTGCTGATCTGTTCCGCAGCCGCCTCCAAAAGCTCGGTATCAAAGTATATACCCATTACATTATTCCCGGATATCCGAGTAATACTCAACTGATCGTCAGCGACGAAGGCTACGGAAAAAATGATTATATCGAAACAACTCGCCCACTTGTTGTCGTAACCGCACCAGGTCCGGGCAGCGGAAAAATGGCGACCTGCCTTTCCCAGCTGTATCATGAATACAAACGCGGTATTCGCGCCGGATATGCAAAATTTGAGACATTCCCGATCTGGAACATTCCTTTGAAACATCCGGTCAATCTGGCTTATGAGGCGGCAACTGCCGATCTGAACGATGTCAACATGATCGATCCCTTCCATCTGGATGCATACGGCAAAACAGCTGTTAACTATAATCGTGATGTAGAGATCTTCCCGGTATTAAATGCTATGTTTGAAAAGATTGCCGGTGAAAGTCCGTATAAATCTCCGACTGATATGGGAGTCAATCTGGTCGGTAACTGTATCTGCAATGATGAGGTTTGCTGTGAGGCATCCCGCCAGGAGATCATTCGCCGTTATTATCACGCGCTTAACGCTCTGGCTGCCGGTACCGGTACCGAAGAGGAAGCTTATAAAATAGAATTAATTATGAAACAGGCCGGCACCACAAAAGAAGACCGACGTGTTGTCACAGCCGCCCTCGCCCACAGCGAGAAAACCGGCGGTCCGGCGGCAGCGATGGAGTTGCCGGACGGCCGGATCATCACCGGAAAAACTTCGGAGCTTCTGGGCGCTTCTGCAGCGCTTTTACTGAACGCCTTAAAAGATCTCGCCGGGATCGCCCACGAAAAACACGTAATTTCCCCTTCCGCGATCGAACCGCTCCAGCGTCTGAAGACTTCTTATCTCGGAAGTAAAAACCCACGTCTGCACACTGATGAGGTACTGATTGCCCTATCCATCAGTGCTTCCCGCAGCAAAACAGCGCTTCTGGCTCTGGAACAGATTCCGAAGCTGGCCGGATGTCAGGTACACACATCCGTAATGCTTTCTCCGGTCGATATCAAAACTTTTCAAAAGCTTTCGATTCAGCTGACTAGTGAACCACACTACGAAAATAAACAGATAGCATTTCACCGCTAAAGGAAAGTAAAACTTCCTTTAGCACAAATCAGCGGAGCTGTTCAGGTTTTTCCTGACAGTTCCGCTGGTTCTATTTTATCTGCCTATTTTTTCAGAATTTTTAGCATACTTTCTTCTGACAAGTCAATGCCAGAATACCATTTCCAATATGACAGGCAACGCTCAGTGAAATGGGCGCCATATAACAATTCCACCCCGGAAAGCTCTCTTTGATCTCTTGCAGCCACTCCTGTGCTTCCTCATAGTTGCCTCCATACGCTGCGCTGATCTCCATTTCTCCTGCTGCCGCCTCTGCCGCAAAACGCTCGTTAAGATCCTTGTGAACTGCATCCAGAATGATTTTCTTCGCCTTTGCCTTGCCCCTTGCTTTCGCAAAGGCATCCAGCTTTTCGCCCTGAATCTGCAGTACCGGTTTAAGATTTAAAATTGTACCGATTGTTGCTGCTGCCGGTGTGATGCGTCCGCCCTTTTTCAGATATTTCAACGTTTCAAGCGTCAGATAAATGCTGGCATCCAGCTTCATTTCCTCTAACGTCTCTTTAATCTCCGCCGCCGTTTTTCCATTTTGAACAAGCTTCATGGCATCCAGGACAGACTGACGTTGTGTTACAGAAATACGCTGATTATTTACCACATATACTTTTCCTTCATAATCCTGTGCCAACGCCATTGCCGTTTCACAGGAAGCCGAAAGACCGCTGGACATTGGAATATGTATAATCTGATCATATTCTTCTAATACCTGATTCCACAAATCAAGTACTGAAGCCGGCGACGGCTGGGACGTACTAATATCGGCATCTTCCGAGAGGCGTTTGTAAAATTCTTCCTGCGTCAGATTAATATCCTCCAGATACTGCTCTCCATCGATAAAAAATGGCATCGGCAGTACAAAGACCCCAAGTTTCTTTGCCTCATCCTGCGTAATCCCGCTGTTACTGTCCGTAATAATTGCAATTTTGCTCATTTTTTCCTCCATGTAACCCACAAACTATCTTGATAAAGCATACCAAAACGCTGCCGCAAATCAGAAAGCTCCATTTGATTTCTTGCAGCAGCGTCTCATTTTTTCTTATTTACCGCAGGCCGCTGCCCGCTTTTTATACCGTCTGATCGTCCGTTTCACTCTCCGGCACATCCGAAGCAGTTATATCTGTGTCTGACACATCATTGTCTGATGCCGGTATATCAGCAGCTCCTGCATTTTCATCGGTATAATCATATACTGCTTTCACTGTCACACCTGTAGTATCGCTGCCGCTCAGTTCTCCTGTATACTCAATGGTCACATAATTACCGGACATAATACCATTGATATAACAGTGTGTCGCATTCGTAGTATCAAACGTAAGTTCTTCTCCTGCATCTGTCATAACAGTAATCGTGGTCATACCATAATCCTGCACAGTTGCGTTCAAATAAGAACAGCCATCTTCCGGAGATGGTCCGGCAATCACTGCCTGCTCGCCCTTGGATGGGTCATTATCCGCAACCTTTGTTGCGCTCACAAGATTCGGTCCATAAATATCTCCATCATAATCTACCGTCACATAATTGCCCTGCTTTAATCCGTTTACCAGATTTACTTCTGTGCCGTACATGGAAAAATAGTAAGATTCCCCATCATCAGCCACGATCACCATCCGGTCGATTGTCAGATCCTCGATTGTACCGCCGATGGTTCCTGCCCCCGCATTCGGATCTTCCTCTGCAGACTCTGTCATCGGCTCACCTTCTGTAACTGGAGTCTCACCTTCTCCCAGATTCATCACCATCTGTACCGTCGCGCCGGAAGTATCATCTCCACTGATTTTTCCTTTATAAACAACTGTCACATTACTGCCTGCTGTAATGCCGCCTGCCACCTGGATATCCGCTCCGGTAATCTTAAAGGTCAGTTCCTTCCCGCGCTCCGTCTGTATCGTCAGTGCATTGACATCGGAAGATTTCACCAGCCCCTTCAGATGTCTTGTACGGTTCATGCTGTCTTCTTTTTCTGTCGGCGGCTCCGTCGGAGCTTCCGTTTCCGTCAGCTGCTCTGTCGCCTCAGTAGGAGTTTCTGTCGGTGCCTCCGTCTCTGCCGGACTTTTTTTACAGCCGGCTAACATTACCGACACTGATAGCGCCAGTAAAAATAATGTAGCTTTCTTCATTGTCATTCCTCCTAATTGTTTATATTCCCCTGTGCTTCCATCCAAAAATAACTCTCTTTTTGCCCTTACTATATACTTTTAATATCAAAAAAGTCAAGGAAACTTATTGTTTTTTCAGACTTTTTCCCATTAATTTAAGCAGTTTATAAGGTTTATAGCCTATGCGCCTATCACGTCCTGCATATCATAATGACCTGCCGCTTTTCCAGCAAGAAACTTTGCCGCCTCGACTGCACCTTTTCCAAATACACCTTTTGAATAAGCTCTGTGACTGAATGTCACCACCTCATCCGGACCGGCAAAAATCACATCATGATCTCCGACAATCGTGCCTCCCCTCACTGCCGAAATGCCGATTTCCATATCTTCGCGCGGCTGATGCACCTGACTGCGATCGTATATATAGTGATATTTTCCGTCCATCGCTTCATTTAAGGAATCTGCCAGCGCAAGAGCCGTACCGCTCGGTGCATCGCATTTCAGCCGATGATGCTTCTCCACGATTTCCATATCAAAACCCGCTCCCGCCAGTACCTTCGCAGCATCCTGAATAAGCTTTAACAGGACATTTACACCGAGAGACATATTTGCAGAACGCAGAATCGCCACATCTTTACTGTAACTGTCTACCTTCTCAAGCTGCTCCGGTGTAAGACCCGTCGTACACAAAACAAGCGGCAGCTTTTTTGCACGGCAATAATCCAGAACACCGTCCACCGCCTTAAAGGATGAGAAATCAATCATTACATCTGCCGCCACATCACATTTGTTGATGTCTGTAAAAACCGGATAACCGTTATCGCGTACATCCGCAAGATCAATCCCCGCCACAATTTCGGCATCCTTATCCTGAGCAACCAGTCCAGAGATCACCTGTCCCATATGGCCGTTGCATCCATGCATAATTATTTTTACCATTTTTCTCTCCTCTATGCCAACTGAATGCCAAAATCTTTCATGGCATTTACCAGCTTTTCTACATTTGCCTCTTCCATTTCGCAGAGCGGTCCGCGAAGCGGCCCAACTTCAAAGCCCATCAGATTCAGAGCTGTTTTTACCGGAATCGGATTCACCTCACAAAACAGTGCTTCTACCAACGGAATCGCGCGCAGCTGCAGTTCACAGCTCTCTTTTGTCTTCCCTTCCAGATAAAGCTGTACAAGATCATGAGTTTCCTGCGGCGCAATATTAGAAAGTACAGAAATAACACCCTTTCCTCCAAGTGAAAGCGCCGGAACCACCTGTCCGTCCTCTCCCGAATAAAGATCAATGCAGCCATCTGCCAGACTCATCAGCTTTGCAACTTGGGCAATATTTCCGGAAGCCTCTTTTATCGCCACAATGTTCTTTACATTTTTTGCCAGCCAAACCGCCGTCTCCGGCAAAATATTACAACCGGTTCTGCCCGGTACATTGTACAAAACAATCGGAACATTTACCGCTTCCGCAATCGTTGTGTAATGGCGGATCAACCCTTTCTGCGTTGCCTTATTGTAATACGGAGTTACAAGCAGCAGACCGTCTGCACCATATTCCTCCGCCTGTTTTGACATCATAACCGCCGTTTCCGTACAGTTGGAACCGGTTCCTGCAATCACCGGAATTCGTTTATTGACTTTATCGATCGCATATTTGATTACTTCCATATGCTCCTCATGCGTCAACGTGGATGATTCACCTGTGGTGCCGCAAATGATGATGGCATCTGTATTATTCGCAATCTGATATTCCAGAAGCTCGCCTAATTTTTCGAAATGAACCTCGCCGTTTTCTTTCATCGGTGTAACAATTGCTACACCTGCCCCTGTAAATATAGCCATGCTCTCTCCTCCTTATTTTTATATGTAAAATACTGGTTGTTATCAAACACAAACAGGGCAAGGCCGACCCTCGACCTGCCCTGCATCCAAAATAATCATACCATCAATAAAAACCCTTGTCAATCACCGTTTTTCATGCGCAATCGACTGCATCACCGTTATCTCATCCGCCAGATCCCACAGTTCTTTTCCCTGTTCATTTCCGGTAATGATCAGGTTCATCTCCTCATCTCTGAGTTTCATCAGACTGCGTATTTCCTCCCATGAAATAATCCCCGCTGCCGGAAGTCCAATCAGTTCATCCAGGATCAATACCTCACAGCCCTGCGTACTAAGCACTTTTTTTGCAAAATTAAGTCCATTTCTGATATTCTGGCACTCCTCCTGACGCTGCTTTTCCGTGAGGCTGTCAAAGCCTGTTTCAGAACGCTCAAAACGAAACAGTTTGACATCTGGCTCCAGTCTCTGGATAAACTCACTCCGACCATCATAACGTCCTTTGAGAAACTCAATGATAATTACCCTTTTTCCGGCAATGGCAGCCTGAATTCCCATTCCGATCGCTGCGGGAGTCTTACCCTTCCCCTCACCACAAAATATATGTGTAATTCCCTTTTTCATACAATACCTCTCATCATATGCAGCTGCACTTTCGGTTTTCCTTTGCATATAGGTTCCTTTTTCTGTCAGCTTAAATTAAGTGCAGTGTAACATAATTTCTGAGAAATTGCAACGCTTCAACGTATAGATCTGCTCCTACCCAAGCCATTCGAGCTTGCTGACAGACACTTCATAAGCAACACGCTTTTCTGTCTCATCACCTTCTATTTTTTTCACATATTCACGACTCTGAATTCTGCCCCAGATCTGCACATGGCCTCCCACCTCAAAACCAGAGGTAAATCTGGCATTTCTTCCCCAGCAAATACAAGGAATATAATCAGATTTTCCGTATGGGCGATTGACAGCCACCAGCATATCTGAGATTTCTCGTCCAAGCGGTGTCTTTCTGTAAACCGGCTGCTTACAGATATATCCGTCCAGAAAAATCTGATTTGTTTTCACTTTATCTGTCTCTTCCTCCGTAAAAAACACCTCACGGGCAAATACGGAAAGTACCAGACGATTTTTCTTTTCCTCATGGCGATTATAGGATCGGAACTGTCCGGTCACACGGATAAACTCTCCCCGGTAATCCTGTGTTACATCAATCAGTCTTTCAGAAATCATCACCGGAATGCAGTCGGCAGATTCACTGAGACGCTTTACCTGTACATCCACAATATAAAAACCTTCTCCAAAGACTTCATGACTGAACTGGAACTCTGAAACAATTTCTCCTATAATAGAAACCTGATTGTTTTCAATAATTTTGTCTGACATATGTATTGCTTTCTCCCTTCTTCGTTCTGAATCACTTCAGATGGTATTTCTCTGTACACTTATGTCTATTCCGATATTTCCTTTTTTATGCGAAACAAATGGGAAAACATTTTGACAAAAACCGATGTTTTTTTCAGTATCTGCACCTTTCGATGCAGAAAAGCCCTTGTAAAATCGAAAGTTTGTGGTAGAATAAATCCCGGTAAGGACAATCTTTGTCTCAATATCTATGTATTTATAAAGAGGAAAATTTATGAAAAGAGAAAATATCCGTAACATCGCCATTATCGCTCACGTTGACCACGGCAAAACCACACTAGTGGACGAGCTGTTAAAGCAAAGTGGTGTATTCCGTGAAAATCAGGCAGTTGCCGAGCGCGTCATGGACTCTAACGATATCGAACGAGAACGCGGCATCACCATTCTTTCCAAAAACACTGCCGTTTACTATAAAGATTATAAAATCAATATCATTGATACACCGGGACATGCCGATTTCGGCGGTGAGGTAGAACGTGTCCTGAAAATGGTAGACGGCGTAATCCTTGTCGTAGACGCGTTTGAAGGTTCCATGCCGCAGACAAAATTTGTGCTCAGAAAAGCTCTGGATCTTTCCCTTCCGGTTATCGTCTGCATTAATAAAATCGACCGTCCGGAGGCGAGACCGACAGAGGTAATTGATGAAATCCTGGAACTTTTTATTGATCTGGATGCTTCCGATGAACAGCTTGATTGTCCGTTCGTCTATGCGTCCGCAAAATCCGGCTACGCTGTTCTGGAGCTTTCCGACGAACAGCGCGATATGACGCCGCTGTTTGAAACAATCATTGACTATATTCCGGCGCCGCAGGGTGATGAAACTGCCCCGACGCAGATTCTGATCAGTACGATTGATTATAATGAGTATGTCGGTCGTATCGGTGTCGGCAAAGTAGACAACGGTTCTATCCGCGTAAATCAGGACGTTGTTCTGGTTAATCATCATGAACCGGACAAGCAGAAAAAAGTAAAGATCAGCAAGCTGTATGAATTTGACGGTCTGAATAAAGTAGAAGTAACCGAAGCAGGTACCGGCTCCATCGTGGCCATTTCCGGCATTGCAGATTTACACATCGGCGATACGCTCTGTTCTCCTGAACATGTGGACGCAATTCCGTTTCAGAAGATTTCCGAACCGACAATTGCCATGAACTTTCTGGTCAATGACAGTCCGCTGGCCGGTCAGGAAGGTAAATATGTAACCTCCCGTCATCTGCGCGACCGTCTGTTCCGCGAGCTGAATACCGATGTCAGCCTGCGTGTAGAAGAAACCGATGACATGGACTGCTTCAAGGTTTCCGGACGCGGTGAACTTCATCTCTCTGTTCTGATTGAAAATATGCGCCGCGAAGGTTACGAATTTGCAGTCAGCAAGGCTGAAGTTATTTATAAACAAGATGAACGTGGTCATAGACTTGAGCCGATGGAAATCGCCTACATCGATGTACCGGAGGAATTTTCCGGAACAGTTATCAATAAACTCAGCACCCGTAAAGGTGAGCTGCAGGGAATGAGCCCGGCAAGCGGCGGTTATACCAGACTGGAATTTTCCATTCCCTCCCGCGGTCTGATTGGCTATCGCGGCGAATTCATGACCGATACAAAAGGAAATGGTATCATGAATACAATCTTTGACGAATATGGCCCATACAAAGGCGACATTCAGTACCGCAAGCAGGGTTCCCTGATTGCTTTTGAAACCGGCGAATCCGTTACCTACGGTTTGTTCAGTGCCCAGGAGCGCGGCACCTTATTTATCGGCGCCGGAGAAAAAGTCTACTCTGGTATGGTTATCGGCCAGAACGGGAAAACAGATGATATCGAACTGAACGTCTGCAAGACCAAACACCTGACTAACACACGTGCTTCCGGTTCTGACGATGCGCTGAAGCTGACAACACCAAAAGTTCTCAGTCTGGAAGAAGCGCTGGAGTTCATCGATTCCGATGAGCTTTTGGAAGTAACGCCGGAAAGCCTGCGTATCCGTAAGAAAATTCTTGATCCGACCATGCGCAAACGCGCAGCATTTAACAAGAAAAACGCTTAATAAAAATAAACTCCGTACAGGATAGAACCTTTATTCTGCTCGGAGTTTATTTTTATTTCATACTTTTTTAGATTTCACCCGTTGAATTGCTGTTCGTAACTTCGTATAATGATTATTTACAAGATGCTCAGATCATAAAAGCGTCCGACATCTCTAACTTCACAGAAAAAGGAGGAATCACGATTGTCATTTCACAGCGAATCCCGCGAAACAATCATTCAGAAGTTATCTTCTGACCCGCAGAAAGGACTTTCTTCTGCACAGGCATCCGATCTGCTTGCAAAATACGGTCCCAACAAACTGCAGGAAAAGAAAAAAAAGACCAATCTTGCCCGTTTTCTCGATCAATTTAAGGATGTTATGATCCTGATTCTGATTGCGGCCGCGGCTGTCTCTTTTGTAATCGCCTGTATAGAAGGCGATCCGATGGAATTTTTTGAACCTATCCTGATTCTTTTAATCGTTATCCTAAATGCCGTTATGGGAATGCTTCAGGAAAGCAAAGCAGAAAAAGCACTCGATGCTCTGAAAGGTCTTTCTGCTCCCCATGCCCGCGTGATCCGCGGCGGTACGGAATCTATCATTGATGCAGCGGAACTTGTTCCGGGCGATCTTATCCGACTGGAAGCAGGCGATTTCATCCCGGCTGATGCGCGTCTTCTGCAGAGTGTCAGCTTGAAGTGTGAGGAATCCGCGCTGACCGGAGAATCGGTTCCTTCCGAAAAAGATGCGGATATGGAAATCACGGACAACGCTCCGCTTGGAGACCGCAGCAATATGGTTTTCTCCGGCTGCAGTGTTACCTACGGAACTGCCACCGCTATTGTCACTTCCACTGGTATGCATACCGAAATGGGTAAAATTGCCAATCTGTTGGAAGGTGAAGAAGAAACACAGACTCCACTGCAGAAAAAGCTGGCACAACTCGGAAAATATCTCGGTTTTCTGGCTTTGGCTGCCTGTGCCATTATCTTTGTTGTCGGTCTGATGAACGGTATTCCGGCTATGGAAATCTTTATGACTGCCGTTTCACTGGCTGTTTCGGCAATCCCGGAAGGACTTCCGGCAATCGTCACGATCGTACTCTCCATCGGTGTACAGCGTATGGTAAAAAAGAATGCCCTGATTCGCCGACTTCCGGCAGTGGAAACGCTTGGCAGCGCTTCTATTATCTGTTCAGATAAAACAGGTACCTTAACGCAGAACCGTATGACTCTTGTAAAGGCCTGGCTGAACGGCAGTGACACATTGGAGACTATCACCGACCACAACAGCGATGCCGTGCAGAAGCTTCTCTGCTACGGAACACTCTGCTGTGACGGTTCTGTTGTCTTTCACGATGGCGAGGAACAGCATATCGGTGATCCGACGGAAACCTCCATTATCCTGGCTGCACACAAAAATGGGTTCCCGAAAGATGCATTGAACGCAAAATATCCGCGTCTGGCTTCTCTTCCTTTCGACTCTGATCGTAAACTAATGTCTACAGTCAACCAGATTGACGGAAAATACATCGTCATTGTCAAAGGCGCCTGTGATATGATGCTTCCACGCTGCGTCGCAGGAGATCTGGAAAATGCCAAAATAAAAACAGAAGAAATGAGTGCTCAGGCGCTTCGCGTGCTGGCCATCGCTTACAAAGAAATTGATACCATCCCTGTTTCTCCTTCCTCAGAAGAACTGGAAAACGGACTGACTCTGCTTGGTCTGGTCGGTATGATCGATCCGCCTCGTCCTGAAGCAAAAGCGGCCGTGGAGGTCTGCCGCAGAGCCGGTATTAAACCGATTATGATCACCGGCGACCATGTAGTAACCGCATCTGCGATTGCAAAAGAACTCGGAATTTTAGAAGAAGGCGATCTTGCCATTACCGGTGCGCAGCTTGATGCTATGGATGAAGCTGCGCTCGACCGTCAGGTAGAACATATTTCTGTTTATGCCCGCGTATCACCGGAAAATAAAATCCGTATCGTCAAGGCATGGCAGAAAAAGGATCAGGTCGTTTCCATGACCGGTGACGGAGTTAACGACGCTCCGGCATTAAAAGCAGCTGATATCGGCTGCGCGATGGGAATCACTGGTACAGATGTCGCCAAGGGAGCTGCTGACATGACCCTGACAGACGATAACTTTGCAACTATTGTAGACGCTGTCCATGAAGGACGCGGCATCTACGCAAATATACGAAAAGTAGTCGGATTTTTGCTCGGCACAAATATCGGCGAAGTTATTACTGTATTTACCGCAATGCTCCTCTGGCATAAAACACCGCTTCTTTCCATGCAGCTTTTGTGGATCAATCTTGTAACGGACAGCCTTCCGGCAATCGCACTCGGTATGGAAGCAGTAGAAAAAGATGTCATGGATAAAAAACCGAAGCCGAAAAACGAAGGTATCTTCGCCCATGGTCTGGGAGTACGTGTCGTCCTGCAGGGTATTATGTTTGCAGCGCTCACACTATTTGCATTCCGGATTGGAGAAAATGTTTACGGTTCGACTGCCGGCGGTCAGACTCTGGCATTTCTGGTGCTGGCACTCTCTCAGGTTGTTCAGGCATTTAATATGCGCTCCAACCACTCTTTATTTAAAATCGGACTTTTTACCAATCACAAGCTGAATTGGGCCTGCCTAACCTCTATCGCTATGATTGCACTTGTGCTGTTAACACCGCTTAGAATCGCATTTGGTCTGGCACTGCTTCCGGCACATCTCTATTTGATTGGTATTGCGCTGTCTCTTGTTCCGGTTGTAGTAATGGAATTTTCCAAGACGTTTGGTCTGATTTCACACGATCACTCATAAACAGCAGATATCATATCCCTGCTGTCCTTTCACACAGTTTATTGTAAAAATCATGCATAACAGAGAAAAAACCTGTCAACACTGAAAATGTAGTTTTTCAGATGTTGGGAGGTTTTTTCATGCAAAAACAATATAAAAAGTATTTCCGTTCTCTGTTCTGTGCCTTTCTCGCGCTTATGTCCTATACCTGGTTTTTTCCGCAGACCGCCTTCCGCGACTGCGTGCGTCCTGCGAAACAGGAAATATTTTCCGATCATTCTCTATCTGAGCAGGACTGGATTACACTCTTCCGGCCGGAAGAGAATAACTTTGAGATTACATGGCTATTTAAAGAATGGTGACTTCTTTCTTAAACATATACATCATCCATCCCGCAATCACCGCGGACACAATTCCTGCCAGGAAAAGCACCACATACTCATATCCTCTGCACCATTCAAACAACATCCCATAAACAACATTCCCCAGCGGCTGCGCGCACATTGAGACTGTCAGAATTACCGCAATCACTTTTCCAATCAAATGCTGCGGTGTTTCCGTCTGTACAAACGACATCACCTGCACAGTAAAGACTGTCGCACACAGCATCACAAAAAAGCAGCACACGGTGAGCACCAGATAATTCACCATTGCAGATACAGAAAGTACTTGGACAAGCCCCATCGGGTATGTAAAAAACGCACACAAAAGAAGCAGTTTTCCAGCCTTTTTCATATGTAGATTTTTCGCGAAAACCCCGGCACATATGCCGCCTGCCAGTCCTCCTGCTCCCATTACGCCTGTCGCATAGCCATAAAAACGGTTTGCCTGTGCCGTTTCAAACGCTAAAACTTCTGTAATCAAATACGGCATCGCCACCATAATCATGGATGATAAAAACAAATTAATCCCGCATGCCGCCAATACAACCTTGCCAATGATCGGCTTCTCCCTGCGTATAAACTGAATGCTCGCAGAAAAATCTGAGCGTATCACCTGCCAAATACTGCTTTCCCTCTCTTGTTTCTGATACGGAATATGAATAAAAATCTCCATTATTGCTGAAACCGCAAAACAGACTGTACATACCCAAAGCACCGGCTTTAATCCATATGCGCTATATAAAATTCCACCGAACACCGGACCTAACAAAGACGCGAAGGAACTGATCGTATTGGTGATTGAATTCGCAACCATAAGTTGCTCCTGCCTTACCAAAGAAGGAATACTTGCCTGCACCGCCGGCTGATACGCGCCTGCAATTCCATATAGGATCATCAGCGTCACCGTAACGAACAAAACCAGACTCCCAGCTTCTAGCAACAGTGTAAACCCTGCTACTACCATTGCTGTAAAAAAATCAAGTATCACCATAATATTCCGTTTGTTTACCCGATCCGCGATCATGCCGCCTACCGGCGACAATAGAATCGTTGGAATAAACGCTCCTGCTGTTACGATTCCATAGATTGCTGTGGAACCGGTCTGGTTAAGCAGATACAGTGGCAATGCAAAACGGATCGTCGCATTTCCAAACAGAGAAATAATCTGTCCAATCACTACAAGAACAAAATCTTTTGAAAATTGTTTTTCTTTCATCGTTTCCTCCATTTCATACCAACCGACGGTATGTATTAAGTTAAAAATTTTGTAACTGTCCAGAAAATTACTTTATGGTGAAATTTCTTTCTCCTGAACAGTTACCGTTCTGTTGTCTGCTCTCACTTGGCAAGAGCATGTTCATTATAAATCGCTGTCAGTTCCTGAATACGCGCTTCCAACTCTTCGTCAACGATATCAAGACCAAACCCTTTCATCATTTGACCAAATAAGCGAAACTTCCGTCCAGATTTCTGCGGTGTGTCGTGAAACATCATCGGATTCATCCAAACATTTGCAACAAACATCATCAGTTCCGCCAGTTCTTCCGGATAATCGGTCTGAATCGAACCGTCCGCAAGCCCCTGTTCAATAATCGGCAGGATATATTCCGGCGTCACTACCGTAATAGTGTCCCGAAAAATGCTGTATACCAACTTGGAGTTATCTCCAAACTCCGGTGCCATTGAAAACAGGTTATCATGTTCCGGCCGCAGAAGGGAGGCACGGAACAGCTTTTGCAGCTTTTCTTTGCCTGTCAGTCCTTCCTGATCACGAATCTGTGCCAGCATCGCATTTGAACTTCCCATCATGCGGTTTGTCACCGCATCTAAAATTTCTTCCTTAGACTTAAAGTGGTGATAAATCGCCCCTTTGCTTAGTCCTCCCAGATGATCGATAATATCCTGAATAGAAGTCCGCTCATATCCTTTTTCCAAAAATAATTGAAAGGCGACCTCAAGAATTAGATTCACCGTTTCCTCCGGGTGTTTGTTTCTTGCCATTTCCAGTACCTCTCTTTGCGCAAACATACTGTTAGTATGTTTTTATCATACCATTAGTATGTTTGTCAAGCTATTTTCATTATGCCGCCAAAATATGGTAAAGGATTGAGTCATCCTATCTCTTTGAAACCTTTTACGCTTTTTCCGCCTGCACTTCCTCATAGATCTCCTGTAGTTTTTCCGCAGTAAGTGACTGAATACTGGCTGCCACCAGTTCCATTGATGCTCCGTTTTTAAAAAGCATTTTCGCGTTTAACGCCGCCTCTTCCTGTTTGCCCTGCTCAAGTCCCAACATTTTTCCTTCATTTATATATCCCTGTACTACCCAGCACATTTCAATCTCCTTTCCCATCGCTTTTTCTTTTCGGACATACGGCACCATTTCCTCATAGGTCCGGTCTCCGGTAAATACACTGAACAGCTCCAACAGTTCTTCGGCATGCTTTACCGGCATCTTCTGCTCTCCGGATAGCTGCAGTAACTCATGCAAACTTTTGTTTTTTAGCCAGCGCCTGTCCGAAAAGTTCAGCACGATCGTGACAACCGGATGCAATGGCTTCTTTTCCTCCATCAGCTGTCGGCGGTAATTTCCGTAATCATAACCCATCACACGTATCGGCATATCCGCGTCATACCCCGACTGATTCTCGATCCCGTAGGCCGCTATCACATAACGCTCCGCGTCCTGATACTCCTTCACGGTATCCCGAAGCTGCTCACACAGCCCTTTTTGTTCTGCCTTATAGATCGAGGCGGTCGCTCCCTCCCTTAACCGCTGCGGATCAAGCAGCTTTCGCCCGAACAACAGGGTGTTAAAAATATCCGCGAACACATCATTATAATCTTCCAGTTTCTTTTCCGCCAAATCCTTCTTTCCCATGTTCCTCCCTGTTCCGGAAACGCTGAAAGCCTCTGCAGTCTTTCTCAGATCGCACACGCTTTACGCCTGCGGAAATTCTCTCATACCATGTTTACACTTCTTCCTGGATCAGTACATACTGTCGCTTTGCCCCCTAAAAGCATCTCCCACATTTCTTCTTTTTTTCTTCTTTATTGAATCTGCGGCGAAATGCCAGAATACAGATCTTTGATTTGATACTCATATTATAATGTATTTACGTGATATTGTCAATATAATTTGTACCTTTTTTAATGTTTTTCCTTTTTCTATTTTCTTTGTAGTAAATAGTTCTTTTCCTATAAAAAAGAAAAATGTTCCTTCCGGTCTTTTTTCGTTACACGTTCTTAAACTGTTACGAAAAAAAGCGATAACCATATTTTGATTATCGCTTTTTCCTCATTATCCTATTTGTGTGAAAATTACAGTTCAAAGACAATATACTCATATATATCCCTTAAATCCCTGTCAACCGGCTTTGTTGCTGGTATCCTTACATCAAACGGTAATCCCCGATACATAAAGATTTACTGCTTTCGCCATAAATCATTGCTTCTTTCATAGAAATAAAATTTCTATTACCTGTATCTATTACATTGTACCGTACGGGCAAAAGCAATACATTTTCCTTTATTCCCATCCGTATTTTCCCAGAATGCGGCAGAAAATCCACCCGGATATCCAGGAAAACAAACTATACTTTAAAACCACGTAAAAATCTTCCAGCCAGCTCTGCATCGGCTTTTGTTTCTCAGATAAAAGCAAAATCAGCAGGGATTCCCGTTCTTGTTCCCACCAGCTGCTCCAAAAGGAAAAATCAGACCACTTGGTCGGGATCATATCCGTCGGAATCCGCAGGCGTGTTACGAGAATCCAGCAGCACGCGGCTGCCGATATTGTGCAGATGCACAGCGCCATCATCTTTTCGAAACGTCCA
This sequence comes from Marvinbryantia sp., assembly GCA_050944495.1. Lineage (GTDB taxonomy): Bacteria > Bacillota > Clostridia > Lachnospirales > Lachnospiraceae > Marvinbryantia. The sequence goes on from JBMNRF010000003.1 coordinate 138,700, forward strand.
TCTTTTTTATCTGCACCGTTTTTCTGCACGGCTCCGGCTCTTTTACGAAATACACGCACCGCCATCCGCATCACCCATATTCCGACCGCCGCAGGAAAACACACGGTCAGCACATTCGCAATTCCACTGACCGTTTCCATACGAATCACCTTTCCGTTCAAAGCATGACGTGTCATAAATTCATTTTCCACCTGACGGCGGCTCTGCTGTGGATTGCAGCGCACAGTCACATATGGAAAAGTAGTTTTCTCCTCAACCGTCTGCAAAACAATCGTGTTCTCCACATTCCGCAGAATTCCACGGATCTTTTTTTCCGTTCCATCATAAAAAATGGGCATTCCCACCACATTGGTACTTCCGAACAGGTCACGCGCAGTTTTTTCATCAATCAGACATCCACTCGCATCTCCCTCCTGCAATCCGGCGCTTTCTGGGAAAACGATTTCCCCCTGTCCACAGAGAAATACCGCCGAAACCTCTTTTGTGCTTCCAAATTCCGTTTCCAGCCAAATACCATTTTGCTGTGTCCATGCCGCAAAATCAAACATTTTCTCTTGTTTTTCTTCGATTTCTCGCATAGTCCGCACCTGCTGACGGGTAAGCGGCAGCACCTCATCTTGAATAGTAACGGCATTCTTTTTCTGCTCCAGTGTCGCTGCAAAATGTGCGGCTTCCAAATAACACCAACATGCCAACAGAAAAAAGATTCCCGCCAGCATGCCGTTTACATAGCGCCTCATGATTCAAGCAGGCGCACCCTGCTGCCCGACTCAATATATTTATCCGCATCCACAATTACTTCCTGACTGCTTGACAAACCGCCAACGGCCAGCGCTGCCATCGTCTCATTTTTGTCCAGCACATTTACATCCACACGGCGAGCCGTCAGTTCATTTCCAAGCACCGACTGTGTCTCCTGCAGCACGTACACAAAATAGTTATTATTTTCCATATGTAATGCCTGAATCGGTACACAAACCTCATACAGTTCCGAAGTTTTTGTACAAATAAGTTCCGCGGAGGTACCAATCTCCAGCGTGTCCTTCGGAAGCTTTACTGTAATATCCAGCATTTCCCGATTTTCTTCATTGCTCCGCACACTGTCTACGGTCAATCCTTCCAGCGCATCTTTCTTACCGTTTGGTTTCAGCGTCACTTCATCTTCTCGGGCAATGTATTTTTCCTGCTCGGCAGAAACCTGCACAACCAGCTTATTTCCCTCTGTAGTGTCCGCAAGCAGCACTGCCGTTCCGTCCGGCGTGCGCTCCCCAGTCGTCAGTTTCAGCAGCGTAACAATCCCGGTAATTGGCGCAGTCACCTTCCCGTCTTTCTCCAACAGCTTTTCTAGTTTGGAAAGCGCCAATTCCTGCTGTTCCCTTGTAATCGCATCAATCTCACCGGTGCTGTCGCTTGCCTGCGGCGCAGAAGCATCCTCTATCGCACGCCCCGCAGTGCGCAAGCTGTCATTTTTCGCTGTCAGCGCGTCATTATAAACAAGCTGTTTTGCCTGTACCTCTTGCGCCTGCTGTTCAATCAACGCGGCAATATCCTGCGCATTTTGCGATGCTTTTGCAGATAGATAATCCTCCAACGCCTTTTGTGCCTGCTCCATCTCCCGCTTTGTACGGGCAACCCATTCATTTGCCGCATCCAGATACGGCTGATTTTGCTGCCGTATCTGTTGTTCCAAAACTGCCAGTTCTGCCTGTGAAGGCGGAGTTACAGAATTTGTACCGCCGGTATCCGGCTGTGGCATCGGAATATCTGTACTGCCTCCTGTATCCGGCTGCGGAACCATAATATCCGTTCCGCCTTCTGTATCCATCTCCGGGATTGTGCCATTCGTTTCGACCTCTGTATCCGTTTCCGGAATCAGAGCATCCGTCTCCTCTGTGGTCAGCACAAAATCCTCCGCCGGCACAAAGTCTTCCATTTCCTGTCCGCTTTCTGTTATTTCCTGATTTTCCGCCATATGCAGTTCCCGTTCCAGCGTCATACGGCCCGCAATTGCGCTTCCTCCCGCTTGTGCATCCTCCAATGCCTTTTTTACAGCCTCTTCAATCTCTTTTTTCAGTTCGTCTCTAGCCTGAACTGCTTCCTGATATGCCTGCTGTTTCTCTTCATATGCCTGCCTCAAAATCTCCGCCACTTCATCTTTCGCACTTGGATCCTTCTTGTTTGCTGCAGCCTTTTTCAGCTCTTTCAACCGTTTCTTCGCTTTCTTTAATTCACTTGCCGCTCTGGAAATTGCCGTGTCCGCTTTGCCCGCCGCAACACTGTAATCTTCCACCGCACGGTTCTGCGCGGTTGCCCGCTGCCATGCCTGCGCATCTCTGCCGCTCGCTTTATCTTCTGACTGCAGATCCGCGATCTTCATATCCTGCTTCATTTTCAAAATCTGTTCTTTTAAGCTGTCCAACTCCAATTCAAACAGAAGATCTCCCTCCTGTACCTGCTGTCCTTCTTCAATATAAATCGTTTTAACAATCTGATTCGGCTCTGTGTAAACGGCCTGTTCACGGTTCTGCACAACCTTTCCCGTTCCGGAAACTATATGTTCTATTTTCCCTTTTTCCGGTTTCTTCACGCTCACCTGTGCCACACTGACACTGTCTGCCGCTCTGGAGAGCACGGTAAATACCATCATAAATGCCAGAAAACCGCACAACATTCCTGTTATCTGTTTTTTCATAGCTATCTCCTTACTCTTTTACTGCCGCTGCTGCAATCCCCTGTTCCAGATAATCCTGTCCGCAAAGAAACACAAACAGCGCAGGAATCAACGCAATCACTGATGCCGCAAACGCCATTCCTGCCTGTTCCAGTCCAATCCCAGGCAAAAACAGTGACAGCGGCCAGAGCGTTTTATTTTTCAAAAATGTCAGCGGCTGCTCCACCAGATTCCAGTATTCCAGAAATCCCAGCACCATTGCCGAAACAATCCCGCCAGATCCCAGCGGAATGCCAAGCTGCGCAAAAATCTGCAGATGCCCGGCGCCGTCCAGCTTTGCAGACTCTATGATCGCCTCCGGTATTGACGCAAAAAAACGATACATGATAAACACCGGAAATGTCGAAAATACTGCGGGAAGAAGAATACTCAGATGCGTATCCATCAGCTTCATCCGATCAAGCACCAGATAATTTGAGAGCATCGTCACTTGAAACGGCATCATCATCAGCCCCACATACATAAAGAACAGAAGCTTTTTCCCCGGAAACTGAAATCTGGCAAAGCCCCATGCCGCCGGAACACCGACTAACAGCTGTCCGACCAGAATCCCCAGGGTCAGCCGCACACTGTTCCAGAACATCACAAAAAACTGCGGAGAATCCAACAAAATCTCTACATAGCTGCGCAGTGTGGGGTACATGGGAATCAATTTCCACGAAAGATATCCCTGGGTTCCCTGCATCACCGGTTCCAGGCCTGCTTCCAGTTCTCGTTTATTCATAAACGAACCGGTCAAAAGAAATACCACCGGATAGCAGGCAATCAACGCGATCACCAGTGGAAATACCAGCTTTATTTTTTCTTTCATCTATCCGTCTTCCTTTCCCCACATCCGCTGCAGCAACAAAATCAAAACCAAAATCACGCCGCTGCTTGTGACCGCTGCCGCGGAAAGCTTATCCAGAGACAGTTCCCGAAACCAGTTGTTGTACAAATGCTGCAGCAAATACATGCTCTGCTGCGGATAGTCTCCGCCGACCAGATATGCCTCGCGGAACACCTTAAACGAATTTAAAAGTGACAATACAGAAATCGTATACAATGACGGCAGGAGATTCGGCAGGGTGATCCTCCGGAAAATCAGCCATTCTCCGGCACCGTCCACTCTCGCCGCCTCATAAATATTTTCCGAGATCCCGGAAAGTCCGGCTAGCCACAGCACAATATCATAGCCGAGATTTTTCCATAAGTAACTGATTACCAGCACCCAGAAAGCTGCGTCCGTATTCATCCAGTCCACTCCCATGCCCCCAACCGCCGCAATCATATTGTTAATCAGACCATTTTTGTGAAACAACAGCTTCCACATCAAAACGACAGATGCCACCGGAATCGCCATCGGCACCAGACACATACTTTTTATAAGCTGCCCAATTTTTTTCTGATTCTGCAAAAGGACAGCCACCGCAAGCGATACGGCCAGCAGAGCCGGAATACAGACAGCCGTAAACCTTGCTGTATTTCCCGCCGCCAGCAAAAACGCGCTGTTGGTAAAAATCGTCCGGTAATTCTGCAGTCCAACGAATCTTGCTCCTACCGCATCCACAAAAGAGCGCCGCAGCACATCCACAAATGGTATGAGGATAAATACCGCGACGCCTACAAAGCTTGGCAGGAGAAAGAAAAATCCGATCCACTCTCTTTTTTTCTTCAAATCACCCGCTCCATTTCTTCCGCTAAAACAGCTCTTCCGACTGCATTATTCCGAAAGATAAAGATTCATCTTCTGGATGATCGACTGTACGGCTTCCTCTTCGGAAATCTGACCGGCAATACAGTTTCCGCTCTGCTCAATTACCATCGCCTCCATCACGGAATCTGTCGACACTGCCGTATCCGCCGCCTCTGCCAGAGACAGCAGCTGTGTTTCTTCCTCTTCTGACAGCTTCCGAACCTCAATCTCCAGGCTTTCTCCGTCCTCAGAAGCCGCAGAATAACCATATATCATGGTATCGTCCTCATAAGAATCAAAAATTTCCGTAAGTGCCGCGCGGTTTACCGGAAGTCCTTCCACTGCCAGTTTCTGCGCTTCTTTCGAAAACAGATAGCTTACCAGTTTTCCAGCATCCTCCTGCTGTGTACTCTTGCTGTTAATACCAAGGATTCCTTTCGGAACAAAAACCGTTTTCTCACTCAATTTCAGCGAATCCAGCATCAGTTCTTTTTTCTCATTGACGCTGACAACCTGCATCATATCCATCACATTCTCCAGCGTACCGACATCCATCTGCAGTTCTCCTGCCAGCATCGACATCATCGCCACAGAAATAGAGCCAAGTGTAAAGCTTAAATTGCGATTACCCTGATAATCCCACTGCCACTCCGCGTCGCTTCCTTCCATTTCAATATCAAACATCCGCTTTGTCTGAGTAACAAACTCCCGCACCGCTTCCTCATTTAAGCGACCGTCCTCCTGCAGAAAATTCACCGCATACGCGTCATACATTTTTTTCAAAAACCAGTAAACATCCTGCACGCCGATACTTCTCTGTCCTGCCTCTGCCGTCTCCTTTTTCTGCTGCACGGTATCTGCCAGCGCCGTCAGACTATCCGTCTGCTGCAGCGCTTCCTCATCTGCCCATATAACCGGAAGTGTAAAGAACTCCGGTACCGCATAGAGCGCACCATCTTTTTCATATGCGTTCTGCACGTTCTCAAAAAATCCATCCTCAGACGCTGTGCCCTCCAGCAAAGGACTGATATCTGCAAGCACTCCTTTTTCGATATAGGAATCGATCGGCATACCGTCCAGCACCAGAATATCCGGACCTTTTCCAGCCATAATATCCGTATTTAAGGTACGCAGGGCATCCGCCTCGGTAACCGCATCTTCTCCGCTCACACCGATTTCCATATGTACATAATATTCCGGATTCTGCTTCTGGAACAGCGCGATCGCCTGTCGCAGAGAATCATGCTCTCTCAGACTATACACTCTGAGTTCCTTACTCGGAACTGTCGGCGTATCCGGAGAATAGACCAGACGGATCAGCTTTCCCATTCCGACGGAAGTATCCACTCCTGCGATCAGAAAGGAACCGTCCGGCAGCTCCTGCATGTTTACCAGTCCGTATCCTGGATTGCCAAGACTATTTAAGGCTCCGTCCGCCAGCTGTTCTACCACCGTTCCGTCTTTTACATGGCGGAACAGACCGTCCGCGCTGGCATAATAAAGGCTGTCCTTTTCCGTGTTTTCCGCAAAGATTACCGGATAACTGCTGGTTGTATAAATTTCCAGATTCTTCGGGTTGGCATATACGGCCTCCTGCAGTACCTCGTCGCTGCTTTCCTCTCCGGTTTCCAGATCATAAACCGTCAGTTCCTCCTGTTCAAAGGCATACACCTTTCCGGCTGCCACTCCCCAAACCGCCAGATAATTTTCATTTTCATTATAAGTCTGTAAGATTTCGCCAGTTTTATCATCAAACAAATATAATTTTGACGATCCAAGCAGCTCTCCCAGCACCTTTCCAGGCTCTACGTAAATCAGCTTCGTAAAAAAGCGATCTCCCAGCTCTGTATTTTCTCCGTCTACCTTCGGCACTACCTCGGTGAGCGTTCCATCTATCGTACTGCAGTACCCAGTAAAGACTGTAGAATCTTCATTGCTGTATGTAGCGAATACATCTCCTTCCGGCGATAATGCCGCCGCAAATGCATATCCTTCATCCGGCGTTTTTACGGTTTCCTGCGTCCATGTCACCCCATTATCTTCCGAACGCAGAACAGACAGCCCTTCCTCTGTCTCTGTGAGCAGCTTTACCGCCCCATCCGTCTGCACTTTGAGATCAAGCATTCGATAAACCTCTGCCGGCAGCGTTACATCCTCTTCGATATAGCGCCCCATCGCGCCTGTCTCCTCTGCCGCCGCTGTCATAACCGGCAATGACGCAAGACCAACCGCTGCCGCTGTAAAGAGGCTGACCGCCTGTTTCCATTTCTTTTTCATTTCCACACTCCTCCTCTATTTTCTGATAACCGTATCATAACACGCGTTTCTCTAACCTTTCTCTAAGGCAAAAATTATTTTGAGGTAATTTTTAGAGGTAATTTAGAGATTTCTTTATATAAACAGACCGCTTTACAATAGAACATTACATTCTATCATAAAGCGGCCTGTCTTTTTAACTTAACATATTCATTACTACTTTTTCCCACCGAATCAGATTTTGAGGATTATATTTTACTGTACTAATATCTTTTAATACAATCTCACAAGAACATCCATTCTTCTCAGCTGCTCTTAAAATCTGCCCAATTTCATTCTGAATAATCTTTTCGTTTAATTCATCATATACCAAATTTGCAGGATTTGGCTTTGCAGAAAGCACATAATCTTTTCCTATCGCTTCTGCTGCAATATTTACATCTGCCCATGGCGAAATTGATATTTTACGCAAATTAGAAATCTGTCTCAAAATATCAATTTTTCGATCCAGTGGCTCACAACATCCATAATAAACCAATCCAAACGGTGCCATTGCTTTTTTCATGTATGTAATATCAAACTCCTCATGCATTTCCGGTGATACAGTAGAAAAAATTTGCGCAATTCCTCTTCCCCATACATTTTGGGCTGTCACATGTTGTCGATTCATCCCCTCCTGTAATTTTGTTGCTGTCGCCGCTGTCGAATGTACATACAGAGCATCACCATTTAATAAATTTAATTTTTCATATTGTGCAATTGTATCTATAAAAATATCAGCAAGTTTTTCTGCAAGTGTATGCATATATTCTGGATTATCAATTAAATTATACAAAAGACTATCTATATTCATACAACTTGCAATAATATCCCAAGATTTACACCCCAAATCATATCCCGTATCTGCTCCTGTTATTTTTACCGGTATTAGATCTCCAATCGCTTCTGATATTTTTTCATACTCTTTTACCGTTGCATCTTGATTATATGTAATGATTGGATTATGTAACTTGCTTAAATCCTCATCCGTTTCAAACTGTGATTCAAATTTATGAGAAACAATAGTATTATCCATATCTGTCATCCGAACTTCTCCCTGTATTTCTACACCAATCCCAGTAGACTCAATCTTCTTTCTAACACTAATATAGGGTTGAAGCACCATGTCAGCCCGAAAATTTTTCCATTTAAAAATCTGTCGACGCATTTCTTCTTCATACTTTCGAAATACTTGATCCTCACATTGCAATGTCAAACTTCCATCATAATTCATTTCATTCCAAGGAATTTCATCAATCAAAACAATCGGTCTAATCTGTCTAAGATCATTCACGCCTCTATGCATCAAAAGCTTTTCTGCATTAAGTGAATCTGCCGCGTATTCTGCATATTGTTCCGCTATCTCTCTTAAAAGCTCTATGTCTCTCTTATTTCCCATATATTGTCACCTCTGTAACACCTTTCCTTTATTCTTTTACTGCTCCAACCGTCAAGCCACCTACAATATGCTTTAAGAAAAATGCAGCAAATATAATAATAGGCAACACTGCGATTGACGTTCCTAAATAAATTACACCATAATTTGCCGCATAGCTTCCTTTCATTTGCTGAATTACTACAGGGAGCGTTAACTTTTCTGGTGAAAATATTAAAATCAATGGATTAATAAAATTATTCCATGAATTTACAAAAATAAAAATTGCCTGAGTAAATACCGCTGGTTTAATCATAGGAAATACAATCCGATGAAAAATTTTTAGTTCGGCGCAGCCATCTATTCTTGCACTCTCAATCAACGAATCCGGCACCGACGTATACATATACTGTCTAATAAAAAAGACTGCTGATGCATTCGCAATAGATGGTAAAATTAATGCCAAATGTTTATCTAATAATTTTAGCGTATCCATTAATTGAAAATATCCTATCAAACTTAATTGTGCCGGAAGCATCATTGTTGCTAGTAAAATCCAAAATAATGCTTTATTAAATCGAAAATGGTATTTGGCAAATCCGTATGCCGTTAACGCACCTACATACGCGCTAAGTACCGTACAACTTACAGCTACAAACAAACTATTTCCAAATGCTCTCCAGACGTTTGTATATGTTCTTAGCGTTTCATAATTTTCCTTCAAATATTTCCCCGGCAACAATTGATACGCTGTTGTAATATCTGCACTCTGGTGTGTCGCATTAATAAAAATATTATAAAAAGGAATAATACAAATAACCACCAAAACAAAAAGAACTAAATAGCACAGAATCCGTACTGTAATTTTCATAAATCTATTTTCTTTCATTTCACGAATCCTCCACATTTTTCTTCATATAAAGTACAGAAAAAATAATAATCAGCATAAATAAAATATAGGACATTGCTGCTCCATAGCCATAATTATAATTTTTAAACGAAGTATTATATAGATAATTGACGGCTGAAAGTGTTGCGTTGCCAGGTTCCCCTGTTCCTTTTCCAATTACATATGGAATGTCGAAAATCTGCATTCCGCCTATAATAATAGTGATAGATGCATAAATAATTACCGGCATTAATAACGGTAATACAATTTTGGTAAATGTCTTTAATCTTCCGGCTCCGTCAATCGCTGCCGCCTCCAACAAATCTGTAGATATTCCTTTTATTCCCGCAGTAAAAATAATAATGTAATATCCAAAATACTGAAACCATAATATGAAAATAATCAACCCTTTTGAAAAAGCTCTCTCATACATCCAGTTAATCGGCTTTTGAATAATACCTAAATTCATCAATACATGATTTACTGCACCAGATTGCCAGTCAAACATCAAAGAAAAAAGTACTCCAAGTGAAACAGCTGTTACTAAATTTGGAAAATAAAAAATATTCTTTAAAATATTGGGTCCTTTTATAAAACGCTGGTTTAAAACATAAGCAAGTATGATTCCAAACACAAGTTGTAAAATACCTGCTACCAAAGTAAATAATACTGTATTTGCAACTGATTTCCAAAATACTACATCTGTCAAGACCTTTGTATAATTCGAAATTCCAACTCCAACTGCCTCACTAAATCCATCCCATCTATAAAAACTAAGCCGTAATGTATAAAGAATCGGATATAGATTAAATATGATAAAAGCAATGAAAAATGGAGCAATAAACAAGTAACCTACATTATCCTTCTTAATTGATTTTCTCATGTTCACCCTACCTCTCTATACGATAAAAAGTGCTGTCACATCAGAAATTTCCCTGCATGTGTACAGCACTTTTCTTTATCGCTTTTCTGCTATTCGATTACAAGTTCCGGGAACTGTGTCTGCAAATCTTCTGCAAAAGATTGAATAGCTTCTTCCGATGTCATATTTCCTGCTGCTGCCATTCGCATCTTATTAAAAAACGTATCTTGTATTGCTTGATCATATTTTGTCATAGCTATCGGGGTAATATTCTTCGCTGCCTCATACTCATATTCATAAATAGGTTGCTCTCCCGTATATGGATCACGGAAACCATCATCAATTATCTCCTCTATTGCTGGAATATAACCTACCATATCACCAGTTTTATCTACATATTTCGTTAAGAATTCTGTATTGAGTGTCATCGTGCTAATAAAATCCCATGCTGCTTCTTTATTTTCAGAACCAGAATAAATACTCAGCCATGTCCCTCCATCATGATATGCATTTGGTGCCTGGCAAAATCCCCACATATCATCCGTATCTGTCGCATCTGTCGGAGTATTAGCTTTAATTGCATAGTGCAATCCCCATGATGGAAGCCCTAGAAGAATAAAGTTTTGATTTGCATACATTCCATTAGCCCAAGGTGCATCCCACATAGTAGTCATCGTGTCTCCGTTATTCTCCCGAATTTTCACCATCATATCCATGCATTCCTGAAAAAACTCCAAATCGTATAATTTATTATCTACCACATTAGGAGCTGTCTTTCTTGACATCAATATAGATGCCACACCTTCTAAACTATCAAATAAGTATACACTTCCACTACTTTTTTCATATACTTCTGCACAAATGGCCGGAATATCTTCCCAGGAATTCCACATTGCATACAATTCATCCGGATTATCCGTTCCTAAGTACTCTTTTGCAAGTTTTTTGTTATACCAAAAACCTCCTGGACAAGACTGGTAGGATAGCCCTTTAAAATTACCTTCATCGTCTTTGCTAAGTTCCGCTACATACTCAATCATATTTTCTTCTTCTAAGGTCGCATTATACGGTTCCGAAGAAAGATTTTCCAACATATCCGTATTTTTAAAATTTCCAAATTCACGAACCTCTGAGGTAAACACATCTGGTGCACCTGAACCGGAACGAAGCGCCTGCTGAAGTTTTGTCACATAAGTATCTCCAGGAAATACGACTGCATTTATTTTCACGTTTGGATTAATCTGATTATAAATTTCAATATAACTGTCAATCTCCTCCTGTGTCAATTTTGTCCACACAGTAATTTCTCCAGATAGCTTCTCTTCTGCAGAGACTGTAACCGCTGTCCCCAAACCCAGCATCATAACCATCAATCCCGCAACTACTCTTGTTCTCTTTTTCATTATAATTCCCCCTTTTTCTTGGACTACGTAGTATCATCAACAAGAAAATACAAAGTCATTCATTCCATTCTTTTGTATAATTATATTTCTGTAGTCCTTGTTTTTTTATATATTTTGTATTATATTTTATAGTATCTTCTTTTCATAGAATATAATTGTTAGTTTTTTTGTATAATCTTGACTGGGGAGGTACTATGAATTATTCTCAATATACAAACTATATGTTTTTTTATATTCCTTCTAACTTTGCACAACAACATCTTATTGTCTCTGACGTCATGGGTTATATGGCCGAAGAAGATTTTTTTTATAATCGTAAAACATTTAATAACAATCTTGTTCTTCTGGTTCTAAAAGGCACTCTATATGTAGAACAATACAACACGAAATATATCTTAAAAAGTGGACAAGGTATACTAATGAAACTAACTGATCAACATAAATACTATACCGATCCAGTAGATACTGCCCATATTGTCTGGTTTCATTTTCGTGGCAATCCAGTGTTTCCAATACTCAATACACTTTTTCACTATGATTATCTACCTATTATATTTCAAGATGATTGCTTTATAAAAAACAGTATTTACCATTGTTTTGAAATAACACAAAAACATTCTGAATATTTTGAATATGAATTGTCTGCACATATTTATCAAATAATTCTTCATATTACAACACCGTATCTCAACAAAATCGATCATTCTGACTCGACAGAAAACTCTTGGTTTACAGAACAAATTTATCTATATATACGCGATCATATTTATGAAAAAATTACTTTAGATCAATTAAGTGCTGCTTTACATATGAATAAATTCAACTTTTGCCGCAAATTCAATCAAGTTTTTGATACTTCACCTATGCAGTTTGTTATTTCAAAAAAAATACAATATGCTCTAAAACTTTTGGATGAACCCAATTTATCAATAAATTCAATTGCACATGCCTTGGCTTTTTCTGATTTAGGTCATTTTTCCAGAACCTTTAAAAAACTATTAGGTATTAGTCCAAGCAGTTACCGTAAATATTGTGAACAATATCATCTAATGAATCCAAATTCGAAATAAATATCAATATTTTTAGAGTTAATTTAGAGAATTTTATGACAAGACGATTTATTTTATGAAAAAGCAAATAAAAATAGCTTGAAAAATTCTGTACAGATTTAAATTTGCTAACTTTATATAAAATTTTTGAGATAAAACTTTTGTTTTCTGCTATAATCCCGAGTTTGACACTTGTAAAAGTAAAAAAATAGCTACAAGCTCAGTAATTATACTGGCTATATCCATTTTCCATTTGAAAAGGATTTGTACTGTTTTTTCTCAAACAGCCAATGTACAAGCAGACTGATGTAATAGATCAGGAAAATGTGCTTTGATACAGTCATCCCTCCTAACATAAACAGGACGTGCATCAAAATCCATTTTCATGATTCAGAATTTTTCTACAATCTCCCAACGTTATCTATAAATTTTTAAAATTTCCCCAACATCCCCTTCCAAGTTTGTTATGACTGCATCATGTCTATAAGATCCTCCATTTCATTGGGATAATGGCCTAGTTGAATAATGGCATCTTTATAAATGCGATTTTTCAAAGGATTCAAATGAAACTGATTATATCCTTTTTAATCAAGTTCTAAAAAATTATGCCCTCTATGAGTATCTTTATCTTTCAGATTATGAGCAATGACTAGATCAGAGTCATCACAGGCAAACAGTCGGTATCCACGGTACATATTCATAGATGTAAAAGAATCATTGAACGAGTGAAATAAAAAATCCATTGAATCAGACAATAATTTTTGATGTTGTTGGGAAAAGTCAGGAATAGAAGCTATATCCGGCTAAAAATCCAAGAATTCCATCCATCCCCATGTGTACGTCCAAGCAGCAAATTGTATGATAGAAAGTGAGTAATCGTAATGACAAACAAAGAAATCTACCAAATTGCATTAGAGCAGTCCGCACTCGATATGAATTGTCGCGCCGAAGACTTTTTGGCTGAGCAGCCATTATTCGTTCCGGCCGGTATCGGTGAGCGGGCACGCAAATATTATAAAGAACCGATTTCCTGCAACCTCGTTTCTTATGGAAATAATATTGTTGCAGCAGTGCAGGAAGACAACCGCAAAATCATTGAAGAATATTTGTATAAATTTGAATTCTTCCATTGTTTTGAAACACCGAATCTACACTGGCTGAGCGAACGTCTGGCAAAACTTAATCAGAAAGTCTGCTTTATGGCCGAATATTATCTTCCCGATATCGAAAAATTACACGCTCTTCCCTGTAAGTATGAATTGAGAGTATTACAGCCATCTGATTTTGAATCCCTGTATCTGCCCAAGTGGAGCAATGCTCTGTGTGAAACGCGAAAAGAATTGGATGTTCTCGGTGTCGGTGCCTATGATGCCGGAGAACTGATTGGACTTGCGGGCTGCTCTGCCGACTGTGACACGATGTGGCAGATTGGTATCGACGTCCTGCCGCAATACCGAAAAAAAGGCATCGCCTCGGCACTCACAAGCACTCTGGCAATGGAGACCTTGAAAAGAGGAAAGGTTCCGTTCTACTGCTCGGCATGGTCCAATATCCGCTCTGTGCGTAATGCCATTAAATGCGGCTTTATTCCGGCATGGGTGGAGCTTTCAGTAAAGCCTGCGCATATCGTGGAGGAAATGAATCAACAAAAATGAAAAAGTCCCCCCGTTTAATGTTTTAAAAAACTCCTGCTTAGAGGTAATTTAGAGATTTCTGTGCTATGATATAAATAATTTATTATAATATTTACAGGAGAAACTTTTAACTCATGCGAATTTTAATGATCGAAGACGACCAAAACCTTTGTGAATCCACAAAATATCAGCTGGAAAAAGAAGGATTCACCGTTGATGTCTGCCATGACGGCGAAGACGGTCTTTATTATATTGAAAAAGAAGCGCACGACCTGATCCTGCTGGACCGCATGCTGCCGGGCATGAACGGTATGAATATTCTGACCAAAATGCGGGAATCCGGCAATGCCACCCCTGTGATCCTTGTAACAGCGCTTGGTGAAATAGACGACCGTGTGCAGGGGCTTAACTGCGGCGCGGACGATTATATAGTAAAACCATTCGCGTTTGCGGAACTTCTGGCGCGTATACGCTCTGCTCTGCGCCGTCCGCAGGAGTGGAAAAATACACAAGTACTCTCTTATGGCGATCTTTCCTATGACACCGCGCAAAATACGCTTACAAAAAGTATTCTCTCTGTATCGCTTTCCCGCCGGGAAGGAGATCTGCTGGAATTATTCCTTCGAAATCCCGATCAGACACTGCCGCGTCAGACAATTCTAACCCGTGTGTGGGGACCGGATGCCGAGATTGAAGAGGGAAATCTGGACAATTATATTTATTTTCTGCGCCGACGCTTAAAAAATGTAAAGAGCCGTCTTTCCATTAAGGCTGTACGTGGCATCGGCTACCGACTGGAGGATTGTGATGTTTAAAAAACTCCACAGACAGTTGATCTTTTTCTGTTGTCTGATCATGACCGCCATTTTACTTGCTATGACGGCTATCTGTTTGTCAATCTCCGAATCTTCTTTGCGCAGACAAAGTTTTGCAGATTTCCGCAATAACGCAGACACCGTTTTAACACACCTAGACAGCCAGACTATCGTCTCTCTTTCCTGGCTGTCACAAATTGAGCACAATTACCATCTGACAATTGACATTCTTGACAATGGTACTCCGCTTCTCTACGGAAGTCTGTCTGATACACAAAATTCACGCCGCACCCTTGCTGACGCGGCTCGTCAAGCAGCCGCCGAGACATACGGTCTTGATACTGATAGTTTTCGCAGTACAAATTTGCTGCGTCAACAAGAAGTATTTCATCTGGAACTTCCATCCATGCCACAATATTATGCTTGTGTCGCCCTTCTTCCCAAAGATAATCGTTTCTTGGATATTGCCATCTTATATTCCACAGAACAAATCCGTGCGCAAATTATGCATCAGAGACTGCTTTTCCTTGCCGGAACAGCTATTTCTTTGCTTATACTAACTCTGTTAGCATGGATTTTTATCGGTCGGATGTTGAACCCTCTCGAAGAAAACCGTCGCAAACAAGTACAATTTGTAGCTGCAGCATCGCATGAGCTGCGTTCCCCGCTGACTGTCATTTTGAGCAGTCTGTCTGCGTTGCGAATGTCTCTGATAGAATCAGATACACGAACCGCTGCTACCGAAACAACCGATTGTCCTTATGCCGTATCATCTCTATCTGACAGAGCCTGTGCACTTTCAAATACAGCTTCGACCGACAACGGCGGTGATTCTACGCCTAAAAATACTGCCTTCACAGAAGTGCAGCGCTTTGCCGATACGATCGAAAATGAAGGCAAACGCATGTCGCGTCTGATTGATGACATGCTAATGCTTGCAAATGCCGATAATAACAGTTGGAGTATTCATCCTCACTTTGCTGAACTGGACACTTTGCTTATTCAAACATTTGAGAAATATGAACCGATTGCCCGCAGTAAGCAGCGCCGTCTTCTGATCAAGCTACCAGACGACATGATTGCTCCCTGTCCATGTGACGAACAGCGAATTTCCCAGCTTTTGGCAATCCTGATTGATAATGCGCTTTCCTACACACCCGAAAATGGTGCGATTACTTTAAGTCTGCGCACCCAACCGGGACGCTTTGAGCTGAGTGTCTCTGACAACGGCCCTGGCATTCCCGATGCACAAAAACGCGCTGTCTTTGAGCGCTTTTACCGTATGGATGATGCTCATCAGTCCAAAGATCATTTTGGACTCGGTCTTTGTATTGCCAGAGAAATCATCCGCCTGCACCGCGGCAAACTTTTGTTGACCGACACGCCGGGAGGCGGAGCAACCTTTACGATTGTACTTCCGGGGGAAAAGTAGGAAAAAGATATGACCGTAAAACATCCAACAATTATAAAAAACAAAAATACAAAAGATTTGTCTGAAGAATATTTTAAATGCATATTTGTATAATGAGATTGAATCATAAACGAAGAGCCAGGATGCTGCATAAGCAAACTTCCCGACTCTTCGTTTATAATACCTTTTTGGCATCTATTCATAAGTGTCTGTATAAATCTAATATTACATCTTTGGGGCTCGCAAATCAACCGTATGAATCAAGTTTAAGTTATACTTCTGCACGATTGTTTGAGCAATTAAAAGTGCTTGCAGATTCCAGACTTTATCCGGTTGATGCGCATCGGCACCAAATATCACTTTATTTCCTACCTCTCCCGCAATTTTCCAAAATTCCGGATTCGGATAATGTCTTTGATCCCATATACCAAGAAAATTTATTTCAAGAGGAATATCTAATTCTTTTGCCAAACAACAGAGCCTCCGCATATACTTATCATATATTTTTAAATCACCAGTATAATTTAACAAATCCGGATGTGCAAAATAAGTAAAACACTCCGTTTTTAGCGCTTCTTCCGATTGTTTACAATATCTTTCCAATCTCTCATCATCAGTTGTTGGATCTCCACTAAAAGGTTCTCCGATTTCATTTCCCAAAAAATGCTGTCCAAGCAGAAAATATTCAATCGGATACTGCCCTGTTATTCTCAGCAGTTCCTCAAAATATTTCGGATAATATTCCACTTCCAGTCCAAGGTGAATCTCTATATCCTTTTCATACTCTCTTTTCATCCGTAAAACCATATCTACATAATCTTCAAGCTGATCTAAACCCATTTTTACATTACTAACATGTCCATCTGAATATGGCATCGGAGTATGATCTGAAAACCCAAGAATTTTTATACCGCCGCTAATCGCATTTTCCACATATTCTCTCTCTTGACCTGTCGCATGCATACAACGCCACGTATGCGTATGATAATTTGCAATCATATTTTCTCTTCTCCTTCTTTCTCTTTTTTCTTTCGATAACTGTTTGGACTGCATCCCCAATAATTATTAAATGCCCGACTAAAATTCTGCTGCGTTCCATATCCAAGATATTCTGATATTTCCGCAATACTCATTCCGCCTTTCAACATTTCTCCTCCCCTTTGCATTTTTATTTCCGTAACATAAGCAGAAAAACTTTTTCCTGTTTCTTGACGAAATAATTTACTAAAATATGTATAGCTTAAATTCAATTCGTTTGCTATCACCGCCATATTCAATTCTGAATCTATATGCTCCTGGATATAAAATTTTGCCCACTGAATCGGATTTTCTGTATTCGAATCAATATCTGTCAGTTTTATTTCTGCCATTGCTTCCTGCAATACAGATCGTAATTCTTCTTTTCCAAAAGGTTTTAGTAAAAAGTTTTTCACCCCTAACTGTATGGCTCTATGTGCATAAGGAAACCTTGCATATGCAGTAATAATAAGAGATACAACATTCGGACTATACACTTTTATGTTTTCAACCAAATCTAAACCATTCATAGCTCCCATCTGAATATCTGTAATCAAAATATTGATACGATGAAACTTCGCATATTCCAAAGCGGCTTCCGCACAATAAGCTACCTCTATATGGTTCACACTAGACAATCCCATATCTTCGATCCACTTTTTTATCCCAAGACAATTTATTCTATCATCATCTACAATGAGTACACGCATTATTGCACCTCCTCGTAAATCTTCAAAACATTTGTTTCCTTCAGCAACAAAATAATTTTTGTCTCTTCTTTATCTGACTCTATCAACAAGTTTGAACTTTCTCCATATAATAGTTTAATTCTAGCATATATATTGGCTAGCCCTACGCCACTTTCTCCCTGTCCATGCTGAACCTTCCTCATAATTTCCTCTATCATTTCCGCTTCTATCATTGTTCCGTCATTTTTTACGCTGATAATATATTCCATATCGATCTTACTGACATCTATATCTATATGAAGCTGTTGTCCTGCTATAAGTCCATGTTGAATTGCATTTTCGCATAGCGGCTGAAGCATAAATCTCATAAGAGGTTGATTCATATCCACATTTTTCAGGTTTACACGGAGTGAAATCACATCATTTTTTCTCATATTCATCAAGCGAATATAATCCTCCGTTCTTTCTATCTCCTGACAAATTGGCGCATATGCTTCCCCATTCAAATTATACCGCAACAAGCGTCCCAATATAACAATTCCTTCTGATATCTTCTCGGATTCCGTTCCCAATTCTACACACATTTGCATCCAATTAAGTGTATTAAATAAAAAATGTGGATTCATCTGATATTGAAACGCCAGTCTTAATGCACTTTTTTCTTTTTTCTCGTGTTCAATACGTGCCTGCGCATTACTGCGAATCTGTTGAATTAATGTGTTTAACGCATCAACCAGAGCGCTAATATCATCGTCATCTGAATTTGGCAGCGTTACATCCATATAATTACTCTTTACATTTTGAGCTACCTCTACAATTTGATCAATTCGTCTGTAAATAGAGTGTGTAAATCCTCTGCTTGCCAGAAGCATAACAACCCCGGTCCCTAAAATAATCAATAATTGCGGCAGTCCATAAACCAACGCCTGATGCGTAATCATTTCTTTATCTAAGCCAATCACAATGTTCATATTCAACGCACGGATTGGATGTGTAATATAAATTTTTCCATTTATATCCTGTCTTGTATTACCACTACTTAAACATAAAGCTGAAATATCCTGTTCCATTGCTTTTCCATAAATTATTTTATCATTTTGAATAACAAATAATTCTCCGTCAACCTCTGTTGTCGATACTGCCTCTAAAAATTTTTTCTTATCTACTCCACATTTAATAACTCCCAAACGTCCAGAACCAGACATACTGTCTGCAATCACTCTATAATAGCTCAGCCTCAACTGCCTATTATTTTTTGATACCACAGTATCCTCCGGATACATTTGTTCTTCTCCTGCCCAACATCCTCTCTGTTCGCTCATCAGAAATCGCTGATATCCTTCCATCCCATTCGCACTATCTATCGGAAGCACATACCAATAACTCGTTGGCACAGATTCCTCATCAGAAAAAATAACAATATCTCCCCCCAGACCAGATAACATAGTTTCTCTCTCTGCAATCAGTTCCTGAATTTCAAAAACTTGCTGAACAACCTCACTATATGCACTTTCTTTTGCTCTTAAAAGAGTAAGCAAACCTTTATCATAACTCAACATTTCAATAAAATGTTCCACGATCTTTTGATTGTCTTCAATCGAAACCGATATTGCGTTTAAAACAGCTTCATTAGCCGATAAAACTGTTTCATAATATTTCTTGTAAAAAGATCTATATAAAAATGCAGATAAAAAGAATGTCGGTATAATAACTGCTGCAGTCAGTACCCTGACTGTTCCTCTGATTGTTACTTTTCTTTTGACTGTTCTTTTTATCATGTACATTTACCTCATGTCCAAAATATTTTCAAAAATAGTATACTCCGTATTTATTCTTTTCAAAAGTGTTTTTATTTTGAATAATGGAGACAATCAATCGCCTTATCTTCCATTGATTGTCTCCATCTGTTTTCTTTAAGTTTCAATTTTAATGAAATGATCAATTTGCAAACGTATAATCTGTTCCAAAACTTTCATTATATGCTTCCAATTGCGACTGACGCTCAACTTCACCGCCCAGACTCAGATATTCGCTTACATAAGCATCCCATTCTGTATCCAAATCTTTTTCGCCCATAATGAATGCCAGCATATTCTGTGTAAAATAATCATCCAATTCTGTATGATTTTCTACATACTCATCCGTCAAAAACATACTGAATATATCTTCCCGATATGGTTCCGTATATCTCATATCAGAGCTATCCGCAAGCAAGTTATATTCATCTGTACCTGCAAGTCGGAATGTTTGCGCATTCAAGTCCTCATGGAAAAGAATTTTATATACTTCCATATCCGTCGTTTCATATTTTCCAGATTTTGATTTATTATCACTCAATCCCCAATACCATGTTGTCTGATTCGTTTCTTCATCCCATTCAAAAAACTCCCCTTCTATACCATACTGCAGAACACGGAAACCATAATCACTGGCCTGGAAATTCATATATTTCATAGCTGCTTCAATTTCTTCTTCACTGCAGAGATAACTAATACCTACTACCTGAGAAAACGGTGCAGAATAAAGATTTCCGCTTTTTCCATCTTCCCCTACCGGCGGAAGTATCGGTTTTACTACTGCGTCCGGCTGAAGAGAGCCAAAATCAAATCTGGAATAAGCATTAAATCCGTGGCTCCACCATGCGGAAAGCATTCCCATTTCTCCACGTCCCCACTTTGCCATTGCCTGTTCATAAGTACAGGTAAATAACTCCGGATCAATTAGACCTTCACTGTAAATATCTCTAAGATATGCCAACGCTGCCTTATACTCATCGCTGATTGCATTATCCGTAATGGTTCCATCCTCATTCAAAAAATAATCTCGTTCTGTAGAAGCTCCAAACGCTCCCATCAAAAATGACAGATACGTATACCCAGCCGCACTCAGTCCATAGGTATCATCCTTGCCATTTCCATCCGGATCATTAAACGTGAACTGACGCATGACTTCTGTAAATTCATCCAAACTTGTTGGAATTTCCAACCCCAAATTATCCAACCAATCCTGACGAATATATGTCACGTGGCTGGAAGGAACTTTCAATTCATTTGGAATTCCATAAATTTCATCCTCCATCGTCATATAGGACCAGTCTTCGCCAACAAAATTCATTAAATCCGTATAATCCTCGCTGAGATAAGGGGAAAGATCTGCCCAGGCACCCGTTTTTGCATAATCCATCCAAACACTATAATCACACAACACAAGATCAGGCATGTCCCCCGATGAAATATACAATGCTAACTGCTGATTAAAATTCGCTGCATCCCCTTGAATCAAATTTACATCGACTCCAAGCGTATCACGGATGTATTGTTTTGTAAGATCCGTCGCTTCATTCATCGGGCGCGTACTCGCATAAAACACGTCCAATGTTACGACATCCTCACTTTCCGCAGATACCGGTGCTCCAAGAGATGCACATGTCAATACTGATACCATTGCCAAAGATAATAAACGTTTCATTTTTGTCCTCCTTTATTTATCACATGACTCTGTCATGCATAGTTACTTATTCTTTATCCTTTTAAAGAACCCACCATAACGCCTTTCACAAAATATTTCTGTACAAACGGATAAATACATAGAATCGGTAAAACACTTACCACAATCATGGCATCTTTTAACGTTTCCGTTGAAAGGGACTGCGCAGCATCCTCATACATCATTGTATTAAATTGCGCTGTCTGTAATGCCTGACGCAGAACCGTCTGCATAGGCCAAAGAGCACTGTCGCGAATATAAATAAGGCTTTTAAAATAATCATTCCAATACGCAACTGCATAAAACATGACAATCGTCGCAATTGATGCTTTAGAAAGTGGCAACAAAATGTGCACTAGATATCCCATCATTGACTCTCCGTCAATACAAGCCGTTTCATATAACTCATTCGGCACACTTTGGAAAAAATTTCTCATGAGTACCATATTATATGTACTAATTGCTGTGGGCAAAATCAAAGCCAACAAAGAATCAATCAATTTTAATTCACTTACAACGAGATAAGTAGGCACTAAACCACCATTAAACAACATTGTCAAAACAAAAAATATGGTAAGTCCTTTTTTGCCCGGTAAATTTTTAATAGATAATACATATGCTCCAAGTATTGTTAATACCATGCTTATTACTGTTCCTATTACTGTTACAAGAATGGTATTTTTATATGCTGTCGGAATTAAATCATTTCGAAAAACCTGCTTATATGCATCAAAATGAAATCCATCCGGCCACAGCACAAAACCATTTTCAACCAGATGTCCCACACTTGAAAAAGATCCAACAAGTACATACCAGAAGGGATAGAGTGTCACAGCTATTACAAATAACATAATTATGGTATTAATGATGGTAAATACTATATCGTGAGGTTCTTTTGCTTTCACTTTTTTCATTACCAAATTCCCTCCCCATCTGTCAGCTTCTTTGATATATAGTTTGTTCCAAGTACTAATACCAGACCTATCACAGATTTAAACATTCCGGAAGCAGTAGCCAGACTGAAATTATTAGAAGAGCCCAAACCTGTTCGATAAATATAATAATCTATCGTTTCTCCCACTTCCAGTGTCATATCTGTAATTAAAATAAATATCTGATCAAAAGAAACATTCAGAATCTGTCCTACTGTAAGAATCAGCTGTATTGCAATAATTGCTCGTATTCCCGGTAAAGTAACATGCCAGATTCTTCTGAATCTTCCTGCTCCGTCAAGCCTTGCCGCTTCATATAGCTGCTCGTCAACTGATGTAATCGCAGCAACATAAATAATAGCAGACCAACCCATACTTTTCCAAATTCCAGTACCAACCACAATTGGTCTAAAATATTCTTTTAAGCCAATATAATTCTGAGGAGTTCCCCCCAATGTTCGTACAACCGAGCTGATAACACCTGTGCTTGGAGATAATATCATATAGACCATACCGCCGACAACTGACCAGGAAATGAAATGCGGAAGATAACTGACTGTCTGTACAAATTTCTTGAACCTCAATTGTTTTATCTCATTAAGCAAAATTGCAAAAATAATCGGAATCGGAAAACAAATCAGTAAATTCAATCCGCTGATAATTAATGTATTTTTTACTGATTGTAAAAATGATGGTGTGCGAAATAACTTTATAAAATTGTCAAAACCTACCCAAGGACTATCTGCTATCCCCTTTATCACACTAAATTTTTTAAATGCAATCACCAAACCGCCCATCGGCAAATACGCAAAAATAAGATACCAAACAATAACTGGTAAAATCATAACATAGGCAGGCCAAAATCGACGTAAATTACTTGCAAATGTTCCTTTCTGCCTTTTAGAGTTCAATCTGCTTGCCGTCATATGCTAATTCCATCCCTTCTGCTTCCACAATAGACTCATACCAATCATGAGGCGGACACCAATGCGGAGACATATGTGTTAAGATAAATCGACTATTGTGCTGCAAGCACCCATATTTATCCAGTTCATTTCGCATCTGAATGTTATTTTGCAAACACATATGTCCTCCATATTGTTCATTTAATCCAGTTGTTCCCTCCATAATTATGAGATCATATTTGAATTTTTTTATCAGCTGAAACTGATCTGCATCATATGTGCCTGTATCGAGCGCATACAACATCGTTTTATTCTCTTTTTGAATCACATAACTATGCGCAAATCCCTTTTCGTTTCCATGATTTCCACGAACCGGCGTAATCCAATATCCACTTGTCTCAAATTCTTTTCCTTCCAAGACTTCATTGAATACCATTTTACGACTTTGATCCTCTTTAAAGGAATGCTTCAATACTTCGATTGTGTACTTATTTCCATAAACATTTAATTCCTGTATATCTGTAAATCGCGGCCCTCCACACTTCATTTGTTCCATGTAACTCTTTTCCAAAAGTATCTCATCTGTATATCTCCAGAAAAGATTCTGAGGATATAAGTGATCTTCATGCGGATGCGTAATAAGCAAAGTTTTAATCTGTGTCAAATTAACCCCAAAACGAACTGCATTATCAAAGCTAGATGGACCAATATCAATTAAAAGTTCTTCATCAATTGCCAAACAGCTATTTGTTCGTAGGTTTTTCCCTCTGTGCTTTCTTGCATAGGTACAATGTGGACACTCACACCAATATCCCGGATACCCTTCTCCGGCTCCTGTTCCTAAAAATGTTAATTTCATTTTGTCACCTCAATTCTTCTCTTTCTTTATTCTCATTTTAATTATTTTGTGCGTATCGTTCAATATCATCAGTTGTTCTATTTGTATCATTAGTTGTTTTACCTATTTTTTACAAATTTTATCTGTTTATTTATCCAAAATCACAAATAGAGGTACAGGAACGCTGTTCCTGTACCTCTAAAAAGTTTCAAATCACGTTTCTTATTCTATTCCTTCCAGATCCGCTTCTGTAATAGATCTGACATTCGTATTACGGCTGCTTTCATCTGCCGGCAGTTCCAGTTTGCCTTCATTGATCAACTGCGCTGCTTTTTCATGCAGTTCTTCATCCCAGCTGTATCCGGTCAGTTTCCAGTTTCCGCTCAAAGCCGGAGCCTCTAAAGCACCGCCTTTTACATTCACAATGTAATCACCAATCAACTCACGGACACCGCCGATATCTCCCCTTACATCAATTTCCAGAATCTTCGGAAGCTCTTCACCTTCCTTATAAATTTCGCCATATGTAGTGAGCTGTGAAGATGCACGGTAATTATTTACTGCTACAATCAATACATCATCTTCTGCAATGTCTGTTCCATCCGGACGTTTCAGATTTTGAATACGCTCGCCCGGTTCCTTCGAGATATCAATCTCATAATTTACACCGCTGAAAATATCATAATTGAATCCCGGGATTTCTTCATTGAAAGAAATCGTCAAGTCACCGTCTTTAAACGTATTATAATAACTTGCAGACCATTCCATATATTTTTTCAGCTGCGCACCAGTCATTTCCATCTTATACAAAGTATTTGCATATTTGTAAATGAGAGAAAGGTCGCATTTGCGAATATCGCCATCCTGCATATTAGCCGCATCATTAAAGAGTGCCGCTGCCGATACGTCCGCACCAGTATAATACATCTGTACTTCGTTAATCAAATCGATCAGCGGAGATTCCTGTAATTTTGCCTGCGCAATTCCGTTGATTTCGGATTCCGGAGCGAGAGGGCCGCCTGTCAGCGTTCCGATCACCGTATTGGCATCTTCCTTCGCACGTGTATCCGCATCTGTCAACGCTTCTATAAACCCGCTGTCGGCTTCATAATCTGCTGCCGTATAGCTTGCCGAAGTCTTGTCTGTCACTTCAAAGGAACCGTCCTCCTGCTCTTCCACTGTCAGTTTAACCTGTGCCAATGTTTTGCCTGCATCCTGGTTTTCCACAATCAGAACCCCATTTACTTCCGTTCCTTCCACCAGTTTATGCTCATGTGCCGCAAGGATTACATCTAATTCCGGACATGCATTTGCCAGATCTACCACTCCTGAGTTTGCCACTTCGTATTCATTAGATTCTCCCATATGCTCTGCAGCAACAAAGATATCTGCCTGATCACCAATTTCCTCAATAATCTTCTTCGTCTCTTCTACCGGATCTGTCACCTCATATCCTTCCAGATTTGCTGCGTCCCATCTGGTGATATTCGGCGTCACCATACCGATCAGAGCAATCTTCACGCCGTCCTTTTCAATAATGGTATAAGCGTTTTCTGTCAGAAGCTTCCCTTCTCCGTCATAAACATTGCCATTCAAAACCGGCATCTGCGCACCTTCCATAATATGTTTCAGGGTATCGATTCCGTAATTAAATTCATGATTTCCCAGAATCCAAGCATCATATTTCATATAATTCATTGCCTGAATCATCGGATGTACTTCGTCCTCAAGAAATAAATCCGCTGAATTGCCCTGAATCGTATCCCCGACATCCACAAGGATCGTATTATCGGTACGGAGCTCATTTACAATGGTCTGGATCTGTGCCATACTGCCAGATGTACTTTCTTCATTTACAGCATAATCATACGGCGCAAATTTTCCATGAAGGTCACTGGTTGCGAGAAGCTGGATTTCTTTTGTCCCGGAAGTTTCTTCCGCGAATGCCGGAACACTGCCAAGCATTACTGCGGACGCCAGGAAAAACAACATTACATGATTTCTCTTCCTCATAATAGATCCTCCTTTAATTTTCTGGTTTTTAACCCATCTGCCTTTTGTTTATAGTTACAGCATCAATACAGCATATTTACTCTGTGATTTCATTATATTTTTCCATAATTTCCAAAAGATTCTGTATATTTTGCTGTGTTTTATATTCTCCGTCATGACATTGTTTATATTAGCAGTCAAAAGTAAAATTCAACACCGTTCTTTTGTAAAAAATAGGTAAGTTTCATCTAGTCGCCCCCACCCGTAAAACGGGCAATGTCGTCAACTTAAGATTTATCAAAAAAAAAAATAAAAAATGCTTAAAAATACTTGACAAAACGCTCAAAAAATGTTGCCTCGCATTGATTACATTTTCAATGCGAGGTGTTTTTATGAA